>JAAYFS010000001.1 GCA_012728115.1 Bacillota bacterium | reverse complement strand
TCACGTTGATTATTTTGATACAGATATTCTATTCCAGTACCAGCAACAAAGCCAATTCTTAGAACAATTAGAAGAACAAATTCAAACCCTAGTATCTTTACAACAGCAATTGTTAAGCCAATTGGCTAATCAAAACCAGATAGATACCAATATCGCTATAGCCATAGCGGACAATTCCACGGTTGTAATTTTGTTAGCCATTCTGGTGTTGAACTTGGTCGATGAAGAAGATGTAGGAATAATCAACGTGATCCGTTCATTAGTAACGAGTGAACTTAAGAAAAATAGAGAGGTTACTCAAATCGTTGATCGCTTACAAAAAAAAGATTCCAAGTAAGGCCGCAAGTCCCCATTGGTTGATTTTCTCCATTGGGGACTTTTTCTGTTAAGGAGGATTTTGCTCGTAAACAATTAACATATTCGTTATAGGTTTAATAAGTACCGTAAATACAAGGAGGACTGAAAGTTGAAACGCATTCAGGTATTTTCCTTATTTTCCTTATTTCTTATCTTGTCACTTGTTTTAAACCCAGCTGGGATGGCAAAGGGGGAAAAGGAACCTTTAGAATTCTCCTTAGCGGATGCTATTCGCTATGCAAAGGAAAATAATCTCGATATTAGGATCGAAAGACTAAATGTAAAAGAGAAGGAGTCTAGTTATAAAAGAGCTTTAATTGTCGGCGAACCAGAAGAAATTGAACGTACATACGAGGAATTTAACGATGCACAGACAAAGTTAGATCAAATGATTGAGAGTTTGTCCCTGCAGATCGAAAGAGAATATTATAACCTCCTAAAAAGTGAAATGCGTTTAGTTGATCAGGAAGATGCATTCTCTAAAGCGAAAAGAAACTATGATTTAGATTCTGCAAGATTCCAAGCGGGTCTAATTTCCGAACTCACTCTAATTAACTCATCAAATGATCTTTTTAAAGCAGGCATTGCTTTAGATAATCAAAAAAATGCCCTAGAGGGAGCTAAGTATAAATTCAGGGATGTACTTGGTTTATCTTTTGATATTGATTTTATCTTAACTGAAAAAATCGAGTTTGCCTTTGGTCCTCTTGCTATCGAATTCGAAGAGGCTTTAAACATTGCTTTGAGTGATTCTGAGATCATTAAAAAAGCGCAAAAAACGATCGCTGAAGCAGAAAGAGTGGTAGGCCTTAAAGATAATGAATATACTCCGCAAGCTGAGCTAGAAAGAGCTTTATTAGATTTGGAACGGGCGAAGCTACAATATGAAAAGGCAAAAAACACAGTCTTTTTTGATGTCCGAACCGCTTACCTAAATGTGGTCAGCCAAGAGCATAATGTGGAACTAAAGATACGTGAGCTTGATTTTGCATCAAGAAACTATCAAGTTAATCTTGTTCAACATAGCCAAGGAGTAATAAGTGATAACCAACTCGAGAATTCACGGCGAGCGAAAGAAGCAGCTGAACAAGAATTAAAGGACGCTATCTGGGAACATATCGGGGCGGTAAGAGAATTATATAATGTAATGGGGCGCCCTTTATTGATCAGCGAGGGAGATGAGTTAAATGGTTAGCGAAAGGAGCGAAAGATTTCTTTGGGCGAGCCTAATTTTGATCCTTGTGGGTTTGGTTTTTGCAAGTACAATAACTTCTGCTGATGTGCTTGTTTTAGACCTTAATCAAGCGATCGATTTGGCGTTGGCAAACAATCGCCAACTAGCCTTAACTAGGCGCGAGGTTGAATACCATAATAAAAAGGATGAGTATGCCAAAAACAGAGCATCTTTAAGTGTCTCTGGAACAGCAGTTGAATACGGTAACAAAGGATTTGGTTCCTCGCTATATGTCCGAGGTAGTTATCAAATAAACCAGGCTTCCGAAATATCTCTAACAGTTCCCATTAATTACGTTTATCGTGATGAGCTTAGCATTAACCCCGCAATAACTTTAAACTATCAGCAAAAACTATTTGTTCCCAAGGTTAAAAGGCCAGAACCAATAAGTACAGATGTGTTAAAAAATGCTGAGAGTTCTCTAGCATTGGATGTGGCTAAAGCTTATTATGCTATAATAAAAGCACAGAATTTAGTAAAAATAGCCCAGAACGAGTATGATATAGCCAAGATTAAATTGGACAAGGCCAAAAGATTAGAAAGAGCGGAACTGGAAATAGTGAAAGCAAATTCTGAATTGGGACTGGCATATCAAAGGGTAGAAGATGCTAAGGAGAACCTACGACAAATGCGGGAAAGCTTCACATGCCTTTTGAATTTGCCTGATGACATGGCTTTTGAACTACAAAAAGATTATCATTATGAGCCAATAAATAAGGAATTAGGATTTTGGCAATCGGTCGCCGTTGAGGTTGATATCGGTTTAAAAAACGCTGTTTTTCACTTAAAAGATGTGAGTGCCGATTTAGAGGAATATCTAAAAGATCACGGGTGGGATATCACCTTAACGGGGAAGATTAGCATTCATCAGTATGAGAACCCCTTGGATTTTAGCAAGAATAGTTTGCAAGCGGGTTTAAGTTTTTCCCGAGATCTATATCCAGCAGAGCCATATAAGGCGGAAGAGCTGGAATTGAAGGTAGCTAACGCTGAACTAGCTCTAGAAAAGGAAATTCAGAGGGTGAAGAGAGAAATTGAGACAAGGTATCGAAGTATATTGGCGATTGAAAGGCAGATTTCATCGTTAACGGAGCGCTTAAAAGACGCCTATCAAGGGCTAGAACGCGAACAACGACGAGTGGAAGCGGGTATTAGTACAGAATTAGAGTATGAAGAATTAAGCTTAGCAGTACTTGAGTTAGAGACAGAATTACATCACCTATACCTCGATCACCAAATCGCTATTTGGGAATTACTTTTTCTTTGTGGTTTCAGTTTGTTTGATAATAACTAATAATCACGAATTAGAAGGAGACGTAGAATGATCCAAAAAGTAAATTATCAAGATTACTTGGAAATAACGTATCAAAGACTTGCTCGCGGCGGAGTGTTCCTTACGGTGGATGGTCCGAAACCAAATACTATGACCATCGGCTGGGGTGGGGTCAATATTTATTGGGGTAAACCAGTCTTTATTGTCCCAGTGCGAGAGTCACGCCACACTTTCAGTATGATTGAAAAGGCAAGCGATTTTACTGTTAGTGTTCCGATTGAAGTGGATATGAAAAAACAACTTGCTTTCTGTGGCACACGTTCAGGACGAGATATAGATAAGTATAGTGCTGTGGAGCTCAAATTACAACCTGCTCAATTGGTTAAAGCTCCGATTATTGCGGATTGTGAGCTACATTACGAATGTAAAATCATTTATAAACACGCTTTATCAGAAACCAATCTCGATCCAGCGATCGTAAAAACCCACTATCCGGATTATCATACCCTGTACTTTGGCGAGATTTTGACCACTTACCTTATTCCAAAGGGTCGATAATGATATTTCTTGTCAAAAAGAAGGTTAATTTTAGTTATTGCCGAACTAGATTTTAAGGTATAATTATACTGTAATAGTTAATCAAGGAGGTAGAAAATATGAACTCTAAAAAATATGAAGTTTGGTTTGTTACTGGTAGTCAGCATCTTTACGGAGAAGATACCTTAAGGCAAGTTGATGAACATTCAAAGCAGATCGTTGAAGGTCTTAATAATTCATCCGCAATCCCATTTAAGGTTGTTTTTAAACCAGTTGTAACTACTCCAGAAGCGATTACCAAAGTTTGCTTGGATGCCAACAGTAGCGAAAACTGTGTAGGTGTGGTCACATGGATGCATACCTTCTCACCTGCAAAAATGTGGATCAATGGCCTCAAGATTTTACACAAGCCATTAGCACATCTACATACTCAATTTAACCAAGATATCCCTTGGAACGACATCGATATGGACTTTATGAACCTAAATCAATCCGCTCACGGGGACAGAGAGTTTGGCTTTATTGTTAGCCGTTTAGGCATCAATAGAGGTGTTATCGTTGGTCACTGGCAAGATCCAGAAGTTCAAAGTGAATTAGGAACCTGGATGCGCGCTGCTGCTGGTTGGGCAGATTGGCAAGGTGCTAAGATCGCTAGATTTGGCGATAACATGCGTGAAGTGGCAGTAACCGAGGGCGACAAGGTTGAAGCTCAATTACGTTTCGGTTATTCAGTAAATGGTTATGGTATCGGTGATTTAGTAGAATACGTAAATGGAATCAGTGATGCCGAGATTAATGAATTGCTCGATGAATATGAAGAACTCTATACCCTCGATAAAGAGGTTCAAAAAGGTGGCAGCAAGAGAAATTCACTTGTCGATGCCGCTAGAATTGAACTAGGAATGAAAGCGTTCTTACTCGATGGCGGTTTCACAGGTTTTACTACTACATTTGAAAACCTTCACGGACTGAAACAACTTCCAGGTTTGGCAGTTCAACGCTTAATGGCACAAGGTTATGGATTCGGAGCCGAAGGCGATTGGAAAACAGCCGCTTTAGTAAGAGCGATGAAGGTTATGGCCGAAGGACTTGAAGGTGGAACTTCATTTATGGAAGATTACACCTACCACCTTGAGCCAGGCAATATGAAAATCCTAGGCGCTCATATGTTAGAAGTTTGCCCATCGATCGCAAACGGAAAACCAAATCTTGAAGTTCACCCACTAGGAATTGGTGGTAAAGAAGACCCGCCTAGACTAGTTTTTGATACCGTTACTGGCCCAGCGATTGCTGTTTCAATCGTTGATTTAGGTCATCGCTTAAGAATGATCGTTAATGAAGTTGAGGTTATACCAGCAGAGCCATTACCAAAACTACCTGTTGCAAGGGCACTCTGGATTCCAAAGCCAAATCTCAAGGTAGCAGCTGGTGCATGGATTTTGGCTGGCGGAGCACACCATACAAGCTTCAGTCAAGCGCTTACTGTTGAGCATCTTGAAGCTTTTGCAGAAATGGCTGATATGGAGTTCTTGCTAATCGGGGAAAATACTGATTTGAGCCAATTCAAGAAAGAAATCCGCTGGAACGCAGCTTACTACGATCAACCTGGCAAACGTTTCTAAGAAGAGTTTTGGCCCTTTAGGTAATTCCTAAAGGGCCTCTTTTGAATTAGTAGAATTGGAGTAGGGAAGGTAATCTAATGAGTACTAGAATAGAAGAGTTAAGTATTCTTGAGTTGCAGGCTTTGATGGATGCAGGCAAGCTTTCGAGTGGAGAATTAGTGCTTCACTTAATGGAGCGGGTAAGTAAACTAGATAAAGCTGGCCCAAGGATCAATTCGGTCCTTGAAATTAATCCTGATGCCTACCATATCGCGCTAGCTCTTGACCATGAACGTTCGTTAGGCTTAAAGCGTGGTCCTTTGCATGGCATTCCAGTTTTAATTAAGGATAATATTGATACGGGAGATAAGATGCATACTACGGCGGGATCTTTAGCTATCGCTAATAATATTGCCAAAGAAGACGCCTTTGTGGTTCAAAAACTTAGAGAATCTGGTGCGGTTATTTTTGGTAAGGCTAACATGACTGAATGGGCAAATTTTATGACCAAGGGAATGCCTAATGGCTATAGTTCAAGAGGTGGACAAGTACTTAATCCTTACGGACCTGGGATTTTTGATGTCGGTGGATCAAGTAGCGGCTCAGGTGCTGCTGTCGCAGCGGGTTTCGCTACCGTAGCTTTGGGAACGGAAACGTCGGGTTCAATTTTGAGTCCAGCGAATGAGAACTCAGTAGTGGGAATAAAACCTACAGTTGGGTTGGTAAGTAGGAGTGGAGTAATTCCCATCGCCTTTAGTCAAGATACGGTTGGACCTTTAGCTCGAACTGTAACAGATGCTGCGATCGTTCTTGAAGCGATCGCTGGAGTAGACCTGAAAGACCCAAGTACTCGCTTAAGTGCAGACCGCATCCCTACTAAGTATGCTTCATTTCTGCGGGAGGATGCACTAAAAAACGCCCGCATAGGAGTATCCTTTGAATATTTTAAGAGAGTTCTCAATGAATCACTGCAGAAACTATTTATTAAAGCGATCGAAGGCATGCAAGAAGCAGGAGCAATTATTATCGATGATATTTCGTTTCCTCCTTCAGAAGTTGAATGGGATTATAACATATTAATTTACGAATTTAAGGTTGGTTTAAATAACTATTTAATCAATAGCAATCCGAACAATCGAGTACGCTCGTTAGCAGATGTTATTGAGTTTAACCGTAACAACCGCGAAAAATGCTTAAAATATGGTCAATACTACCTTTTGGAAGCCGAACGCACAAGTGGGACTTTGACCGAGTGGGAGTACGTAAAAAGTCGTAGAAATGGTTTAGATTATGCCCAAAAAAAGGGAATTAACCAAACAATGGAAAAGTATAATCTAGATGCGATAATCACTCCTGGTCCCATGGGTGCATACATCCCAGCCAAAGCTGGATATCCATCTATCAATGTTCCGTGTGGCTATGGTGATCAGAATCAACCATTTGGAATAACTTTTACCTCCCGTGCTTTTGAGGAGCCTAAACTTATTAGCCTTGCCTACTCTTTCGAACAAGCAATGGCCGCGAGAAAGGCGCCTGAAATATAACCAATACTGGGAGAGGGTGTAAAATATGGCGGTTTTGCAAAATTTCGTAGTGGATGTAGTGGAGAGGATGGTTGACAACGTCTTAGAAGAAAGACCAGAAGTATGCCTCTGCGCAAGATGCAGACAAGATATGATCTTAAGATCGTTGAACCACGTAAAACCTGATTACATAAATGAAGAAATGCTTACAGTACCATTGGAAGATTTGGATGAAGAAATCTTTGCTAGTGTTTTATCAGCGGTTTTAGAATCGGTTGAGGTTGTCCACAAGTATCCACGACATGATAAAAAGGACCAAGTTGATTTATCCCCAGCTTATCGTAACTATAGTGAGGACTATCTTGATATAATCTTAACAAAGGCACTGTCGGAGGTTGACGATGTCTGCACTTGTGACCATTGTCTTTATGCACTTAAAGTAAGTTGTTTAACAGAAATGGAACCCCGTTATTTTTCATCCGAGAAAGGACGCCTATTTGTTAAACTAGCAGAGATGGACAACCAGCTTCTTTGTCAAACCCTTGTTTTGGTCTATCGGTCTTTTGATCAGATCAGGAAATCGCCTGCTCACTTAACTCCCGAGCAGATAAAGGGTTTTTCCTAACTAGCTAGAAATAACTAAATATAATTTCGCATGGAAGGAAAATAGGGAGGAAAATCAATGTCCCGACGTAAGCGTCTCGGAGAAATATTGCAAGAAAGAGGCCTCATAACACATGAGCAACTAATCGAGGCTTTAAAGATACAGAAAAAAACTGGTGATAAACTGGGAGATGTCTTGGTAAAAATCGGATATCTTTCTGCAGAACAAATTGCTGATGCTTTGAGTGCTCATTTAGGTATACCAAGGATCGATTTATCTAGGACATTTATTTCGGAAGAAGTTTTTAAACTTGTTCCTGAAGCAGTTTTAGAAAAAAATGAGATCATCCCTGTCGAGATCATCGATGATGAGTTGGTTGTAGCGATGACTGATCCGCTTAATATACATACGATTGACGAA
Source organism: Bacillota bacterium (assembly GCA_012728115.1). GTDB lineage: Bacteria > Bacillota > Limnochordia > Darwinibacteriales > JAAYFS01 > JAAYFS01. The sequence continues at coordinate 9,854 of JAAYFS010000001.1, read as the reverse complement.
TTACAGCGTTATGTAAGGATGTTTATTCGTCCAGTCATTGCGACACGGGAAGAGGTTAGCGAGGCTATTAATCGGACACGCGATATTTCCGATACCGTACGCAAGGTATTTGATGAATATGTTAGCGATGATGAGGATGAGGTAATCTCCGATGAAAGATTGCTAGGTGATGCACCAGGAGTAAAGCTAGCCAATTTAATCTTACAACAAGCCCTGCAAGAGAAGGCTAGTGATATTCACTTTGAACCTAGAGAAGAAGATTTACGGATTCGGTTTCGTATCGATGGATTGCTTCGGGACGTTATGGTGGTACCGAAAAGACTCAGAGCAGATGTCTGCTCACGAGTTAAAGTGATGGCGAATTTGGATATCACTGAGAGAAGACGTCCACAGGACGGGCGGATTCAGATGAGTATCAATGGAAGTGAAGTCGATATGAGGGTATCAACGTTACCGACCGTCCATGGTGAAAAAATCGTAGCCAGGTTATTTAATAAAAGCTATGAATTTTTGTCGATCGAAAAATTCGGATTCTCGGCCAACTCTCTTAACCGGATCGAGTCTATGCTTCATCGAGAGCAAGGCCTAGTATTGGTTACTGGACCAACTGGTAGTGGAAAATCAACTACCCTGTATGGATTTTTAAACAAGCTAAGTACCCCAGAACGTAATATTATCACCGTTGAAGATCCAGTAGAATATCGGCTCGAAAATATTACGCAAGTTCAGGTGAATCCACGAGTCGGTCTCACTTTCGCCAACGGATTACGTACTGTACTGCGTCAGGATCCTGATATTATCATGGTTGGGGAGATTCGGGACAAAGAAACCGCGGATATCGCGGTAAGGTCGGCATTAACCGGACACTTAGTGTTAACCACCTTGCACACCAACAACGCTGTCGCTTCCGTGATCCGTTTAATGGATATGGAGATTGAGCCATACTTGATTAGTTCGACATTAGTAGGGGTAGTTGCACAACGATTAGTGAGGAAGATTTGCTCCAAGTGCAAGGAGGAAGTTGAATTAACGGACCAGATAGTTAAGCGGATCATGACTTCATTGAATATACCTGTACCTCAGTATGTTTACCAAGGTAAAGGATGCCCTGCTTGTAAAAATTCTGGTTATGATGGGCGACTTCCCCTTGAGGAAGTATTGCTTGTTAATAAAGATTTCCGTGAAGCTGTGAGTGAATGTCTTCCTGAGACAGAGTTATATAGAATTGCAACCGAGTCAGGAATGGTACCTTTGGAGGTTAATGCTATTTCCAAGCTTGTTGCAGGGGAGACCACGGTTTCAGAAATAGTTCGCACAGTCTATGGTGTCCTAGATGAGGAGGTTTTAGGTGAGCTACCAAAGTGATATCAATAGCATTTTGAAGATTGCGATTGAGAAAAAGGCTTCTGATGTGCACCTAGTGCCAGGCGCTCCGCCTCTTTTAAGGATCTATGGCGAAATATTGCCGTTAAATGAGTATGGCAGTCTAAATCCTACTGGAATTCGAATCCTAGTTAAGCCAATGGTTCCCGAAGAAAAATGGGCGGTTTTTGAACAGGCAGGAGAAGTTGACTTTCCTTACGGAGTACCAGGATTGGCAAGGTTTCGGTGTAACATGTTTAAACAGCGTGGATCAATTAGCTTAGCGATGAGGGTAATTAACTCAGAAATAAAATCGATCGAAAAATTAGGCCTGCCTGAGATTTTAAAAGAGATTGTAAAAAAACGCGATGGGTTGATTCTAGTTACTGGTCCGACAGGAAGTGGGAAATCAACGACCTTGGCAGCCATGATTGATTTGATTAACCAAGAACGCAAAGACGTTATCATTACGTTAGAAGATCCGATCGAGTACCTGCATCAGCATAAGAATTGTATTATTAGTCAAAGGGAAATAGGTTCGGATACTCGATCCTTCGCGGATGGACTGCGTTCCGCTTTGCGATCAGATCCAGATGTTATCCAGGTTGGCGAAATGAGAGATTTAGAAACGATTTCAACCGCGCTAACAGCTGCTGAAACTGGACATTTAGTACTATCTACTCTTCATACACGTGGTGCAGCCAAAACCATCGATCGTATTATTGACGCTTTTCCAAGTGAACAACAGCAGCAAATCCGAATTCAATTAGCGGCAGTACTTGAAGCAGTGATTTATCAGCAACTGATTAAACGTAAAGATGGCAAAGGCATGGTTCCGGCTGTGGAGGTCTTGATTGGGACTCCTGCGGTTAGAAATATGATTCGGGAAGGGAAAACTCATCAACTTAATTCAGTAATAGAAACCAGCGTGAGGTTTGGAATGAAGACTGCTAAGATGGCGCTTGAAGAGCTGGTAAAAAGGAATCTGATTGATCCGTATGATTTGCATACCCAGATTTAGTAGGTGAAATGTAAATGAAAAAATTCGTGTACAAAGCGAGGAATCGTACAGGAGGAGTTATTCAGGGCTCAATTGTAGTTGAAGATAGAAATGAAGCGATCGAGAAACTGCGTGAACAAGGATTGTTAATTGTTAATGTAAGAGAATCGAAGAATCAAGAGATTTCCTTGAGGTTTAAAAAAACAACAATAAAACCAAAGAATTTAGCGATTCTATGTCGCCAATTTGCGATTCAGTTACAGGCTGGTCTATCTTTGGTTGATAGTCTTAATCTCTTACAAGAACTAGCTGGCGATAAAAAATTGCAGGCTGCACTTGAAGATGTTCGTTTAGAAGTTGCAAGCGGTGCGTCCCTGACCAAAGCTTTGGAAAAGCACAAAAATATTTTCCCGCATGTCTTTATTTACATGATCGAAGCAGGTGAATTAATTGGGGCGTTACCAGAAGTGCTTGAACGCTTGGCAATCTACTATGAGCGCGAGGATGAGTTGCGTAAAAAAACAACAGAGGCATTGATGTATCCTGGAATTATTTTTGGTTTTACTAGTGTTATTACGATCCTGATTTTATTTGTTGTTTTGCCAAATTTATTAAAAAATTTTCTTGCCTTTGGAGTGGAACCTCCGTTGGTCACTCGCATAGTTTTGAATGTGCGAGATTGGGTGGTTAACAACATTTTCTATCTTGTCACGGGATTCATTTTGTTTTATATTGCAATTAAGTGGTATTTTAGCACAAAAATAGGAAAATACGTTAAGGACGGGATTTCCTTAAAAATACCCTTAATCGGTAATGTTTTAAAGATGGTAATACTATCGCGATTTTGTCGGACGATGTCTTTGTTAATGCGTAGTGGGATTTCGATGATCCAATCATTGGAAATACTCGAGCGTTTGATCGATAATTCGGTGATCAAACGAGTTCTTCAAGAAGCAAGAATGGATGTTCAAAGCGGACAAGCTTTTGCGAATCGCTTCAGTGAGAGCAAAATTTTCCATGCAATGTTTATCCAAATGGTCGCGATCGGTGAGGAAACGGGAAGTCTTGAAACTACTTTAGCACACCTTTCAGATTTCTATGATCGTGAAGTGAATTTCCTTGTCGGTAATCTGACAAGGCTTTTAGAACCGATTGTGATGTTGATCTTAGCAGGATTAGTTTTCTTTATTCTGGTTTCGGTGTACTTACCAATGATCCAAATGACCACTCTACTGTGAGGTGATTGGCGTGGCAGCTAGTTGTGTCGGGATTGATCTAGGGCATTCACAAATCAAAATAGTTAAGTTGATCCGCCACGGGCGTACTATCCAGCTTGAGGAGGCCATTTGCCTACCAACTCCAGAAAATAGTGTAGTCCAAGGGAGAATAACCAATGAGGATTCGATAGTAGATGTTTTATATCGACTTGATAGCGAGGTGTTGAAGGCACCAAAGGTGGTTATGGGCATTAGTTCACCTGATGTGGTTGTCAAAGAAAAGAGGTTTCCAGTAATGCCTCTTAAAGAACTACGCCAAGTGATAGAACATGAACTTAAGGATTTTTTTGAATTTGAGTTCAACTCACTTGATGAAGTTAGTTTTTCATTTGAGGAAATAAGACGGGATAAGGAAATCGATGTACTTATTGTTGGCTGTCATCGTCAATTGATTTCACCTTTTATCACTATCGCCCGCAGAGTCGGTTTGAATCTTAGTGTGATTGATCTACCTGTTTTCTCATTCAATAGACTTACACGCAATGCTTTAAGTGTCAAACCTTGTTATATCGATATCGGTTCCCGACAAACAAAGATATATATCAAGGATAACGGTGCTTTTTCTGTTTATCGCCTGATTCCAATTGGAGGAGACCATATAACTGAAGCAATAATGAATGCGTACCAGGTAGAGTTGGAGGAAGCAGAGCAGTTAAAAAGAACCAAAGAGATCGATCGAATTATTCTAGATGCAGAATTTGATAAAAGTAGGGTTAGGATGGTAATGCAGCAGTTAGTTAATAACATCTATCATACATTAGATTATCTCCGGGCAAGTGAGCGGGCTTCCTCTATCAGTGAAGTGGTTGATCAAGTATTTGTGTGTGGAGGAACTGCAGTGTTAAAGGGGTTAGATCAAATCTTTTCTGATGAATTTGGGGTATCAACTAAGGTATTGGAGCCCTTTAAGGATTTTCAAGCAGATAGCCTGGATCCTAACGCTATTGATAATACCATTTTTTCTGCTGCAACTGCTCTTGCTTTAAGGGGGTTGGAAGAACGTGAAAATTAATCTCCTCCCTCCAGAAGACAGAATGGAAGCTCCAGTTGGACTGAGAGTAGAGTTTTTGATTGGAGTTCTAGCAATAATTATTTTTTTGACTATCACTGGATTAACATTTATTCAGCACATAGTGGTAGATAATCTAAAGTTTAATTATCAACAAACAATGGATTTATGGAATACGTTAGAACGCCAGAAACAAGAGTTAGATACTGAAAAAAGTGTGATTAATGAACTGCAAGAGCAAAGCATGTTCCTAGCAGATATCTTAAACGAGGCTAATGAAGGCATAGATATTGCAAAGATTGCCATATTGCATGAAATTCCCATTAGAAATTTGTGGTTCGAAAGTTGGGAATTTGACCGCAGTTCTAGTAGTATCAGAGGATATGGATATAATCTGGAAACTATCATTGCCTTGAAGGAGATTCTTCAAGAAAGAGGTTTTCAGATTCTTACCCTTGAGACTAGTCAATTACCTGAAAGCAACTTGACCATCTTTTCCATAGAGGCTCTTTGGAGGTAAAAATGTTATGACGATTCTTAACATCAATACGGAAAAGCCAGTGAGTAATTTAAGTATCATAGTCATTGTTTTTGTTGTCCTCCTTTCTATAGCGATCTTTTCATTTTTTTACCTTCCATTGGTTAAGGAAGCAAATCAATTGCGGAATGCAATTGACGAACAAAGAGAGAATCAATCGCTATTATTTACATGGATGGAACGAGAACAAAAAGAGTTTGTTAAACGTCCCGCACTTGAACGAATGGTGCAAGAGTATCAAAAAATTGTTCCTGCACAGCAGGACATTCAAGTGATGGTTGATAATTTTCATCATTATGCCTCGATCTTTGGTCTACAAGTTCTTGAAATGGAGCTTTTGCCGTTAAGAGAGGGGGCAAGAGATACATGGGTTACGCTACTATTTAAGTTGGAAGGAGATTATCCAAGTACTTTTTATTTTCTTGATCAAGTTTCTAAACGGTACCAAACAGCGTCTTTTCGATATATAAAGTATGAGAGTACGGAGAGTTTGCTGGAACTAACAGCAGAAATTGATATTTTTTTCAACCCATCTAATGACCTGACTTTAGCTAATTGGCAACCGCCTGGTGAGATCGTGCTACTTCCTTCGCAAGTAGATGATCGGTTTGGCGTCCCGAGTGCTTCGATCGAGAATATGCTTCAGGGGGAAATAAAGATTCTCGGTGTTGTTAGTGCAGGGTCTGATAGCAGAATTTTGGTTAGCGAAAATGGGGTTTTAGAGTGGAAGACTATCGGTGATCAGTTTGGGGGCTTTGGAGTAATTCGATCTATCGAGAACGGTTCACTTAAAATTGACATTAATGGCTTAATTTTAGAACTTAATTTGGGGGGGAAGTAGGTTGCGAAACCAAAAGTGGGGAGTTTATTTATGGGGATTGCTGTCAGTTTTTCTTTTCTGTAGCTGTTTTTCTTTGCCTGTGATAGCACAGGAAGAGAAATTCTTAATCGATATGGAGTTTAGAGATGCTCCTGTCGGGGATGTCTACCATGTCTTAGGGGAACTAGCTGGACTTAATGTCTTAGTCGATGCTTCAGTTAAAGGAACGATTAGTCTGTACTTAAAAGAACTTACGATTGAAAGTGCCTTAGAATTAATCTCAAAAACTACAGGTTTTCGCTATGTTATTGAAGAAAAAACTTTAATCGTAGCTACCGCTGAACGTTTGCGCCAGGAGTTTGCTGCGGAGGAATTTGAATTTATGTACCTAAAAAACGTTTCTGTGAATGAAGCAAAGCAGTTGCTTCAAGTGATTATTCCTGAAATAAAAACTTATGTTGATTCCGAACGAAATCTAATTGTTCTCCATGGTCTCAAAAATGACCTAGAGAGAGGAATAAGCTTACTTGAAAAATATGATTCAGGCGAAACCATGAGTGCTCCGTTTATTACCGCTAGCGAGGAGCAATCATCAAGTGTTCAAACACGGGCGATCACAGTATCATACGCTAATGGAAACGAGATTTTGCAGCTTGTTAAGAAACTCTATCCTGATCGTTACTTTGAATGGGATGGAAAACTCGGATTATTATTCGGAAGAACCACCGCTGCGGAGTGGGAGCATGTTGTGAAAGTAGTTAATCAAAAAGATATTCCAGAGTTTATTATTAGAGGTATCGTAATCGCTGAAGTTTCACGTGTTTTGTTGGAATACCAAGGTGAGACAAAACTTGTGGCTGAGGGTGAAAAATTCCATGACTGGCTCCTGACTTCGATTGAAGGAAAAGAGGTGGTCTTCTCCCAAGGTAATCGAGAGTTTACGGTAACGATGAGGAGGTAGACTAATGAATGTTCGTTATCGGTTGGGTTCAACTCTTGTTGTGGTAACTGTTCTACTTTTTTGTTTTGGACTAGCTGTACTTGCATCAGAAACTGTTTCTTTAACCTTTCAAGAAACGGAGTATCGAGATATTTACGAAACTTTAGGTAGTATACTGGGTCTAAATGTGCTGGTTGATCCATCGGTACAAGGAAAAGGGACTTTCTCATTAAGCAATGTTACCGTGATGGAGGCTTTAGAATTAGTATCCAGTTTAAGCGGCTATGATTACGTCATTAAAGAAAAAACTATGTTAGTTGCTTCCAATGAGAGACTAACACAATATCAAACTAGTGAGACTCGTTATATCCATATTAACAATGTTTCACCAGAACGCTTACGAGCCTCTTTAAGTTTAGTTCTCGATCCTGATAATATTTATATTGATTCAGAAAATAATTTAGTGATTCTTAAAGGAATTCCAGCAGTATTGGATGAAGCTGAAAAGATTGTGCGTACTCTTGAGCAACCACCAGTGTTGTCACTCGAGTCGAAAGAACAAAGTGTGCTTGAAGTATTCTTTCAGTTAACAGAAGTTCTCAATTTGAACCTAATCGCCGATTCAAGTTTGGATGAGTTGAAATTAGCGATTAGTTTTAGGCAACTAGAACCGCAAGTGATCATCGCAAACATAGCTGAGATGTTTGATTTAACTGTAAGTTTTAACGAGGATACCTTGAGTGTTACCAGAAATCAGGTTGAAAGTAAGGAGAAGGTAAAGGTTTACCGATTAAATTATGCCGATCCAACGATGGTTTCTGATATTCTTGGTTTGCTGGTTGATTCGAGCAAGATCAAAACGGATCCCGCAACCAAGTCGATTATCATTAAGGCTAATGAGAATTTGATCGAAGAAGCAGATGAATTTATTGCCTCTTATGATCAAGCGCTTCCACAGGTCCTTTTAGAAGTCTGGGTGCAGGAGATTACTAGTGATGCACTCGAAAAGCTCGGTATTGAACTGGCTGGAATTAAGAATACAGGAAGCGTTGATATTCCAAAGATTATTGAGTTCGCTTGGGAACCATGGGAATTGATTCTTGCCTTGCAAGCTTTAGAAACTCAAGGTAAGTCAAAATTGTTAGCGAGCCCTAAAATTGCGACTATCAGTGGGGAAGAAGCTTCGATCTTTGTGGGAGATAGGGTTCCAATAATTTTGTCTGGTGAAGAAGGCGAATCAAGGATGGAGTTTTTGGAATCAGGTATCGATCTACGGGTTCAACCACGAGTAAGCGAAGATGGGTTTATTACGATTCGTGTTAGTCCTCAAGTAAGTAGCTTTATTTGGCAAACTGATAGCGATTATCCACAGATCCGCACTAGGGAAGCAGCAACGGTTGTTAGAGTGAAGGATGGTCAACCGATCTTTATCGGAGGTTTACTCCAAGAACAAGAAACTGAGTTGATAAAAAGTATTCCGATTTTATCGCAGTTACCGATTCTCGGTCGCTTATTCCAATGGACTGAATCTAAGGGGGAGCAAACGGAAATGACCATTTTCCTTATCCCACGAATTATCGATGTGTCAGAGGGGATTTCGCCCACTTCGTTTATTCCAGTTCCTTAAGTTCTAGGAGGGGGTAAAACGGTGAATACCGTCTTTTGGGGAGTTATTGGTTTAATCCTAGGAAGTTTCTTTAATGTGGTGATTCTTAGAGTACCTAGAGGTGAATCAATCGTTCATCCGAGTTCACACTGTCCATTTTGTCGCAGGGAACTTAAACCGATTGAGTTGATTCCGATAGTTAGTTTTATAATGCAATCGGGTCGATGTCGAAGTTGCGGTAGTAGGATCTCTATCCAGTACCCAATTGTCGAATTTGTAACTGGTTTAGGTTTTGCTTTAATAAATCTTTGGAGTGATGGATTTGGACAGCTTTTAGCAGGTCTTACTTTCTTTTCTTTCCTGCTGATTTGCACAGTAATTGATCTGAACGAAATGATTTTACCGAATAAATTGACTGTTCCTGGGATGATTATTGGGCTGATTTTTGCAGCAGTTGGCTTCACAATCCCGTTTTGGCAAAGTTTATTGGGGTTATTTGTTGGAGGCGCAATCTTGCTGGTTATATCTCTTATATCACGAGGGGGGATGGGGCTAGGAGATGTAAAATTCATAGCTTTTATAGGAAGTTTTGTCGGGGTGTTGGGGGTATTGAAAACACTTTTCATCGCATCAATTATAGGAACAGTTATTGGCTTGATCTACTTGCTTTATACGAAACAAGGGCGAACGACACCAATACCTTTCGGACCATTTCTTGCCGTAGCTGGCGCCATTGTGTTTTTTATTTTGTGATTACCTTGAGGGTAAGGTAAGCCAAACAAATCTATTAATCACATTAAGGGGGAAACGTGATAATGTTAGCAAAAATTTGGGGAAAAGCGAAGAATGAAAAGGGTTTTACTTATTTGAGGTACTGGCGGTAGTTGTTATTTTGGGACTTTTAACTGCGATTGCAATTCCTGTGTATAAGAATGTGACAGAAAAGGCTGCGGACCGAGTAGTTGAAGCGAATCATCGTGTCTTGATTTCGGCAGTGCAAATGTATCGATTTGTAAATGACCTTAAAGATCCGTCTGATATCGAGGATTTAGACGAATATGTCGAGGGGGGAATTGAAAATCTCGGACCAAAAGGGGACGAATATAAAGCCGAATATGAAATTGAAGAACGTCCTGATGGTTCTTTGGTTTTAGTTAGTGTTGCCCCTTCGGGAACCAAGTTTGAATACGAGATTACTGAAAAACAATAATTTTTTATGATAACAAGGGTCGGAAATTTAATATAGTACAAGATCATTTTTGCCAGGATTAATTTCCTGGCATCTTACTATTTCTCTATTTT
>JAAYFS010000066.1 GCA_012728115.1 Bacillota bacterium | reverse complement strand
GATTCCATGAAGGATACAGTAGAAGGATTGAAAAAAGCCGGCCTGCGTGATGATGTAAAAATAATTATTGGAGGGAACCCGGTAACTCAAGAAGCTTGTGAATTTGTTGGTGCCGATGCCTTCACAACAAACGCAGCAGCTGGAGTTAAAATCTGCCAAGGGTGGGTGAAATAATTGACAACAGACGTTAAAGCATTACAACAGGAAAGAATTCAAATATATCAGGATATACACGATAACAAAATTCCCAAAAGAGTGCCTGTAGATATTAACCTTCCGTTTGAGTTTATAGCCCAGTACGGTAATCTCAATTTAGTTGAAACCCAATGGAATTCTCACTTACTTGAGGAAGCCCTTGACTCCATATGTCAGAAAGTATATTCCGACAGGTGCCTATTCGGGGGCTCGCAAAGATATCCTTCATTCTATCAAGCTTTAGATTCCCAAACTTTTCAAATGGCCTCCACCGGATTTATGCAGCATCCCGAGGTTGTAGGTATGCTGCCGGAAGAATATGATTATTTCATAGAAAACCCTTATGATTGTCTTCTTGAAAAGGTACTTCCTAGGCAGTATAAAGCCTTTAATCTTAACGACCCGGTAAATGCAGCCTTGAGTTTCACTAAAAGTGCTATCGCACGTAAACACGAGATGGAAGTTCAGAGTAATATCATCAATCGGATTGTAGAAAAATATGGTTATTATCCCGGTGGTAGATATTCCGGTGGGATGACTGAAGTCCCCTTTGATTTTGTAGCTGATTTCTTGAGGGGTTTCAAGGGTATAAGTTTGGATATACGCCGGATGCCCGAGAAAGTAGCCGCTGCATGTGAAGCTGTATATCCTATAGTGTTTAAAATAGGACTGCCTGAAAAAATTTCAAATTACGGGTCTGTATTTATTCCTCTACATATGGCACCCTTTATGAGGGAAAAAGATTTTGCCACTTTATACTGGCCTGGCCTAAAGAGATTGGTTGAAGAATACGCTTCTATGGGAATCCACTGCAAATTATTTTGTGAACGCGACTGGACCAGGTACCTCGATTACCTGTACGAACTGCCCGTAGATACAATACTGTGGTTCGAATATGGTGATCCTAAGCAAATAAAAGAAAAATTAGGTAAAAAACATATCCTTAGGGGTCTGTTCCCCATTATGAGTCTTAAAACCAAAACCAAAGAAGAATGTGTAAGAGATGTTAAAGAATTCATAGATATCATGGCCCCCGGCGGCAAATTCATGTTTGATTTCGATAAGGGACCATTGTTCTTAAATGATGTCAATTTAGAAAATCTGTGTGCAGTCACAGAAACGGTACGGGATTACGCAGTATATAGTAATCCGGGCGAAACCGCAGGTATTGCCTTTAATAAAGAGGACTACAAGATGGAATCAATGCCGACATTCAAGAGCAAATACTATAAGACTTGGGAAGAATACAAAGCGCTACATCCCGAAGTTTCCGATTTCGGTAAAGAAAAACTTCAAGGCCTTGAAGAAGCCATGTTTAACTTTATACTCAACTTGTTCCTTTAATTGACATGAAAAACCCTTTGACGGCCTAAAGCCTTTCAGAGGGTTTTTTTATATAATAGAGTTTCTTATTGAGAAATGATGAGGTATTATAATAAATCTTATTACAAGACTGGAAAAATTTAATATAGCTAATTAGAAGAACTAATGGTATCATGAAAATAAACTAAAATTCTATGAATAGGTGAAAAATGATGAGAAGTGTTATTATCGCTTGTGAAACAGTAAAAGATGAACTAGACTTAGCAATGGCACAAACAGCTTGTAATTACCCCATAGTCTGGGTCGATTCAGAATTTCACATGGATCCTAATCTACTTAGGACAAAACTGCAAGAAGAAATCGACAATGTAAAAGACGCAGATAATATACTCTTGGTCTACGGATGCTGCGGAAATGCAGTAATAGGATTAAAAGCGTCCACTGCTGATCTGGTTTTCCCTAAAACTGATGACTGCATATCAATGGTTCTATGCCGGCCAAAGCAAAAATTTGAGCGTAAAAAGGCAACTTATTTTTTAACTAAGGGATGGATAGAAAGTCCCAAAAGTATAATAAAGGAATATCAAAATGCCTTAAAACGGTACGGTGAAAAGAGGACCAAACGCATTTTTCAAGTCATG
>JAAYFS010000065.1 GCA_012728115.1 Bacillota bacterium | reverse complement strand
CCACCAGAGCATGGTCAACGTTCGTGGGCTTTATTAATTGGAGAAATCGTTAGGGAGCTTCGCGATTTGGCGGGAGAATTGGATGTTCCGATTATCTTGTTATCACAACTTAATCGCGGTGTAGAAAGTCGAGAGAATAAAAGACCATTGATGTCGGATTTACGTGACTCGGGAAATATCGAGGAGTTTGCTGACATCGTAATGTTCTTATATCGAGAGGACTATTACTATCCCGAGCAGGCGAAACAAAACGGAACCGAAGGAGTTGTTGAAGTTATTTTTGCTAAACAACGCCGAGGTCCTACTGGTACGGTTAAGTTACGATTTATTAGAGAATACACCAGATTCATCGACGAGTTTAATCAAAATTGACAGGGGTAATTTTATGGCATTGTTTCAGGAATTAGAACGAGTGAAGTTGAAAATAGTTTCTTTATGTGATTCACTAGTAGAAAAGGGTAAACTAACCGAAGAAGAATTGATTAAAGTCGTTGATATTCTCGAGAGATTAGATGAATTTGATGACGAAAGTCTCAAGGAGGCTTTAGATGAACTTCAAAGATCTTACGGTTCCTTCTAGGGTAGCAGAGATTATCAAAGAGCATGAATTTCGTTTTAAGAAGAAGTTCGGGCAAAATTTCTTGGTTGATAAGAATATTCTTGATAAGATCTGTGACGCCGCTGATCTAACGGAGTCAGATTTCGTTTTAGAAATTGGCCCTGGAATTGGAACACTTACTAACGAACTTAGCAAGCGCTGTAAAAAAGTAGTGGCGATCGAGATCGATCGGGACTTGACTCAAATTTTAAAAGAGACAATTACGGCTGATAATGTAGATATTGTTGAGGGCGATGCATTACAGTTAGACTGGCAGGAGATCCTAAGGAAAAGTGGATGGCAGAAGGAAACAGTTAAACTAGTTGCCAATTTGCCATACTATCTAACTTCTGCGTTGATTATGAAGGCTTTGGAAGGGGAAGTACCTTTCCAAACGATAGTGGTTATGGTGCAAAAGGAAGTTGCCGAAAGAATGACTGCTCAGCCAGGTACCAAAGCCTACGGCATTCTCTCGCTGGCTGTTCAGTACTATTCACAACCTCAGTTAGTTACCAATGTTTCACGAAGAGTTTTTTTTCCTGCACCAGATGTAGATTCTGCTGTTGTTAAATTACAATCGATCGAACCGCCAGTGGATGTAGCTTCCGAAGAGCTTTTCATGGTTATTCGAGCTGCTTTCGGGCAACGACGCAAGAACTTAAAGAACACTTTGAAGAACCTAACCACCTCATGGAATATTGCGCCAGAGAAGGTTGATGAAATTTTTCATCAACTAGGCATTCCAGTTAATGCTCGTGGCGAGACTTTATCACTTCAGAAATTCGGAGAATTAACGCGGGCCCTAATTCATGGAAGAAACTTCTGTTGACATTTATTGTTAGCAACAGAAGTTTTTGTTATAATTTTAACAGGGGAGTGGTCTTATGGAATTTATCAGTCCAACAAAGGGCAAAATGAGTTTTGACGAAGTTTTTGAAGACATCCTCACCTTTGTTTCGGAGCATCCTGAAGACCAATATTCACTGATTATTGGCTCAGACTCTCAATTAAGGGATGAGACTTGTTTTGTTACCGCCTTGATTGTTCATCGTGCAAGTAAGGGTGGGCGATTTTATTATACGAAAAATCGTCAGAAATTTACAAGAAGTCTGCGGCAGAGAATCTTTTATGAAACTTCGAACAGCTTAGTACTCGCTTCCCAGCTAACCGCTAAATTGGCAGAAACGGATCATGAGTTAAATGTAGAGATTCATCTTGACGTTGGTACTAATGGAAAAACTAAAGAGTTGATTAAGGAAGTTGTAGGAATGGTTACTGGCTCAGGTTTCTGTGCTAAGATAAAGCCCGACTCTTACGGCGCCTCTTCCATTGCGGATCGCTTTACTAAGTAGAGATTAAACACCAGAGACAGTAGGACAAGATCACTTTTCGTTGGTGACCTTCATATTATGTAGCAATATGGAGGTGCCCAAGTGATTAAGTTTCAAGTCGGAGATTATGTAAAGCGAACATCCTATGGTGGCGACATCGTTTTTGTGATCGACAAAATTGATTTTCGCCAAGGGCTTGCTATTTTAAAAGGGGTTAATTATCGTTTACTTGCCGACAGTCCTTTAACAGATTTGGTGAAGGACGATTTTTATAGTATGACGCGGGCAACTGGAGCGATCTCCTTTGAGCCATATAAAAGTTTATTACGAAGTATTTTTCATGAAAGATTATCAAATGATACAAGGGTACAGAAGACCACAAATGTCTATCGTTTAACTCCTGTGCCAGGAAAAGTTTTGCATATCGATGGAGAAGAACATTACCTAAAGCAGAGTTTAGAGCTTTATCATCAACTAAATGTTCCAGTAGTTGGGGTTTCGATTCATGAAATCGAGCAAGCAAGTAAAATTCAAGAACTATTAGAAAAATATATGCCAGATATTCTGGTAATAACAGGGCATGATGGTCTATTACGTAAGTACAGCTCTAAGGATAATATTGCCAATTACCGTTCTTCGATTTATTATCGAGATGCGGTAAGGAAAGCTAGAAAATATGAACCTGACAAGGACAGCCTTGTGATCATCGCGGGCGCCTGTCAAAGCTACTTTGAAATTTTAATGGAAGCAGGGGCAAATTTTGCTAGCTCACCCAATCGTAAAATGATCCATTGTTTTGATCCAGTGTTAATTGCCGAGAGAATTGCGTATACTTCCTTTAATGAAATAGTTGATCTAAAAAATATTCTTTCCAATACAATGAGCGGTTTAGATGGCTATGGTGGTTTGCAAACCAAGGGTAAGCTACGCTACTCCTTCCCCGATATATACTAGCTTATGAATAAATCTGACTTCTGGGCATGGATGCTTAATATGTAAAACTACGTAACAATTACTTAAAATTATATCTTGACACCGTTATAGTCTGTTGGTAAAATGTAATTTTATTGACAAGCAGAAGGGAATATGGTATACTTATGCTGACTACTGGTATAGGGAAGGTGAGCATATGGTAGCAAAAGGGACCACGCTTGATGAAATCAAGTCGAGTCTTGATGCATGTATTGGAAAGCGCATTAGATTGAAAGCTAATCGTGGCCGTAAACGAGTTGTAGAGGCTCAGGGCGTATTGGAGAAAACCTATCCCAAAATTTTTGTCGTAAAGTTAGATAAAGAACACGCTGTTAAACGTCTGTCATACACCTATGCCGACATTTTGACTCAAACAGTCGAATTAACGATAGATGATGATAATGTTGAGGCGGCTAACATGTAAATTAGCTTTTTAAAAAGGCACCAGAAAAGGTGTCTTTTTTTTGTTCAAAATTCGTCCGTTGTGCTTTTTTAACGCTCTAATTCATAAAATTGGATGAAAGGGCGTGGAAAGAAT
>JAAYFS010000064.1 GCA_012728115.1 Bacillota bacterium | reverse complement strand
TTTATAGGAGGGCAATTATGGAACAGCAAAAATGTCATGGTTGTGGTGCCAGATGACAAACTACTGATCCTAATCAATTGGGATTTGTTCCCGCGCAAGTTGTAGAGGCTGATAAGGATTTGTTATGCCAAAGATGTTTTCAGATTACGAATTATAAAAGGAATAACTTTGGTAGCTTAAGCCCAGACTTAGCCATAGCTGCTGTTAAATCGGGAATAGAGTTAGCGGAAGGATTAATCCTTGTTTTGGATATTATGGATTTTGAAGGAAGTCTACCTGCTGAAGTTGTAGATTTGGTGGTTTCAAGCAAAAAACCTGTAATCGCTGTGGTAAACAAAGGGGATCTTTTGCCTCCAAGAACCTCATTTTCTGAAGTTAAGGAATGGGTCAGAAATGAACTTAGAAAAAGAAATATTAGCGGTCACATTGTAGTTATTAGTGCATTGTCAGGCAAAGGAATTGCTGAACTTTATCCGCTCTTGTTCGGAAACGAGGTTAGAAAATGGGCAATGATTGGCTCTACCAATGTCGGGAAATCAGCAATTATTCAAAGGATTTTAAGAGATAATCTATTGTCTCAAGAGAAGACTCCAACCGTCTCAAGTTTTCCAGGCACTACGGTCGATTGTCTCCACTGGCGCTTGCCAGCAGGATGTCTTTTGTTCGACACACCAGGAATTGCTCCTTCTGGAAGAATTAGTGATCAAGTGTGTAGCAAATGTGCACCAAAACTAATTCCCAATAGAAGCATAGATGTTAAACTTTACCCTATTAAGAAAGGTACCACTTTTGTAATACCGTCAATTTGTAGTGTAGAAGTAAGTGATACAAATCCAGGAACTTTAGCGGTATGTTTTGGTTCGCCAGAATTAATGTGGCATCGAACTCGAGCAACCAAGATAGCAGAGTTTTTGGAAAGCGGTAATTGCGCCTGTAATTTGGTCGAGTGGGAAAAACATAGTTTTACAATTCGTCGCAATTATGATTTAGCGATCTCAGGACTAGGTTGGATCTCGATTCGCAAAGGTACTGCTAATGTGGAAGTGACTGCACCAAAAGGAAGCACAATTAATGTTCGTCCTAATTTAATAGGTCCAAAAGAAACCTTGTCCTAAATTTATGTAGTTTGTGAATAACCTCTCTGATGCAGACATATACTGATCTATATACTATATATGTATTTCTATAGGAGGAGAGGTTATGAATACGTATTCTTATCATGCGGAAGTTAATTTTGATTCTGGGGACTCATTTTTGGAAGTAATTCGGGAAACTGTTTTGACTTTAAAGAAAAACCAACCAGAGTTGAATGAATGTAGCCTCGCTGATGTAGGAATGGCGAGAGGCATTGATGGTAAAATAAATGTAACCCTCTATTTTGAAAAAGTATGAATAAAAAGAATAACTAATTACCCCTGAGAAGGGGTTTTTTAGTTGCAGGAATTTTTTGTCTTAGTGTTGAAAGGTTAAGTCATCAATTTTCGGGGGTTGTTTCTTTGCACGCAGTAAAAAACATCGTTTTGATTGGATTTATGGGAGCTGGGAAAACCACAGTCGGACGTAGTCTAGCAAAGTCTTTAGATTTCAAGTTCGTTGATCTTGATGAAGAAATCGAAAAGATTTCTGAACAAAAGATCAATGAGTTGTTTTCCCAAGGAGAAGCGTACTTTCGGAAGATTGAGTCGGAAGTACTGGTTTCTGTTCTCAATAATCACAACCAAGTAGTCGCAACCGGGGGAGGAGTTGTTGTTTCCGAATATAATCGCCAAATTCTAAGCAAGTGTTCCAGAGAGGGTAGCCTGGTTATTTTTTTAGACGCGAGCCCCGAAGTTATTTGGGAACGAGTGAAATTCTGTAAGAATCGACCATTACTCCAGGTAGAAGAACCAGAAATGAGATTTAGGTCGTTGCTAAATAGCCGCCACCAGTATTATCAAACTTTGGCAGATATTATCATCGATACTTCAAAAAAAGGCATTGAAGAAATTAAGCAAGAGCTTCTTAATAAATTGAAGGAGCGATTTTGTTGAAAGAGATTTTATTGGTCAATGGTCCAAATCTGAACTTGTTGGGAACAAGGGAACCCGAGATTTATGGAAATACTACTCTTAATGAAATTGAAAATGAGGTAACAGAGTTAGCAAAAGAAAATGGGTATCTTCTTACATGTTTTCAAGCAAATTCAGAAGGTGCAATTATTGATTTTATTCAACAGCATAAAGATGCCGCAGGGTTGATTATTAACCCTGGAGCTTTTACCCATTATTCAATCGCAATTCGGGACTGTATTGTTGCAGTAGGTATTCCAACAATCGAAGTTCATCTTTCCAATATTTATGCGAGAGAAGAATTCCGTCATCGTTCGGTGATCGCACCAGTGTGTGTTGGACAAATCACTGGGTTGGGGAAAGTTGGTTACTTACTAGCACTAACTAGTTTTATGCAAAAATTTAATTAGTAAAGGAGATACAAAGAATGATTTCTGTTAATGATCTTAGAACAGGACTAACAATCGAATTAGAAGGCGCTGTATATAGTGTGGTAGAGTTTCTCCACGTCAAGCCTGGAAAAGGAGCAGCCTTTGTTCGAACCAAGTTAAAGAATATCGAAACTGGAAGTGTCCAGGAGAGAACTTTTAGAGCAGGAGAAAAGGTTGCTCGTGCTCATGTAGAAACTAGACAAATGCAATACCTTTACAATTCTGGCGACGAATATTTCTTCATGGATATGGAGAACTATGATCAAATCACTCTTTCCAAAGACGATCTAGGCGATGCACCCAAGTATTTGTTGGAGAATATGACTATTGGAATTCAATTCTACAAAAACCGAGCTATCGGTGTTGAACTTCCAAATACCGTTGAACTAAAAGTGGTAGATACTGAACCAGGATTTAAAGGAGATACAGCTCAAGGAGCAACAAAGCCAGCTACTCTCGAAACAGGTATTACTATCCAAGTTCCTTTATTCGTGGAGATCGGAACTGTTGTTAAGGTAGATACACGGACAGGCGAGTATCTATCGCGTGCATAAAGGGAATAATATTCCACAACAATACTGGGGGTGTGTTATATGAGAACAGTGAAAGAGAAGGTCGCCTATTTAAAAGGAATGCTTGATGGTCAAGACAAACTTGACGAGGAAATGAGTAAAACACTGATGGAAAAAGTATTATCGGTTTTAGATGATATAGCTGATGAGTTGGAATACCTTAATGATGAAGTTGACTATCTGCTAGATGTCCAAGAGGATATGGAAGATCATCTCGAAGCGATTGGGGAAGACTTGGCATCGGTGGAAGAAGTGGTTTTTGATGATGAGGACGGTTGCGGTTGTCACCATCATAATCATGATGACTTGGACGTTGTTGAGATGGAGTGCCCAAATTGTCAAGAGATCGTCGCTTTCGAAGAAGAATTTTTATATGATGACGATGTAGAAATCAGTTGCCCAGAATGTGGTACGATCGTCTTTAGTAGTGATGAGTTTAATGAACTGGATGAGTTCGATGAATTTGATGAAGATGATGACTATGATTACGATGATGACGACGATCAAGATTATGATGAAGACTGAAAATAGCAAGTTATAAAATTAAGCTCACTTAGGATTTTTCCTAAGTGAGCTTTTTTTTGTCATAACTTGTCCTGACTTAACATATGTATTAACAAAACTAGGAGAAAGGTGTTTATTATGGGTCAAGACATCTTAATGTTTTTAGCGCCAGCCCTCCGTAGGCTACTCACAAACTTTTCTGAATGGGATAGCTTAGAAGAAATACGGATTCGGATCGATAGACCTTTAGTGTTGAGAACAGGATTTACCGAACACGGAATCGATAGTCAGGGTAGGTTATGTAGTATTAGAGATTCTTATCGGCCAAGTACTGACGATTTAAACCGTACTCTCCAAATCATCACTAAGGATTCTTGGTATGCTTTAGAGGACGAAATTCGTACAGGCTATCTAACCTTGCCAGGGGGGCACAGAGTTGGACTTACTGGAAAAGCGATTTTAGATGAGGGCAAAATAAAAAGTATTCGCTATATAAACTCGCTAAACATTAGGATTTCACGTGAGATTAAGAACTGCGCTGATGAAGTGATGAAACATATCATTAATAACGGTCAGGTTTATTCAACTTTGCTAATTTCCCCTCCTGGTTGTGGAAAAACAACATTATTACGGGATATCTGTCGTCAATTATCTGATTCAGAACGCCAAGTGGTGATAGTGGACGAGCGTTCGGAAATTGCTGCGTGTTACCATGGTGTTCCTCAGTTGGATGTGGGGCTACGAACCGATGTACTCGATGGTTGCCCAAAAGCAGAAGGAATCAGGATTGTCCTTAGGGGTATGGCACCACAGGTAATAGTTACAGATGAGATAGGACATCCCGATGACGGAGTTGCCTTAGCAGATATAGCGCGAGCGGGTGTCAAGGTAATCGCTTCCTGCCACGGAGAGTCGCTGTTGAAAGTGAGACAACGGACCTGGGCACAAAACAATCTTCAAGTCTTTGATAAAGCGGTGATCCTATCAAGAAAAAATGGACCAGGGACCATCGAAAGTGTTCTAAAGGTATAAGGTTGTTCATAAAATCTAGGACAGGGGTGAGCAATATTAGGGTGTTTGGAGCACTTTTGATCTTTTGTTCATGTGGCTTTGCAGGAATTTTAATGTCTCAAACATATCTCGCACGTTCCCGAAATTTGAAAGGATTTGTACTAGCTTTGCAACTTCTTGAAACAGAAATCAATTATTTAAGAACCACTCTTCCAGAAGCATTGTTACGAGTGGCTGCACAAACCAAACTTCCTGTCGCAAAATTTTTTTCGGATGTGGCAGATCAATTGAATCAGAACCAAGGAATAAGTGCTCAGGAAGCGTGGCAGATTTCACTAACAATTCTTAAGGAGAACGCTTTTGCCAAAGAGGATATTGAAGCGATTGCTTCTTTTGGGGCGGCGTTAGGTGTTAGTGATTCCGAAGATCAGCTCAAGCACATCACTTTACTAAGAAAATACTTAGAAAATTCGATTCAAGTTGCTGATGAAGAAAAGAACAGAAACGTGCGACTTTGGCTATACCTAGGATTCACGATAGGTGCGATGGTAG
>JAAYFS010000063.1 GCA_012728115.1 Bacillota bacterium | reverse complement strand
TGTTAGAAGGCTAAAGTCTAAGAGCTTGCGCATCTGAGGTAGGTATAAGTCTGAGAACTAGCTTCAATTGGCGAAACAAGATACTAGCAGCGATCAAATCATTACAAGGAGGTGGGAAATAAATGGCTTTTCAACCGAGAGGTCGTGATGTTGTAATCGGTGGAATTCCTTGGCTGGCAAGAATGATCGATAAAGCAAGAGCAAAAGCTACAGATACTATTGAAGACTATATTTACCCTTGCCCACAAGACCAAAAACTACTTGAAAAACTTGGTATGACAGCGGATGAATTTCTTGAAATAGTTACCCAAAGTTCTTCGGACGATGATATAGTAGAAAAGGTGAAGCCAAGGTACAAAGATTGATAGAGAGTAAGGGTTCTACTTACCAGGAGTTGCCTGTTTAAGTGGAACCCTTGTTTTTTGCGATAGAAAATCTTGTTAAGGAACCGATTTAACAAATGCAAAATTTAAATTAAATAAAATAAACGATATTCTAGCTGGTGATTTGTCAAAATATATGATTGAAGTTTGAATTTCCTTGTGTTTCCAAGTTGCATAAATAGTTAGGGATGCATTATAATAGTGTTAGAAACAAAAATTTATACAAAGGAGTTAATGCTGAATATGGGTATGCACGGAATGGGTCGCATGATGAGGTTTAACAGCGAAAATACTCCAAGAACAGAAATAACAAAGGAGCTTGTGCTTCGGATTTGGAGATACTATAGACCTTATCTCTTTCAATTGTTGTTGATGATAATAGCGCTTATTGTGACATCAGGATTGTCTTTGATTCCGCCTACGTTAACCAAAAACATTATCGACGTTGCTTTGCCACAAGCTGATATGCCATTACTTGGGCGATTAACTCTGATGTCCTTTGCAGCTGCTCTTGGACTCGGATTGATTTCGGTCGGTCAAAACTATTTAAATACCTGGGTTTCAAAGCATATCATTTTTGATATAAAAAATCATATGTACAATCATTTGCAGCACATGTCAATGCGCTTTTTTACGGAAACAAAAACTGGTGAAATACTTTCCAGAATTAATAACGATGTTAACGGGATTGAAAGAGTGTTTTCAGGAACTATTCTATCGATTCTTCAAAATTTATTTACGTTGTGTTTGACAATAGGATTTTTATTTTATCAAAATTGGAAGCTAGCGATTATTTCAATCCTAATTCCTCCTATTTTTATTACACCTACTAAGAGTGTGGGGAAAGCGAGATGGAGGATTGCGACTCAAACTCAGGAAAAACTTGCTGAGCTTACAAATATCCAACAAGAGAGTTTAAATGCTGGCGGAGCTATGCTGGTTAAGTTAAATACTAGGGAAGAGGACCAATTTCGTCGTTTTCAAGACCTTAATCGTCAAATCATCGGGTTGCAAATCAGAGAATCAATCGTTGGTCGTTGGTTTATGATGTTTGTGCAAGCATTTACTAATTTAGGACCGAATTTGATTTACTTTGTTGGTGGGTATTTATTTATCCGTGGTGAACTCAGTATAGGAACAATTGTTGCTTTCGTTGCTCTCTTGCCAAGACTATTCGGACCTGTAGCCCAACTATCCAATATCCACATTGACATTTCCAGATCAATGGCCTTGTTTGAGAGAATTTTTGAGTACTTAGACTTAGAACATGAGATAACAGATGTTCCAGACGCTGAAGATTTACCACCGATCGAGGGCAAAATTGAGTTTGATCATGTAAACTTTTCTTATCTACCAGAGCAACAAACTCTAAAGGATATTGATTTCCTGATTAAGCCTGGTCAAATGACAGCGTTAGTAGGCTTAAGTGGTTCGGGTAAGACAACAATTACCCACTTAATCTCGAGATTATATGATCCGAATTCGGGTACGATTCGCATTGATGGAAGGGATATTAGACAAGTAACGCTCAAATCCTTACGCAGTCAGATTGGGGTAGTTACTCAGGATACCTATGTTTTCAATGCTAGTATTCGTGAAAACTTGCTATTTGCCAATCCAGATGCCACTCAAGATGAAATTATTGAGGCATGTAAGATTGCTAACATTCATGACTTTATAATGTCACTTCCACAAGGATACGAAACCATCGTCGGGGAACGGGGAACAAAACTCTCTGGTGGTGAGAAACAAAGACTTTCGATTGCAAGAGCGATTTTGAAAGATCCAAGAATAATCATTTTTGACGAGGCTACTTCATCGTTAGACTCCATGTCAGAAGTATTGATTCAAGAAGCAATCCAGCCATTATTCCAAAGTAGGACTGCAATAGTGATTGCACATCGATTAGCGACAATTCTTGCGGCAGATCAGATCCTTGTATTGCATGAAGGAAAGATTGTGGAGAAGGGAACCCATGAGGAGTTGGTTAAGAGAGACGGGCTTTATAAAGAACTGTATGAAAAACAATTTAAGATTGATAGAACTGCAAGCTAAGTTAATTAGATAAGAGCCTGATTCATAAAAGTGGATCAGGCTCTGAATAACCTTAGTAGGCTAGTAGAAGGAAATTTAATGTAAGTGGTGAAAGAAACCGTAAAAGGGGATAAGAGGGGGATGAGGGGGCTTGAAGGACAAGAATATTACTGGGATAGTTTTTACGGAAGAACAGATAAAGAAAAGAGTTAGCGAACTAGCCAGCGAATTAAACGTCGACTATGCTGATAAGCGCCCTATTTTGATTAGTGTACTGAAGGGTGCCTTGTATTTCACTGCCGACCTAACGCGACAAATGACTATTCCGTTGAACATTGAACTACTCGAAATTGATCCATTATCGAGCGAAGATGAGGCAAATTCGGGGCAGACTGGCGGGGTAGTGAAGATTAACAAAGAGCTAGAGCGTAGTATTACGGGCCGTCACGTTATCATAGTGGAAGATATTATTGATACAGGACTAACGTTAGCCTACCTACTAAAAACTTTATCGCCATGTCAACCGAAAAGTATTAGCGTATGTGTTTTGTTAGATTGCCCTTCCCAAAGGTTGGTTGATCTACCAATTAAGTATAAAGGATTTGAAGTTTCAGATGGAAATCTAGTTGGTTATGGCTTAGATTACAAGGAGGATTATCGACACCTACCATACATCGCTAGACATCTCTAAAAGGAAATCAAACTAGTATTATAGTCTCCGTAAGAGAATCATTGGTCGAACATTTCTCTCTTTGCCAGTTAAAGGTTTGTTTAAATTCCAGTTATTCCACCAACCAACTAATTCGAATGGGCTAAGTTTAGTTGAAGCTAAAACAAATTCTTGAGGATAAATTGCACGGCGCAAATGACTTTCGCGAAACTTCCTTACCCGTCCATTCTCTGTTACTTTGACATCAACTGTTTCAGTATACAATTGTTCAACGATATTGTGCAATCTTAATCGATAATTTACTTCTGTAAAAATATTAAGTAGTGAGTCTTCAGTAGTCCAATAATCGGATACATCAGTTAAAGGTGAAAAATCTACGCACCAATCAAGAAAGTATAGCCCTCCGCTTTTAAGGATTTTACTGACAGAATGAAAATGGGATATTAGTTGTTCTGTATTTTGTACATATAAAGAACCTAACATTGTACAAACAAAATCGACTTGATGGTCTAACTCAAAATCAACCATACTAGCTTGTACGAGTTTGACCTTATCTTGGTGGTTATATGCCTTTTCTAGTGAATATTGGATCATACGCGGGTTTATATCTATGCCGACATAGGTATACCCGCGTTTTACAATTTCTAGCATATGAGGACAACTTCCGCAACCCAATTCGAGAACAGTTTGAACTGGAACTTTTGAGTAAATTTTTATGCACTTTTCAATGGTATCCACTTCGCTCGTAATATTTCTATAAGAAAACGCTAAATCATAATATTTTGGGTGATTATAAAGACTTCGCACATTATCTCTCCTACCACGGCTTTTGTTGTTAATTCTTTCGGTAGGGTCTTGCCAATCTCCTGTAAGAAGAATATATTAGAAGACAAGAAAAAGGGCAAAGGGGGATTAAAGAATGGAAGTTGAACTAACACTTACAACCCCAGCACTACTATTTCCAGCAATTTCTTTGTTGATGCTAGCCTATACAAATCGATTTATTGTGTTAGCCCAACTAGTTAGAGATTTGCACCGCGAGTACACAAAACAACCGAACCCTGCTTTGGAGGGTCAAATTAATAATTTGCGTTCGAGAATAGTGATCATAAAAAATATGCAAATTTACGGTGCGCTTAGCTTTTTCTTTTGTGTGGCGTGTATGTTTCTTATCTTTTCTAAGAGTATGTTCTTTGCTCATGTTACTTTTGGCGGAAGTTTGTTGCTACTTCTGGTATCTTTAGCTCTCCTGGTTCAAGAATTACATCTTTCAATCAATGCATTAAATATTCAATTGGATGATTTTAACAACAAAGAATAAAGTGGGAGTGAAGCACGTGGAACTGGTTTATTCGGGAAAAACCAAAGATGTCTATGCTTGCAACGACGGTAACTATGTATTAAAGTTTAAAGATGATGTTACTGGAACTGATGGAATCTTTGATCCAGGCGCAAATACCGTGGGATTAACTATTGAAGGAGCGGGGACGGCTGGGCTTGCATTAACAAAGTACTTTTTCGAATTATTGAGTGGAAAAGGTATTCCTACCCATTATATAGCTGCTGATATTGAAAAAGCGGAGATGAAAGTTAAACCAGCTATCCCATTTGGGCATGGCTTAGAAGTGATTTGTCGCTTTAGAGCAGTAGGAAGCTTCTTTAGACGATATAAATCCTACGTCAAGGAAGGACAAGCCCTTGACGGATTTGTTGAGATTACTATTAAGGATGATGAGAGCGGTGATCCACCGATATCTAAAGAAGCTCTTGAAATTTTTGGTGTACTTACTGTAGCCGAGTATGATATAATAACAAAGTTGACAAAACGAATAAGTGAGATTGTAAGAGATGAACTTGCTAAAAAAGGTATTGAACTATATGATATAAAATTGGAGTTTGGCAAGACACGAGATTCTGGCGAGATAATGTTGATAGATGAGATTTCTGGAGGTAATATGCGAGCCTTCAAGGATGGAAAATTTATTCAACCATTAGAATTGACCGAATTGGTACTAAACCGAAGCTAAATCTACGATTTTCAGCAATTAAAAGAAATATTTTTGATACAAATTTCAATTTCCATTTTAATACAGAACATGAAATGAAGGAAAATTTACATTTAGGGCGAATCATAATCGCAAGGGAAAGTCAGGTTCTTTTAAAACAATACTTTATCAGTATTGAGAGGGGGTCGTGATTTAAGGAGCATATATTTCTCTTAAAGGACGACAAGGATATTGTGTTTGTTGAATGAAGGACTAAAAAAAGGTTTGAAAGGGTGAATTGCGAAAATGGTGAAAAAGAATTTTCGAGTATTTTTGATGGTTGCAGTTTTATTGTTTGCAGTAACAGTTGGCTCGTTTGCCTCGGAAGTGCCAATAGGTACATGGGTTGACGAGGTAGTAATTGTTCTAGAAGAGTCAGCTGCAACAGCTATTACTCGTCTCCAAGTAGGAGATATCGATGTATATGCTAATACATTACCAGACCCAGTTATTTTCCAGATGGTGAGAAATGATCCAACATTAGGTTATTATTCGGCTTTCGGTTCATATTCTGAGATTACATTTAATACTGTTGGACCTAACTTCAACGATGGTAGATTAAATCCATTTAACAATCGCAGAATCCGTGAAGCTATGAACATCTTAGTTGACCGTGAGTACGTTGCTCAAGAGGTATACGGTGGCCTAGCCGCTCCAAAGTTAACTATATTAAACAGCGTGTTTGCTGACTATGCACGTGTTGTTGAAGACATTAAGCTCCTTGAAACAAAGTATGCTCCAAATCAAGAGCGCGCTGAGGAAATCATTTCTGAAGAAATGGTAGCAATGGGTGCAGAGCGTGTTAACGGTGTTTGGCATTATGATGGTTCACCAGTAGTCTTGACCTTTGTTATTCGTAACGAAGATGAACAAAGACAAGGTCTTGGTGACTATGTTGCATCGCAATTAGAGAAAATTGGTTTCACAGTAGAACGTCTCTATAGAAACGGTGCCCAAGCGAACCCAATTTGGTTACAAAGCGATCCATGGGAAGGACAATGGAATCTTTACACTGGATTATGGGGTTCGCCAGTTGTTTACCGTGATCAAGGACATAACTTTAACCAAATGTACACTGATCGCGTAATGTCATACCCACCTTTCCAAGCGCTAACACCAATCCCAGAATTAGAACACTTGGCAGAAGTTCTTGCAAATAAAGATTTCACTTCGATTGAAGAACGTGCTGAAGCTTACGGAAGAGCTTTGGAATTAAGCTTGCAAGATTCGCCAAGAATCTTTATGGTTGACGTTCTAGGCTTTGTTCCAAAGAGAGCTGAAATTTCCGTAGCGTCCGACCTTGCTGGTCAATTGACAGGAACAACTCTGTGGGCAAGCACCTTGCGCAGAGGTGAAGAAGTGGGCGGTAGAGTGACTATCGCAATTCCATCGGTTCTTGTTAACCCATGGAACCCAATTGCTGGTTCGAACATGACTTGGGACCAATTCCCAATTCGGGCAACAATGGATCGCGGAATTACTGTCGACCCATTCACTGGTAACTACTGGCCAAATAGAATTGAAAGAGCTGAAGTATACGTAAGGGAAGGACTACCTGTAGAAGAAAGTCTTGGTTGGGTAGATCTTGAATTCGTAGAAGAAATCGTGGTTCCTGAAGATGCATGGGCATCTTGGGATCCAGTTGAACAAAGATTCATTACCGTTGCCGAACGTTTCCCAGAAGGGGTAACTGTTGAGCGGATGTCTCGTGTATACTTCCCAGCAGACTTCTTTGAAAAAGCGAAGTGGCATGATGGTAGCCCTGTTTCCATAGGCGATATCTTGTTCTGGTTTATTATTGAGTTTGATAGAGGTATGGAAGGCAGCCCAATCTTTGACGAATCCAAGAAGAGTGACGTCCAAAGTACTTTACAATCATTCCGTGGATTTAGAATCGTTTCTGAAGATCCATTAGTATACGAGTGGTATTCAAATTCTTGGGCGCTAGATGCAGAAATGAACGTTACTGACTTGTTCCCACTAGATCCAAACTATGGTAAGTCACCATGGCATACCTTGGCACTAGGTATGCTAGCCGAAATGAATGAAGAATTGGCGTTTTCACAAGACAAAGCTAGAAAGATTGGGGCCGAGTGGCTTGGATTCCAAGGTGGCCCTAGCTTGCCAATCTTAGCTAAGTACTTGGAACAAGCAATTGAAGAAGGATACATTCCTTATGAAAATGCTTTAGGAAAGTATATTAGTAAAGAAGAAGCTTTAACAAGATACAATAACGCAAAAGCTTGGTACAACGATAAAGAACACTTCTGGATCGGCGATGGACCAATGTATCTTGAAAAAGCTTATGCAGTTGAAAGTACCATTCACTTGAAACGCAATCCACTCTACTCAGAGCCTGCTGATAAGTGGTCAATGTTTGATGAGCCACGCATCGCTGAGGTTGCGGTTAGCGGACCAGCTCGGGTGAATAGAGGAAAAGAAGCTAGTTTTGAAGTAGAAGTTACGTTTAAGGACGAACCATACAAATTAGAGCATATGAAAGAAGTTAAGTTCTTAATTCTAGACAGTCGCGGAAACCTCATTACCACTGGTATGGGCGAGCCTGTTGAGGATGGTTTATTCAAAATTAATCTCACACCAGAAATTACAGCACAATTGCCAATCGGTTCAAATACATTAGACGTAATTGCAGTACCTTTACTAGTAGGTGGAGCTAGCTTTGGACATATCAACTTTGTAACATTGCCGTAGCTCTAAAATAGAATCCGTTCAAAGACGGGGCAGTGTAAATGCGGCCCCGTCTTTTTAGGCAAATAGATTAGTTATGCGAGGTGTAGGTTATGGTTAAACCTGTCGAGGTAGTTCAACCTGAGACAGCGAGTAAGAAAGGGCGTTTTGATGCTCTTTTTCGGATATTAAGATATACTTTTAGTCGAGGAATTGTCTTAGCACTAACAGTAACTGTTGGGGTATATTTGGCAATTCTCATCGCAAACGGTGGAGGGCACGTAGATAAAATTCAGGAGTCTTTGATCAGGGAACAAGTAGGTTTAATGCTCGCAGGTGACCCCGAGTTTATAAAGCTTCCTCGAGAGGTACGTGCTGAAATTAACGAACGAGAAGTAAGAATTCGAATGGAAAGATTAGATCTCGACAAACCTTTCTATGTTAGGAGCCACAGATATCTACTAAATGGATTAACTTTAAACTTTGGTCAAGCGACTCATTTATTGAGTGATAGTGGGTCATCTTATGTTCGCAATATTCTTGGGGAAAGATTATTCCCTACATTATTACTATTTGCAACAGGGCAACTGTTATTATTCTTTTCAAGTGTTATTTTAGCACTATTTTTATCGCGTCGATATGGTAGTGTTATTGATAAAATTGTTGTCGCTTTGGCTCCGACATCCGCTGCGCCATCGTGGTTTTATGGCATCTTCCTTATTCTAATTTTTTCCGCCGTTCTCGGATGGTTACCTTTTGGGGGCATAGTTGATACCCCACCACCAACGGGTTTGTGGGCGAATATCTTAAGTCGTTTGAAACACTTGATTTTACCGGCAAGTGCATTAGTAATTAGTTCGTTCTTTATTACGGTATATTACTGGCGGACATTTTTCTTAATTTACTCGAGTGAAGATTATGTTGATATGGCAAAAGCTAAAGGTTTGTCATCGTCCGTAATTGAACGAAGATATGTTTTGCGTCCAACGTTACCAACAATTATCACCAGTTTCGCTCTTACTTTGATTAGTATGTGGACAGGTGCAATCATTCTTGAGACAGTATTCTCTTGGCCTGGAATTGGACGTATCACGTATGATGCGATTAATCTTTTCGACACTCCAGTTATCGTAGGTACCGTGGTTATTTACGCTTATCTATTAGCAATCACAGTCTTTCTATTAGACATTATCTATGCTTTGGTTGATCCTAGAGTCAAGTTAGGAGCAGGAGGAAATAGACAATGAACGCGATAAAACGAGCATTTGCTGAGATCAAAAAATATCCATCAGCAATGGCTGGGATAGCTTTGATTTCACTTTTAGTTGTTTTAGCGGTATATGCTTTAATTTCAATACCGTATACTGAAGCGATTACGCTTTGGCGTGGTGCTGATAATATTTGGATTGAGAATCCTCGGAATGCGCGTCCAGTTTGGGTTAACTATTTTTCGCGGGCAAAAATGCCTGAAACTATGATTTTCCGGAGTAAAGACAATCCAGAAGTTCGCACTATACTTGAGGACGTTGAAGGATTTCGGGCTGACCAAATAGTCTTCGAGTTTGATTATCAGTATGATGGTTTTCCAACCGAAATTAGTTTGTTTATGACATCTACTTTTGAAGATATAGGCCCATCTGTTACTATTACTTGGGTTAAACCTGATGGTACAACTAGAGAATTGACAAGCATGGGTGTAGTAAAAGAAACGAATTACAGAATATCACAAGATGAAAGATTGACTAGACAATTGGGTGGCTTATTGCCTGAGCGGGGACTTTTCGCTGACCCTGAGAATAACCAGGTGCCATTAAAAGGTACCTATAAGATGATTATAGAGGGATTAGTATTTGAAGAGGATTCTGATTACGATGCTAATCTGATTGTGTATGGTCAACTCCACGGTATGGCTGGTACTGACCATCGACGCAGAGATATCAGTGTAGCTTTATTATGGGGAACACCTGTAGCACTAGCATTTGGTCTACTTGCTGCTGTTGGTTCTACAGTAACTACTATGATAATCGCTGCTGCTAGTGTATGGTATGGGGGATGGATTGACTCCCTGATTCGGCGGATTACCGAAGTAGTGATGATCTTACCGTTACTACCGATTTTGATTATGATTAGTTTGTTCTATTCACAAAGTATCTGGGTGATTCTTGGCGTAATTATTTTATTAGGAATATTTGGTTCAGGTATCCTGACTTATCGATCTATGTTTTTACAAATTAAAGAATCTGGATATATTGATGCGGCGCGTGCCTATGGTGCGAGTAGTTTCCGAATCATTATCCGTTACATGATTCCTAAGATTTTCCCAGTTTTGGTACCGCAGTTCGTTACTTTAGTACCTTCATATGTCTTCTTAGAAGCAAGTCTTGCAGTTCTAGGTCTAAGTGACCCTCTGCTACCAACATGGGGTAAGCTCCTGAATGATGCGTATGCGAATGGAGCGTTATATAAAGGTTATTTCTATTGGGTATTAGAGCCTGCAGCATTGCTTATGATAACAGGCTTAGGATTCGCTATGTTAGGCTTTGCTCTCGATAGAATATTTAACCCAAGGCTTAGGGGGTTATAGTTGTGAGTAACAATGTACTATTGGATGTGAGAAATCTCAAACTCTATTTTAAAACGTCAAAAGGGCCTGTTCAGGCTGTAGATAATGTAAGTTTCCAGCTAGAAAGAGGAAAGACGCTTGCTGTCGTTGGCGAATCTGGTTGTGGAAAGACTTCGTTAACTAAGGCTATTTTGCGATTACTACCTCGAAATCTAGAAAGATTTGAGGGCGAAATTCTTCTAGATGGTCAAGATATTATGAAATTGTCTGATGAACAGTTTCGTAAGGAAATTCGTTGGGTTAAGTTGGCCATGGTCCCTCAAGCAGCAATGAATTCACTTAATCCTGTAATTAAAATAGAGGATCAAATCGCCGAGCCATTATTGGTTCATGATCGAACCATGACTAAGAAACAAGCGATCGCAAAGGCTACTGAAGCATTTAAACTTGTTGGCTTACCAGTCGATTTTCTCCAAAGGTATCCTTTTGAACTTAGTGGAGGAATGAGACAAAGAGCTACGATCGCGATGGCTCTCGTGACCGATCCCGAGTTAGTAATTCTTGATGAACCATCATCTGCACTTGACTTACTAACTCAAGCGAATCTGATGAATGTTTTAAAGAAAATTAAAAACGAAATTCATACAACCTTTATCCTTATTACTCACGATATCGGCACAGCGAGCGAACTTGCTGATGAAGTGGCCGTAATGTATGCAGGAGAAATGGTTGAACGTTGCGATGCAGCTCATTTCTACACTAATGCACGTCATCCTTATTCAAGAAAACTAATGGCTAGTGTTCCTACTCTGCGAGAAGATAAAGAGCTAGAGTTTATTCCTGGTCAACCGCCTTCATTGATCAACCCGCCTAGCGGTTGTCGATTTGCTGCTAGATGTGAAAAGAAATTCGGCAAGTGTTCGGAAAAACCAAGGAATGTTGAGTTAGAAGGCGGTCAGCGAGTCCAATGCTGGTTGTATGATGAGATGGAGGAAGAACGCCATGCGCAGTGAAGCAGTTGAATTACGTGAAGAGGTGCAACAAGAACAAGTACAGCAAGGAAAGCCCATACTATCAGTTAGGGATTTGCATACTTGGTTTGAAATGCGGCGCTGGGGCTTCTTTAAAGCTGGAGATGTCAGGGCTTTAGATGGTGTAAGTTTCGACCTATACCAAGGTGAAACTGTTTCCATTGTAGGTGAAAGTGGTTGTGGTAAGAGTACTTTGGCCAAAACCATTCTCGGACTTCATCCGCCTACAAAGGGTGATATTTTCTTTGCTGGTCAAAATGTTTCGCATTTAGATAAAAAGGGCTTGAAGTGGTATCGGAGCCAAGTTGGCTATGTCCAACAGGACCCTTATGGGGCACTACCTCCTTTTATGACTGTTAAATCGATTCTCGAGGAGCCAATGAAGATTAACGGGATTGATAGCAAGGAGGAGAGGGCAAGACGAATAAGAAAAGTATTGGAAGAAGTTAAGCTCGCTCCAATTGAGGACTTTTTACCGAAATTTCCTCATATGTTAAGTGGTGGACAACAACAAAGATTAGTTATCGCGCGAGCAATGATTCTAGAACCAAAGTTGATCGTTGCTGACGAGCCAGTATCGATGTTGGATGCTTCGGTAAGAGTCGAGATCTTGCAGCTTCTACAAGGATTGCAAAGGGCTCATAACCTTGCGATCATTTATATCACTCACGACCTGTCAACAGTAAGGTATTTCTCAGAAAGAATTTTCTCGATGTATGGTGGTAAAATAATTGAGAAGTCGTCAACTCAAGCCTTACTGAAAAACGCGTGGCATCCATATACCAGAGCGTTATTTGAAGCAACATCTGACCCTGATGTGAACAATCTCTACACTTATAAAGAAGTTCCAAGTGGAGAACCACCAAGTCTATTGAACCCACCGAAGGGTTGTCGTTTCCACCCACGGTGCTCAAAGATGATCAAGGGTTTATGTGATCAGGAGATTCCGCCAGAGTTTCAAGTTGCTCCTGAACAATGGGCAGCCTGCTGGCTATATAAAGACAAAAAGTAGGTTGAAAGATAATGGGACAATATAAGAAAATCATTATTGGCGGCATAGTGTTGGTTATTGGTTGGGTGATCCTCTTATTAGCAACACTAGATGTTATTCCAAAAAGTTTTTGGCTGGCCTTTGTAGCGTATGCGCTCACCATAATTGGAGTAGTGGTAGGCTTACTCGGCGTGGCCATGCATGTACAAACAAATAGAAGGACCAATGATGATTAGAACCCGTTAACTAAGAGGGCGTGTTGATTGTGTAAATCAATTCGCCCTCTTTTTTTGCAGGATTAGTATGCACAGTGGCGAAGCTATTTCAAAAACTATGGAGGGGAAGAAATGGGACCATTAGTAGTCGATATTGAAACGTCGGGTTATTTCGAAGATCTTGCTGAGCCAGTGCAGGAATACCTGATAGAACGGGAAGGTAGGTATGCCGAAGACAAAGATCCATACTTGGAGGTTGCTAACTCCTTACCCTTAAATCCAGCGCTTGGTACAATAGTTTCGATCGGGATGTGGTTACCGGAGGAAGGTCGAGGAGCGGTTTTAGTAAATAACCAAACAAGTGAGATAAAATCCAGTATCGCCTTTGAAAGATATAACGAGGAGATAGCGGTTTTTTATGGTTCGGAACCAGAGATCTTGAGGGAATTTTGGAAAAAGGCAGATGAAAAAGCTGGCCAAAGAAGGGGAGCGATAGTATATCCGATCGTAACCTTTAATGGACGTAGCTTTGATGGACCATTCCTAATGTTACGCTCAATAATTCATGGGATCCAACCGACTAGAAACCTGGTGGGCTACCGTTATAGCCTGCGAGAACATTGTGATCTACAAGAAGTCCTCACCTTCCTAGGTAGCTTGGATTGGCGTTACCGTTATAGTCTAGACTTTTGGTGTCATCAATTCGGAATCAAATCTCCGAAGGAAGAACTTGATGGTTCCAAAGTTCCAGAGCTATGGAAAGCGGGACTTCTCAATGAAATAATCGAGTACAATATTAACGATGTGAAAGCGACATCCGAACTATACTTGAAGCTAAAACCATTGATTCAATTACTCAATTCAAGGTAGACTGAATTTAATCGACATAGATGTTTGCTATTTGCCTTAGATTATATTCTAATAAACCAATATAGTTATCTAAATTGTCTAGGTTTCCTTCACCGGACCGCAAAAGCAATGGCATAATATTTGTATCTTGCGCAATTACATTCGCAGCGTAAGGGAGCTCAGCATCGCCCACGATCGCCTTAATGTTTTGATCCTTAATTATCTCCATTGCTTGGACAATTGCCCGTGGAGATGCTTCCTGTCCATGGATTGGTTGAATAACGAACACCTCGTTGAAATCAAAGGCAGGAAACAAGTAGCTAAAGGTTCCCGAGCAACTAACCACGTTTTTGTCATCTAGCTCGGCGAACAAGCTTTCATATTTACTACAAACGTTAGTTACTTCCAAAACGAAACCATCGAGGTTCTGCTGAAAATATTCCGCTTTACTAGGTTTTGCTTGACTCAGAGCCGCGGCAATATTCTCTGCCATTTGGATGGCAATGTTTGGATCTAACCAAATGTGCGGATCAACATCTTCCATGAGAGTAATATTCTTACTTGCGTCCACCAAAGTAATATTATTGTTACCTGTTGCCTTAATGATATTATCTATCCAGCGATCGAGCCCAGCTCCTACTCCAAGCCACATATCCGCCCACATTACCGTAATCATATCGCGGGTGGTTGGTTCATAGTGAAGCGAGCATTGATTACCAGTAACCAAGTAATTTACTATTACCTGGTCACCACCTATTTCTTCGATCAAGTTCGCCATCACTGCAACGCTCGTAACAACACGGATTGGCGCGCCCGCACTAGCAACACTTACTAGCGAAAGCAGAGCAATAATAATAGCACATAGTGCAAAACGTTTTTTCATGCTACACCTCGTAAAATGCTAATAATAGATTAAGAAATTCGGTTCGAATATTTGCGAAACAAGCCATAGATGGAAGCTATAATCCCAGAAGAGTCCATCACCGACGATAACGTAATTATCAGGACTATAACCCACCGTTATTAATGAATCGACGATTCCGTCACTCATTTCGTATGGGAAAAGAATGGAATGATTAATGATTACAGGGGTTGATTCATGCTCTTTAGCTTCGCTCAAAGTGAGTTTCATTTGATCGGCAAATCTGTCCTCATTTTTATCAAAAATCACTAATTGACTGGTTTCAATTTTGACGTCGAGTTCTTCTAGCAGTTTGGCGTATTGCTCCATTATCCTTTCGTTCTTGGTTGCTAACTCATCGTCAGCTACCGCGTCAACTACAAAAATTAAAGAACACTCTTTGTCGCCACAATCGACGCCTGCCAAAGTTGAAAGATAGTACTGGGCGGTATGTTCATTAAAATCAAGTGCGGTGGTTAAGGCGACAGGAACTATAGATTGGATTCTGTCGCTTGCATTATGTTCGTGGGCTTCAATAGCACATCTAGCAACTCCAATATTGACCGCTAGATTATGAACTGCGGTGGAATAACTAGAAGAAGACAAAGGAATTATTAGTAGGGCGGTATAACCATCATCAGTCAAAGCATCGATAGTTGACTGTATATCTTGACTTTCGGGAGCGTTCTCTAAAAACGCAACTCTTACTGGATCGGTTTCCAATCGATTAGTAACCACACTACTTATATCTTGAACAATCAAATGTGCAGCAAGGTTCCAAATTTCATCATTACCGTCTTCCACCGCGAGGATAATTCCGATCGGTGGTTCTTTATGGTCGACATATTGTTTCCCTAGCATGATACAGTATTCGCATGCAGAAACAATGGTTGCTGGAAGTAGGCTGAATACCAATACCAAAAGCATAACCTTTAAAGATTTGTTTTTCATAGGGCACTTCCTCTCGTAAGATTTTTTGTTTTTTTTCTCCATCTACTAGGAGAAAAAAGGGTAATGATAGCAAATAAGAGTCCTAACACTAATACAATTGTTGAACCTGAAGGAACGTCAAGATAGTAGGAGAGAATCATTCCAACAGTTGAAGCAAAAATACCAAGTAAACCTGAAAGAATTAAAACTCCAGGTAGCCTCTTAGTCAGTTGGATTGCAATCGTTCCAGGAATGATGAGTAGTGCCAAAACTAGTGCTTGCCCGACTGCTTGAAGTGACAAAACTATCGTAACCGCAACTGCAATTAAAAAAGCAAAATATATTAACCCTGTTGGAATTCCCGATAGGAACGCCGACTCACTATCAAACATAGTGTACTGGATCTGTCGATAAAATATTATTAAGAGCAATATTATGATAGAAGCGACGATCCCCATAACTTTTAAAGTTTGTTGAGAAACTGCTAAAAGGTTTCCAAATAGATAAGATAAAAGATCTGGCGGGTAATGTTTCATTAAACCGATAAAGAGCACCCCTAACGCCATCGATGACGAAAATAGAACTCCGATAGCCGCATCTTCTTTAATATCAGCCCGCCTTTTAAAAGCCGTTAGTAAAACCACTAGGAGAATTGCTCCTAGAAAGGCTCCAAGTAATGGGTTAAAACCCATTAACAAAGCAAAGGCAACACCTGCGAAACCTGCTTGGGAAATACCTGCTCCAATAAAGGCATAGCCTTTTAGCACGATAAAGACCCCGATAATCGAACAACTAGCACCAGTTAAAACTGCTGCAATAAGAGCACGTTGCATGAACGGATATTGAAGAAAATCTAACATTTTAACACCTCAAAATCTACAATTCTATCGGCTTTTTCTCTGACATAATTGCTGTTATGGGAAACTAAAACCACTGCTGTTTGGTACTTAGGACCAAGAGAGGATAGAAGTTCAAAGATTCGAGTTTCGGACTCTTGATCGATATTCGAGGTTGGCTCATCTAAACAGATTATCTTTGGTCGAGAAATCAAAGCTCGGGCTATAAGCATTCGTTGGAATTGTCCTCCTGATAACTCACTTACGCGTTGATTAGCCAGATGTTCGATTCCCAATTCCCCAAGTGCTGCGTGGACTATGTCCCAATCAGCTTTTGAAATTCGCTCAAAAAACGTTAGCTTCCTATAGAGTCCCATAACCACAACATCTTTAACTAACGCTGGGAAGCGAATGTCTAGTGACGAGCGTTGAGGTACATATCCAAGGTTTGTTCTCAAATCCCCCCCAGAGACCCTTACTTCGCCAGCAAGGGGCTTTAAAAGACCAATTAAACCCTTTAGTAGAGTGCTTTTCCCGCATCCGTTTGGTCCGATAATGCCAACAAAATCCCCTTCGCTAATTATTAAATTAATGCCTTTAATCACGGGGATTGCGTTATATCCGAAAGCAGCTTCGGCTATTTCTACGGTGAATTTATTCATATTATTCCTCCAGTTAAATCTCCTAACCTAATAGTACCAAAGAAGGGTAAATAGATGCAATAGGGAAAAGGAAAGACAGTCCTCTTAGCGAATCTGTCATTGAGAAGAATTTGATGGAGTGTTGTGCAATGGTTATCTTGGGCAATGATTGGGATGAACTATTACAAGATGAGTTCAAAAAGGAGTATTATTTAAGACTAAGGCAATTCTTAATAAATGAATATCGAACCAGGACAATATATCCCGATATGTATAGCATTTTTAATTCTATAAAACTATCTTCTTACGAACAAACTAGGGTAGTGATTCTTGGTCAAGATCCTTATCATGGGAAAGGCCAAGCCCATGGTCTTGCTTTCTCTGTTCAAAAAGGCGTGGCCATCCCGCCATCTCTTATAAATATTTACAAAGAAATCTGCGATGATCTAGGCTGCTACATGCCAAACAACGGATACTTAGTTCCTTGGGCACTTCAAGGTGTACTATTATTAAATACTTGCCTTACAGTCCGTGAAAATTCACCAAACTCTCATCGCGGTAAGGGTTGGGAACAATTTACCGATCGAATTATTGAGCTATTAAATGAAAAGAAAACTCCCGTTGTATTCTTACTGTGGGGCAACAACGCTCGCAGTAAAAGAAGGATTATTACAAACCCACTCCACTTGGTACTAGAGACAGTGCATCCTAGTCCTTTATCTGCTCATCGTGGGTTTTTTGGTTGCGGACATTTTTCCAAAGCAAATCGTTTTTTAAAGGAACATGGACAGCAGGAAATTGATTGGCAAATTCCAAACACTTGACTGCAAAATGGATGCCAAAATTTGGAGATACTGATATAATTGAAATGGCTAGACAATG
Source organism: Bacillota bacterium (assembly GCA_012728115.1). Lineage (GTDB taxonomy): Bacteria > Bacillota > Limnochordia > Darwinibacteriales > JAAYFS01 > JAAYFS01. The sequence goes on along the minus strand of JAAYFS010000063.1, from coordinate 3,195 downwards.
ATTGTTTGGGAGGGTGAATAATGGGGCTTTTGGGTGTCGTAATAATGGATGTGGTCGATTCGCGGAAAAGAAAAAACCGTGCAGAGTTACAATCGATTTTACAAAATTCTATCGAGCAATTTAATAATAAGTACCAGCATCTTTTAATTGCTCCGACTACGATAACGCTCGGCGATGAGTGGCAAGTAGTATTAAAGGATCCATCCCAATGTTATAATGTTGTTCATTTCTTTCAAAAGGCGCTATGGTTGGATGAAATAAATATCCATGCTGGGTTTGGAATGGGTACACTTAGTACCGCTGAGAGTAAGGATATTCGCCAAATGGATGGTTCATGTTTTCATTCTGCTAGACAAGCTATGACCATATTGAAAGGAACTCAACGACGTAAGATTTTAGGGAGTAGACATAATCGAGTGTATTTTCACTCTGATAAAGAAATTTTGTTTCTAGGGGAAGCCGCTGTAACAACAGAATTATTGGGTAGTGAGCAAGTGGTGGCGATTCAGGATTTGATCAACACTTTGATTCAAAATAATGAAATACTTAAAGCCCGTATGACCTTAAAACAAAGGAAAGTGTATATCGACTACTTAAAATATGGGTCATATCGGAAAGTGATCGAATTCTCAGATGAGCGTTCCCTAGGAAACATAAGTGAAAAACTAAATGCTGCAGAATTTACAACTATCCAACGCAATCATGAGTTAGTAGAAGCACTTTTAAGGTATTATAGCCTGCTTAGGAGGTAGACGGAATGCCAATCAGCCTACTAATCTCGCTGATGATCGGCCATTTTCTAGCAGATTTTGTTTTTCAAAGTAAGGCAATATTAGACGCAAGAGCTTCTGATATCGCTAGTAAGCGCTGGATGGGTATTATTAGGCATGCGTTGATACATGGAGTTCTAGAGGCCATTATACTGGGATATTTTTTGCATGAAACCCCCAAATTGGCTATCGGTATAGCGCTGTCTCTTTCCTTTTCCCATTGTATAATTGATCTAGTAAAAAACGAACTGATCAAAAGGTATCCAAAGCTTGAGTATAATGTAGTACTTTTTTTGGGTGATCAAGTTCTTCATTTGATAATAATAATGATAGCCTACCTTGTTATCACCGTTGTTATTAACAATTCTGGTTCTGGTTTTATGGTGCTAAAAGAAATACTAAATGGTGATTTTGGATATTCCAAGAGCGAGAAGTTCTTAACAGTACTTTTATTGATCATAATTGGGCTTTGGGTTGTTGGCATCTTTATTGGTCTGTTTATTGATAGCATTAAGCAGAATGGTAAAAGGTTAGTTACCGATCAAAAGTTAGAAAATGGTGGATTCTTGATTGGTTTGCTAGAACGGGCGATAATTATCTCGGCGATGGCATTGGATATCGTGAGTGTAATCGGTTTTTTGATTACGGTTAAGTCGATCGCCCGCTTTAAAAAATTCGATGATGATGATTTTGTTGAGTACTTTATTATCGGTAGCTTTATGAGTCTGTTTTCTGGGGTAGTAGTAGGTTACTTAATCCATACATTATTGAATTAAGACTAGTGAGTAGTTAAGACGTTTAGCAATATTGATCGCTTTTCTTGCTTTATGAAATGAAGGACCATCTAATTGGTTTACCGTGAGTTCAAAATCAAAGATATTAATTTCTCCAATACCAACACCGCAGTAAAAGTCGATGCTAGGAAGCTTACGACGGAAGAAGTCAATGACCTCACTATATTCTTCTGGATTTTTTAGTAATCCTTGCCATTCATCACCTAGTGTGATAATAAATGGCGATGCGATAATGTCAGCAAAATCGCTATTAGCCTGTTTAATTGTCTCGATTAACTCATATTGAATTTGTTGTCGATTTTCTAATCGAGCTGAATTTTTTAAATCACAGATAATAGTTGCATAATCCATAAAACCGCTCCCATATGCGTTCTCCTTCTGAACCGAACATTAGGCATGTTCACATTAAAATCCGAACATACCTTTGGATTAGTTTTTGCATTTATTGCCAGATTATACGCAAAAAGGCCTCGGGTTGTGCTTGGGCACCTGAGACCTTTCCTAATCAGTTAAGGAGAATACCTGACTACTGAACTTCAATACCTAGTAGAATTCTACCGATTTTTGGTGAGATAATTACTGTAGAAACAAACTCTTGTTGTATTTCCCCCGATAGTACTACGTAGTCTTCTGAACCAAAACTGGTTAGACGGATCGTGGAACCATCTTTAAATAAAATTTGGATATAGTTTCCCACCAAAACCATCGGATAAAATCCGTTGTAAGTTCGGCTGGTATTAAGCAACTCTACTAACTCAACGATTTCCTCGTTGGTAAAGGGTTTAACTTGCTCATCATTGAGGTTATATAATCCCATCTCTACGATTTCTTCAGCTGGAATATCCATTCCAAGATTCTTTAATGAATCACCAATTTCTTGATGATTATTTCCATAAACTTCTTCAACGCCGTTAGCATCGAGTGGAGCAAATTTGAAATTAGCTGTAACTCTAGCTGAAACAGTAATGTTCTGTGGTTGAATCACGGTACTTGACATTTCAGCAACATAGGCAGCCCGTTGATCAGTTATCTTAAATGGTGTATAACCGCTCAACTCTTCTGAGATAGAAACAACACTTTCGATTTTTAGACCAGCTCCTCTAGCAATAGCATTTGCCTTATCTCTAGCTTGTTTAACTGCATTTTCTAGAGCAAAAAGCTTTGCTGTTTCGACATCATCAACCTCGAACGTAATCGATTGGACACTGTTTGCGCCTGCTTTAGTTGCCAGATCGATTAATTCTCCAATTCGATCAAGGTTTGAAATTGAGATGTTTACTTGGTTCGAAACACGATAAACAATCTTTTCATCGATGCGAGTGCTATATACATAAAAAGATCCTGTACTGATTGATACTATATCATCTTCAAGTTGTTCAATCGCACTATACACTTGTTCCATCAATTTGGCGTTTTCGGCAACTGCTGTTTGTGAGTCGCTATGGGTTGTTTCTACACCGAGAATAACTCTTGCGTTATCAGGTGCCAGCTCGATTTCAGCTTCCCCGTAGACAGAGATTACTCCGTCATTTTGGACTAGATTGTAGCTAGCATGCAAAATTTCTGGTGTAGCGCTCAGTAGAAGTAAAACAGATAAAACTAAGACCGAAATCCTTGCGAATGCCTTATAT
>JAAYFS010000062.1 GCA_012728115.1 Bacillota bacterium | reverse complement strand
AAGAGACAGGGGTAGTAACCGATGATTTAGTTTTATGGCAGATTAAACCGTGGCGTGAATATTCTTGGCTTCTTCACGGATTTACTACACGTTCAATCGGTAATCTAGCTCTACATACTAACGATCGACCTGAAGCGGTACTACACAGAAGAGAATTATTGGCAGAAAGAGTGAAAGTTTTCACTACCGAATGGGTCGCCGCTCAACAGGTTCATGGTGATCAAATAGTAACTGTAACCGAAGAGAATCAAGGGTACGGAGCTTTCTCCTATGATACCGCCTTTCCAGCTACGGATGGTTTGATAACGGATAGAAAAAGGACTTTTTTAACGACTTACTATGCTGATTGTGTGCCTTTGTATTTCTTAGCACCAGAACAAAGAGTAATCGCACTGGCACATGCTGGTTGGAGGGGTACAGCAAAGGAAATAGGACGAAAGCTCGTTTTTCGTTTAATTAATGATTATAGGATTGATGTAAAGTCAATCCAAGTTGGGATAGCTCCGAGTGTCGGAAGCTGTTGCTATTGTGTTGATGAAGAGGTCGCTAAACAATTCCCCGAAAAGGCGTTAAAAAATGCTACCCATGGCAAGTATTTTCTCGATCTAACAGAAGCGAATAAACTTCAGTTGATCGAAAGCGGTATAGAGCCAGCTAATATTTTCTGTGCAAATGTTTGTACCTGTTGTGAGTCTGAGTTCTTTTCTTATCGGCGCGAGGGCGAAAAAGCTGGACGAATGGCTGCTTTTATCATGATTAAGTAAGGTGCCAACTAAAGGAATTCAGTTACAAAATGTCGAACTTGCCTAATAAGAGGTGATATCGTGAAGGAGAGTACCCAAAGACGTAAAAAACGATCTTCACTAACCCCGCGCCAACGAGAGATTTGGGGTATATTACTGATCACATTCGGAATTTTAGCACTAGTTAGCCTGCATACTCAAACGGCAGGTATTCTTGGAGAGTCGATTAGGAGCGGCTTGCGTTTTATGTTTGGACAAGTTGCTGAAATTTTTATCGGTTTGTTGTTTTGGTTCTCTATTCAAATAATCCGTGGGACTAAGCGGAAGGGAACTTTCCGCAAGATACTTGGTTTTTGTTTAGTGCTTTTTTCTTTTATCACGTTTTTCCACACGGTGGTTATCTATCGTGGCTATCAATTACCGCCTTCATTGACTGAGGAAATTAAAGAAGCGTCTTCTGGTAGCGGTTCAGGTGTGCTAGGTGCCATTTTAATGACCGCTGTCTTAACTGCTTTTGGATTTCCGAGTAGCTATATCGTATTAATTTCGGTTTTCTTAATTGGACTTATTCTTTACATCGATATTTCCCTCATTGAATTAATTAAATATTCATGGGCACAAGTTATTAACTATTTTCAAACTAAGCGTGATTCGTTTTTGCGAAAGCGGGTAAAAGCTCGAGTCCAAAACGAGCATAAGATTGAGCACAAAGAGGATGTAGTGGTAGCAAAGAGTTCCGCTGTGAAGAAGAAAAACGGATCTACAAAAGCTGATGTTTTCGAAATTGTTGAGGAAAAAGATGCTGGCGAGTATAAAGTTGAGGTAAAGCCTATTGAGATACCGCAAGCATCAAGTACAGGAAGGCTCGAAAAACCACCTACGTTCTTACTGAAAAGAAGTAATCCTAAGGCTTTACAACCACGTGGCGATTCGCAGAAAGAACTCTTGGAACAGACCTTAGCTAGCCATAAGATATCAGCAAAGGTTGTTAATATTAGTCGTGGACCAGTAGTGACCCGTTATGAACTCCAGCCTGCTGCAGGGGTGAAGGTAAGTAGGATCACGGCTTTAGCAGATGATATTTCGTTAGCGCTCTCATCTGCAGGCGTTCGGATCGAAGCTCCTGTACCTGGCAAACCTGTTGTGGGAATCGAAGTTCCCAACAAAGAGACAGCCGAAGTGCTTTTGCGGGATGTACTTGAGACCCCTCAATTTGCTGACCATTCATCCAAAGTTGTTTTGGCACTTGGCAAGGACATTTCTGGTAATCCAGTAGTGGCGGACCTGAAAAAATGGCTTCATGTTTTGGTTGCGGGGGCTACAGGTTCGGGAAAAAGTGTTTGCCTCAACGCTATGATCGCTAGTATCCTTTTTAAAGCTAATCCTGATGAAGTAAAACTGTTAATGGTGGATCCAAAGAGGGTCGAATTATCGGTGTACAATGGTATCCCGCACCTTATCACCCCGGTTGTTACCGATCCTAAACAAGCAGCCAATGCGCTTAACTGGGCAGTAAATGAGATGGAACGACGTTACAAGATCTTTGAGGAAACCAGCGTGCGCAATATTGATATGTATTCGGAATTACCTCCTGCCGAAGATGGAGAAGAACGAGAAAACTTACCCTATATTGTAATCATTATTGATGAACTTGCCGATTTAATGATGGTAGCTGCCGCTGAAGTTGAGGATGCAATTTGTAGAATAGCCCAAAAAGCTCGCGCAGCGGGCATTTACCTTGTTATTGCAACCCAGCGTCCATCAGTCGATGTAATCACGGGATTAATTAAGGCTAATATCCCATCACGGATTTCTTTTGCGGTATCAAGCCAAGTTGATTCACGTACAATTCTTGACATGGCGGGCGCTGAACGCCTTATCGGAAAAGGAGATATGCTATATTATCCTATTGGTGCTTCCAAACCGATGCGAGCTCAAGGGGCTTGGATATCGGATAAGGAAGTTGAAGCTCTCGTGAGTTACTGGAAAAAGCAGGCTGAACCAGAGTATGAGGAAACCGTAACTGAAGAACAACCAAAATTTATCGCTAATTACGAGGAAGATGATGAATTATTACCAGACTCCATAAGACTAGTAGTAGAGCAGGGACAAGCTTCAATTTCAATGCTACAGCGTCGGTTTAGAATTGGATATAGCAGAGCGGCTCGCTTAATTGATATGATGGAAGTCCGTGGTATTGTAGGATCTTATCAAGGCAGCAAACCACGAGAGGTTTTAGTCGATGAGTCGTTTCTGGAAGAACAATAAAAGAAGGTGGAAAGAATGTTAGAAATTGGCGCTTTGCTCAGTGAAGCTAGAGCTAAAAAGGGCATCAGTATTGAAGAAATGGAGTCGATTACTAAAATTAAGAAGTCATACATATTAAATATTGAGGCAGGAGAATTCGAGAAGATACCAGGCGAAGTGTATTTAAAAGGATTCTTACGTACTTACGCCAAGCTAGTGGATCTTAATCCTGATGAAATTATTACAAATTACGAGTACTTACGCGAAATGAAGGAAGCTTCCCAGGAACGTCAGAGTTCATTAAGAAGAAAAAGGGCTAGGCAACTAAGAAAACAACGAATGTGTTTTTTATTGATCGTACTAGCATTAGGATTACTCGGAATAGTGACATACTTATGGTTCAATAGGTAGTCAGGAGAAATTTTTAAGGAGGGACTCATGATAAAAAAGCTAATTGGATGGATTATAGCTATTGTTGTGGTGGGCTTTGTTCTGTTAGCATCTGCTAGTAGATTTCTCACCGATTGGGCTTGGTTTGATGTGGTAAACTATTCCCAAGTTTTCTGGACCACTTTAAAGTGGGAGTGGGGAGTATGGATAGTAACCTTAGTTGGTGTTGCCTTATTTTTGTTTATCAATTTAAGGATTACCAAAAAGTCGGTAGACCAGGCATTGTGGCGTTTCCCTCAGGTAGGTCAATATATTAAAAATAAACACATTACATTACTGTACCTGGGATTAAGTATTTTTTTTGGCGTTATTGTTGCTTCTGGCCTGCGGAGTTATGGTTTGGATATCGCTGTATTTTTCAACCAGGTCCCATTCAACATTGCAGAACCCTTATTTGGGCGTGACGTTAGCTTCTACATCTTTAGCCTCCCAATTCTTAAAGCTCTCTCTAGTATTCTACTTGGAGTGCTAGTGATGACAGGCTTTTTAGTAGGTGCAATTTATATTTTAAGCGGAAATTTAAGTGTAAGTGGATTTAGATTTTCTTTTTCAAATAGAACTCGCAATCATTTAGTGATTCTTGCAGTGTTATTTTTGTTAGTCAGGGCCGCTAGTTACCTAATCGATATCTCGGAGTTGCTTCTTTCTCCTGGAGGAGCGATGTTTGGCGCTGGATATACCGATGTCTATGTGAGATTGTTAGCCCTAAGAGTATCGATGATAGTGGCCGTGCTTCTTGCCCTAGCCCTAATAATTCGTTGGAGGTATCAACGAAAATTAATTGTTGGTCTTTTAGGAGCTTGGATTATTTCGGGATTGTTACTCGGTGGTATAGTTCCTACTTTGGTTCAAAATTGGATTGTGGAACCAAATGAGTTTGAGCGAGAACGAGAATTTTTACAGTATCACATCGAAATGACGAGAACGGCATATGGTTTGGACAAATTCGTAGTTAAGGAGTATCCTGCAACTCCTGATTTAACATATGAAGACATCGATCGCCATCGGAGTACGGTCGACAATGTGAGACTTTGGGATCCGCGGGTGTTGTTACAAACATATGGCCAGTTACAGGAAATGAGGCCGTATTATCGCTTTAGCGATGTGGACGTTGCTCGTTACTGGATCGATGGTGAATATCGCCAAGTGATGATCTCTGCACGTGAATTAGTACCTGAAGGTTTGCAAACTCAATCGTGGATCAATCGCCATTTGCAGTACACTCATGGTATCGGTGTAGTGATGAATCCGAGTAATGAGATTTCACGTCAAAGATTACCAGAGTTTTGGATCAGTGATATTCCGCCAAAATCGTCGATTGATATTGAAATTACTCAACCGCGGATATACTTTGGCGAAAGGACCAATGATTACGTCATCGTTAATACGTTAACGGATGAATTTGACTATCCGATGGAGAATCGGAGTGCTACCTATCGATATTCTGGAGCGGATGGAGTAAAGATTTCATCCTTTATTGACCGCCTAGCCTTTGCTTTCAGATTCGGAAATTCAAGAATCCTACTTTCAACTGATATCACTAACGAGAGTAGAATACTATTTGACAGAAATATTTTTGATCGGGTCAAAAAAATCGCACCATTTTTAAGATACGACCAAGACCCATTTGTCGTAGTGGTAGACGGAAGATTAAAATGGATCATGGATGCTTATACCGTTTCTACTAGATTTCCTTATTCTGAACCAACTAAAGGATGGGGGAACTATATTCGCAATTCGGTCAAAGTGGTGATCGACGCTTATGATGGGACGGTGGATTTTTACCAAGTTGAACCCGATCCGATAATTGAAGCTTATGAAAAGGTTTTCCCTGGCTTGGTTAAACCTTTCGAGGAAATGCCAGAGAATGTGCGTGCGCATATTCGTTATCCAGAAGATCTGCTTACAATCCAAGCTTTGTTGTATGGAACATACCATATGAATGATCGTTCGTTTTATAACAGGGAAGATGTATGGCAATTGTCTAGAGAAACTTATCGAGGTAAGGATCAAGAAATCTTACCTTATTATGTGATCATGGATTTACCAGATGAAGAACCTGAACCAGAGTTAGTGTTAATGGTTCCATATACACCAGCTCGGCGACCTAATATGTCTGCTTGGTTGGCTGCTAGGAATGATGGAAAACATTACGGTGAGGTAATTGTTTATCGTTTCCCTATTGAAACCTCAATCTGGGGTCCAGCCCAGATCGAAGCGCGGATTGATCAAGATCCCGAGATATCGCAGTTAATCACTCTTTGGAGTCAGAGTGGTTCCCAAGTTATTCGTGGCAATCTCTTGGTGTTACCGATCGGAGAAGGAATACTATATGTCGAACCTCTCTATATTCAAGCGGATCAAACCAGTATGCCGCAGTTGCAGAGAGTAATTGTTGCCTACGGGGATGATCTGGTAATGGCGGATAGTTTGGAGAATGCCTTTGTTTCGCTCTTTGGGCAGGTGATTACAAGTAAGGAGCTAGATGAGGAAAGCATTTCAGATGATTTCGATTTTAATGATGAAAATATAGCAACGCTTAGTAATCGAGCTCATAGTTTGTTCATTCAAGCTGAAGAAGCTTTAACAAAAGGAAATTTCCATCTTTTCGGCGATCTGTGGAATGAATTACGTGAAGTTTTAAAAAGGTTGAATAGGGAATAAACTGTACTTCCTCCGGCATATATATTGGCATATAGATGTGTCGGAAGGGAGGATACAAGTTTGGCTAGATTACGGAGACAAGAAAAGAATGGTCCTGGATTACTGTTCATCCTTGTTATTCTTGTTGTGGTAGCGGTTGTCGGAGCACGGTTTTTTGGATTCTATCCTGGTGGAGAACCAGAAGAGGTGGAGCCAACGCCTCCTGGACAAGAAGACCAGCAGCCAGCTCCAAAGGTAGACCCGATTCCAAGAATATTGGTCTATCATAGCCATGCGACCGAAAACTACAAGCCAAAAGATAGCCATCAGACGGGCGGTTCTCCAGGGGATGTTGTTGAGGTAGGCAATGTATTTGTGAGCACCCTTCGCCAACATGGAATTACAGCTATTCACGATCGTACTATCCATGATAAACCACGTTATAGCGATGCGTTCATAAATTCGGCAAAAATGGTTGAAGAGCTACTGGGGCAAAACACTCAGATCCAGATGGTGCTTGATATCCATCGCGATGGATTGGAGGATAAACCAGAAGGATACACTACTGCGTTGGTGAATGGATCTAATGTGGCTAAAATCCTGTTTGTAGTAGGCGATCAAGATAACACAAGGGTTGAAGAGAATTTGGCATTTGCACAAAAAATAAGTGATGCGTTAGAAGCAAAATATCCTGGAGTTTCGCGGGGAGTGCGTGTGTTTAAATCGGATTATAGTGGTCAGCTGCATCCCAATAGTGTGATGGTCATAATCGGAGACTGGAAAGGCAATACCCTCGATGAGGCAATCGAAAGTGCGAAGCTTTTGGCTGAGGTAGTTGCAGGTTTGATTGAATAAATGTCTGAAAGGGTAGGCCTGTTCCCTGGAGGCCTACCTTTTGTATGACCCATCAACATAAATAGAGATGCTACTGGAAATATTAACAAATATAGTGCTATAATTACCACAAGAGAGGTGAAAATATATGGACCAGCATATTCACTTAATAGGTATTGGTGGGACAGGGATGGGACCCTTAGCCAAGATATTTCTGGAAATGGGATTTAAAGTCTCTGGTTCTGATTTGTCACCATCTGAAACTACTGATTACTTGACTGAACTAGGTGCGCAGATAGATATCGGGCACTCCCCAAGTAATGTAGTTGGGGCGACAAAAGTAGTTTATTCCACTGCTGTTCCCTTTGATAATGTCGAATTAGTGGAAGCTCAAAAGCAAGGAATACCAGTACTACATCGTTCGGAAGTCTGGGCGGATTTTCTGAATAATGGGAAAGGGATCGCAGTTGCAGGAGCACACGGTAAGACCACCATCAGTTCAATGATTTCTTTGCTTCTTGAACAGGCTGGTTTTGATCCGACAGTATTGATTGGAGCGAGATTTGCACCTTTTGGTCCTGGCGCAAAACATGGGCGGGGCGGATATGTTGTCGGAGAAGCAGATGAAAGCGATCGAAGTTTTTTAAGATACCATCCAACGATCGCGGTGGTCACTAGTATCGAAGCTGATCATTTAGAAAATTACCAAGGTAAATTTGAAAACTTAGTCAGTACATATAGACAATTTCTTGCTAATTGTAAAAAGGATGGAGTTGCAATCCTTGGTGTTGATGATAAGGTTGTAAAAGAAATCGTTCATGAAGTGGAAAATAAAATTACTTACGCTCTCCATGATCGTAATGCAGATTGGTGGGCTGAGAATATTACCCAAAGTGAAGGTAATTGCTTTTTCGACGCAGTTTACCAAGGGGAAACTTTCGGTAATTTTGAACTACAGATTCCAGGGGATTACAATATAAGCAATGCTTTGGCGACTATTGCTGTGGGTAAGTATCTGGGGATCGAATTAGAACAAATTCAATCATCATTAGCAAACTTTAGCGGGGCACAAAGAAGATTCCAAAAGATTTGCCTTAAAAATGACATTTTAGTAATTGATGATTATGCTCATCATCCAACGGAGATTCAAGCGACCCTTAAGGCTGCAAAAGATGGATGGAACAGGCGTATAATTGCGGTTTTTCAACCGCATAGATATTCTAGAACTTCGTACTTAATGGAGGAGTTTGCCAGCTCATTCACAAACTGCAACTTAGCACTGATAACAGATGTATACTCGCCTCCACCAGAAAAACCTATTGCAGGAGTAAGTGCCGAAGTTCTGGTTGAGAAAGTTAAACAAAAGGGTGTGGTCGCCAGTTACATTAAAGAAGCGGACTTGGTAGAGCACCTGTTAAAGATAGTTGAACCAAATGATATGGTAATTACAATGGGAGCAGGTTCAATTTTTAAAACTGCTCATGAGTTTTGTAGACGATTAGCAATTGGATCATAAACGATATTGAGAAGCCGATCAGTTTGATTGGCTTCCATTACTTTGTATTCAAGTTTTGGGATATAAAGTGTTGCTGCTCTAGTGGGGAGAATTTGTACTCTTGGAAAGGTTCGCTCCATTAATTCCTGTAATCGTCGCTCTTTAGCAATATCATCCTCGGAGTCTTTGTAGTACTCTTCGAGCCTCTGGCGATCTTGGTGAATCTGTTCTTTTGCTGCCTTTGCCCATGATGGGTCTTCCATAGCTAGATCATTGGTCAAAAACTCTTGAATCCGCTCGTAAGCCTTTTTATAGCTTAGTTTGCGTTTATAACAATTTGTATCTGGAGATCCATTTTTAAACAATTGCTCGGGGATGTCGTAATTGATAATATTGCCAGAGACCATATCAACAATTAGTTTTCGAATCTTTTCCCGCTTTTCATAAGCTAGATAGGATAGTTTCACAACCAACATAAAATAGGGGGCATATTTGTAGGAGTAGTCGATCACATAGAAACGACTATTCCTATTTGTTGCCGCAAGTTTGTTCAATAGCTTTGTACGGATGCTTGGTTCATAAAAAGTATGGATAGGGAGACAGGCAGTAGAGTAGGTTGCTTGCTTTCTAATGTATTTTAAAAAGCTATCCAAGCGATAACTACCTGGACTAATTAGCTCAGCGCCGTATTTTTCCGCGAGTTCTTTTTCAAACGTAAATTGAAACAAACCACCCTTTGCTCCATAACCGTCTAATTCCCTAGCCATGTCAGTTGTTATTTCTATTTGCCAAACACCTGATGTAATTTCAACAGGTTCTAGATTACATAGCTTAAAAAACTGCATGATTAGCTCTACATTATCCATAAATCTGCTCCCATGGTGATTTTTGGATTTCTTCGCGACTCTGAATAATTCGCTCTCCTAATTCATCTAGTTTCTTTTGGATTTCCTTTTCATCGTCATTACGGAGAAAGATCTCGGTAAGCAATCCTTCGAAAGAACGATCAAGTTTAAGGCTAATTAGGATCGATTCAAGTTCGCCGAGCACCATCTCAAACATGTTTATTTTTTGGTGTAATAGATACATAATGTGTTCTTCAATCGTTCCTCTGGTGATTAAATTATAGATATGCACATCTTTAGTTTGTCCTAATCGATGAACTCTACCGATCCGCTGCTCTAAACGCATTGGATTCCATGGCAAATCATAATTGACCACATGGTTACAGAATTGGAGGTTTAAGCCTTCGCCTCCAGATTCGGTACTGACTAGAATTTGACCACTCTTTTGAAATAAATGTTTGATCCACTCCTTTTTGCCACGCGACAATGAACCGTCAAATCCCAAGGTAGAAAAGCCAGCTCGTTCTAACCGATAACGAATGTATTCTTGGCTTGCTTTATACTCCGTAAACACTACTACTTTATCATTGATCCTACGTAATAGTTTCTCTAAAACATCGCATTTGCTATTCGTTCGGAGACTGCTAGTTAATTGCAATAGTTCAACTAATTTCGGATTAGCATTTTCACCATATTTTTGGCACATCTTCTGTAAGGTTAATCCCGCGGCATAGAAACTACTGCATACTTCTCGTTGCAGGGTGACGTATGGAAGAATATTTGTATGGTTCGCCTTCCAACCAATTGATTTAATAAAACTGCTGATTTGATTGTAAACTTGGCGTTCTTCAGAAGATAACTCAACAATAATAGGTTGTACATGGCGTTCGGTAAACTCGACGGTTCCTTCACCTCTGCGGTTTCTAATTAGGACCTGAGAGAGGAGTTCTCTTAACTGGTCAGGGTTCTTCGGGGTTCGTTTGTCCGCAACAAATTTAGCCTTAAAAGAACGATAACTACCCAATTGACCTGGTTTTAAGAGAGAAATCAGGTTAAATAGTTCTTTTAGGTCGTTTTGAATTGGAGTGGCAGTTAACATTAAACAGTATTTTTTTTGCATTTGATTTATAAGTTGCCAATTGGCGGTTTTCGAATTCTTTAGTTTATGAGCCTCATCGATGATCAACATATCATACGGGATTTTCTTGATAATGTCGCGGTGGGGGGGACGTTTGGCGGTGTCAATGGAAGCGATCAAAATATCAGAATATTCCCAGTCCCACTCCGAGCGTTGAATCCCTGAGACAATATTGAATTTTTCGCGTAACTCTTGGTACCACTGCCAACACAAAGAAGCTGGAGTAAGGATCAGCGCACGATTAACTAACCCTCTGAGCATATACTCCTTTAAAATCATTCCTGCTTCGATAGTTTTCCCTAACCCAACTTCATCAGCCAAAATTGCTTGGCCTTTGAGTTCCTTAATTACTTTCTCCACAGTTTTAACCTGGTGGGGGTAGGGGATTACACCGAACCGCTTCCATCTTTCTTCTAAATGCTCCAAGCAAAGTAGCCTGCCAAAATTTTGTGTTAAACTGTGACAATCCGCTTTTTTCGCTAAAACAAACCATTCCCAGCTATCAAAGTTTCGTTTTCGGATTTCGTTAATAATTTTTTTAAAACCAGTTAGTGAGAATTCAACATTAAAATGCGGCAGCTCAATTGGGGGTAAAAATTCTTCTTCGAGATTATCATCAGCAAAGAGGGTTTGGGTGCTTCTTAGAATTGGGACGGTTATTTCTAATGAATCTAGGATCACAGATTTCCTCCTTGTAAAATAATTATGTTGTTTATCATCGGTATGGTCCAATTAGTTTCTCCAATTCCGAACGAAATATTTAAGGGCATAAAAAAGCTGAGTAAATGTAGTTTCCTATCATTTACTCAGCTTAAGGTTATTTTTATGATCTTAATATTGCTTTACTTGTAAGGCGAGCGCTGATTTTTTAAGTTGCTCGATGGAACGGGCAAGACTACTGTCAATAACTTTTCCTTCAACTTCTATTACTAAGCCACCGATTACGTCGGAAGATACAATGTTATTAACCTCAACCGATTTTCCTGTAAGGTTTTCAAGCTTGCTTTTTATCCTGACAAGGGCTTCGTTCGTTAGCTCCACTGCTGAGACTACTTTAGCTTTGGTAGAATTTTTTTCTTGGGCTACAAGGTGTTCAAAACAAGTAGCAATCTCGTGAACGATGTTGATTCTGCCTTTATCTAACACTAGGAGTAAAAATTTTTCCAGGATGGTTGAAAGCTTCATAACCTGAATAAACTCACGTTTTTTATCGAGGGTCACTCTAGGATGCATCAGATAGTTTTTAAACTGTGGCTGATTAAGGATCTTAGCAACTTCTGTGAGTGTACTGCATAATTTTTCTCGTTCTTCTGGCAAGCTAACATCAAACAAAGCTTGCGCATAGCGATTCGCTACAACGGATTCCTTCATGATTTATCACCAAAAGAAAAGTAATTGTGATCCTTAGTATCTAGCCGATCTAGACTTAAAATTGCCTCATTAATCAAAGATTGATGTTTTTCTTGATCTAAGCTTTCTTTTACAAGTTTGGAAGCGATCTCAAAAGATAATCCAGCTACATTGTTTTTCAATTCAGCCCATGCTTTTTCTTTTTCTAATTCGATATCTTTTTGAGCGCGTGCCTTCATTTTTTCGATTTCCGCACGTGCTTCGTTGAGCAAATCTTCTTTCATTTGCTCACCACGTTTGATGGCTTGGTCTATGTATTCTTTAGCTTCATTTCTACTTTCAGCTAGTCTTTTTTCCAAATCTAGGCGTAATTTTTCAGCTGTTTCACGATCGTTTTTTGCTGATTCGATCTGGTCCTCAATTGCCTTGGTGCGGTCGTCAATCACTTTGCGAACGGGCTTGTAGAAAACGTAGCTCAATAAGATCATTAAGAGAATAAAGTTAACTGTTTGTTGTAGAAATAATACTGGATCAATCAATTTGTCCACCCTTCCTTTAAATATTATTGCGATTCTATTTATCCAAGTCGTCCATGGATATTTTAATCAAAGTTTTAAAAACGGAGTATAGGCCTGAGAAAGAACCTAAGAGGATGAAAACAATGGTAAGAAATTTTGTTCCAAAAAAATTATCCAGATACAAGCCTACAACGGCTCCGAGAATAACAGAAAAAACAATGACCAGTCCCAATTGAGTAACCAGTCCCAAATATGCCAAGGCATTCTTTCTCACTATTATAACCACCAGTCTAAACAAGTCTCCCAGTTAATTCTATATCTTTTTGAGAATATCCTTCTTTTCATCGCTTGTTATTTCGGAAGGATTTAGCATGGAGAAAGCGAAACTATGTACGAGCGTTCTAGTTATGGTAATATCTTTTGCCCAATATCTAGCATTATTCTCTGAAAGGAGATTTTTGAGTGTCAATAGCTAAAATTAAAGTAGGATTGATATCATTAGGATGTGCTAAGAACCTTGTAGATAGCGAGATCATTTTAGGTTATCTTAAAGAACATGGCTATCAATTGGAAATCGCTCCCGAGGAAGCAGATGTCATCATTATTAATACTTGTGGATTTATTGGTCCGGCGAAAGAAGAATCGATCACCACCATCTTGGAGATGGCCAATTACAAAGAAAGTGGCAATTGTAAGGCTTTAATAGTGACGGGTTGTTTATCCGCTCGTTACTCGCAAGAACTAATTGACGAACTCCCAGAAATCGATGGTATTTTAGGCAATGCCGAAATGGATCAGATCCATAACGTAATTACCTCCATCTTTCAAGGAAAAAAAGTTCATTCCATACCTCAAAGCAAATTCTCATACGATCAACCCGCAGTTCCCCGAGTTTTAGCTACTGGTAATCATATGGCGTATTTAAAAATTTCGGAAGGGTGCAATCACAGTTGTGCTTTTTGTGTAATTCCCAAAATACGTGGTAGGCTAAAGAGTCGGTCGATCGCTTCCATTGTAGCAGAAGCGAGAGCTCTAAGCGAAGTCGGAGTAAAGGAAATCAACTTAATTGCTCAAGATTCTACTAGTTTTGGACGGGATATTGGATTAAGTATTAATGATTTAATCAAAGAGCTTGTTAAGGTAGATATTCCTTGGATCAGACTGCTATATGCTTACCCATCGCAATTATCTGAGGAGCTACTAGAGTTAATAGCAACGAACGAAAAGATCGTGAAATATATTGACTTGCCACTCCAACATGCATCCAAATCAATATTGTCAGCCATGCGTCGACCAGGGGATTTTGAAAAACTCTTAACCACAATCAAGTCCATTAAGGATAGCATCCCAGAGGTCTTTTTACGCAGTACTTTTATTGTTGGTTTTCCTGGAGAAACTAATGATGATTTTAGCCTACTTTATGAGTTTTTGAAGGAAGCACGCCTGAATCATGTCGGTGTGTTTAAATATTCGCAAGAAGAGGATACGCTAGCTTTTTCGATGCCGAATCAGGTACCAGAGGAAATCAAAGAAGAACGTTATCAAAGTTTAATGACCCTTCAACAAAGGATCTCGTTGGAATTGAATGAACAATTGGTAGGAAAAACCTTCGAAGTGTTGATCGAGGGTCGATCAACCGAAACAGATCTTTTAATTCAAGGTCGCCATTACGGACAAGCTCCTGAAGTCGATGGAGTAATATATATAGGAAACAAACTTGCCAAAGCTGGAGAATTTAAACGGGTAACTATTACAGAAGCACATCCATATGATTTGGTTGGGGAAATAGTAGGGGGGAGTGAGATTTGAATTTAGCAAACTGGTTAACTATGGTTCGAATTTTCTTGGTGCCTGTCTTCATGATTCTGCTTTTGGAAACCATTCCTTATGGAAACTATCTAGCAGCGGCGATTTTCATGATTGCCGCGATTACAGACGGGTTGGATGGGTATGTCGCTCGCGTTAGAAAAGAAATAACGAAATTTGGCAAGCTGATCGATCCTATTGCTGACAAACTTCTAATATCTGCTGCATTGTTAAGCCTGGTACAACTGGGCGAAATCAATGCGTGGGTCGCTTTTGTCATAATAGGTCGTGAATTTGCCATATCTGGTTTAAGAATTTTAGCAGCAGCGGAGGGAGTAGTTATTTCCGCCTCGAAGCTAGGTAAATTAAAGACACTTTCTCAGATTATCGCGATCTTAGCTTTGATCGTTGGTGTACCAGGTGGACTAGCAATTCTGTGGTTTGCTGCAGGGATAACGATAATTTCTGGCGTAGATTATTTTATTAAAGCCCAAAATATCTTTAAGGATTTTAATAAACCATCCAGTTAAGGATAGCATTTGTTAATGTTATCCTTCTGTTTTTTCGGGGTAAAAAATATGGTATACTGACTTATGTAAGTAACTCTAGCCTAGGAAAGGATGCTTGTAATGACCTTTAAGGGATTTAATATTCCAGTAGCGATAGTGGTTTTTTTGTTGGCTATTGGAATAATTTTTGGAGTTCAAAAGCTGACGTTTTACCAGCGTACCATAGTACCAATGGTAAATGCTTTTGAAACGATTGAGGGTGTTCAAGCTGTTAGGTTATCGCAAGAGTCCTATGGCTTTGATCTTATTTTAATTTTAGATAACGATAAACCTCTTAAAGAGGTAATGGATAATGTTTTCGCAGTTTCTAGTAAGAATGGCGGTAAATTTAATTTTACAATAACTGATAACTCCAATGATCTGTTAGACCGAGCCTATCATCAGATGCATTTTGCCATTCAAGAAGCCCTCACTGTCGGTAACTTTCGAGTTATGGCGGAGGAAGTAGCCAGAATTGCTGACGAGTTCGATATTCAACAGCGTATAAGTGTTGATAATAACTATATCTATGTTCAACTTTGGACAGAGCAAAATATCTTATACCGCGTAGTAGCACGGGATGGTTCCATCCTGGTCAAGACCATAGATGGGGGTGAAATGGTTGAAGCAACTCTATAGAGAAATTATGACTGGAATTGGCTTAGCAGTTCTTATTTTCCTTATCTATCAAGGTTTTGATGTGACACCGCTTCTTGTTATAGGAACGATGTTTTTTGTGTTACGATTTTTAATCGAAGGACGGGGCGATGGTAAAAAATTCGAATCTCTACGGGCGAATGCAGCTTCGGGATTAGCGATTCCTTCAGTAAGTTTTGAGGATATCGGGGGACAAGAAGTGGCTAAACGTGAATTAAAGGAAGCTCTCAATTTAATGCGAAATGAAGAGAGGGCTAGGAAACTCGGAATTAGGCCTTTAAAAGGAATTTTACTTGCGGGACCTCCAGGCACTGGTAAGACCTTAATGGCTAAAGCAGCGGCAAACTACACCGATTCGGTGTTTTTATCAGCAGTGGGTTCTGAGTTTGTAGAGATGTACGCTGGGGTTGGAGCGTCTAGAGTGAGGAAACTATTTAAAAAGGCCTATCAAGATGCCGATAAAGCCAGTAAAAGTAGTGCAATTATTTTTATCGATGAAATTGACGTTTTGGGGGCAAAAAGAGGTCGCAATTCGGGACATATGGAATACGACCAAACACTTAATGAATTACTAACTCAGATCGATGGAATCAGAGTAGGTCAGAAAATAAAGGTTCTGGTAGTAGGAGCGACCAATAGGGTGGATATGCTTGATCCCGCTTTGATGCGCCCAGGGCGCTTTGATCGAATCGTAAAAGTTGATCTTCCAGACAAAAATGGTAGACTTCATATTCTAAAAATCCATGCGCGAAATAAGCCTTTGGCTCAAGATGTGGATTTAGAAGCGGTTGCAAAAGAGACTTTTGGATTCTCTGGAGCACATTTAGAAAGCGTGTTGAATGAAGCGGCCATTTATGCGTTGCGAAAGAACAGATCCGAAATTTCCGCTTCTGACCTTAGAGATGCGATCGAAAAAGTAATGCTGGGTGAAAAATTAGATCGCCATCCTAGCTTAGAAGAAAAGAGGCGAATTGCCTATCATGAGATTGGGCATGCGATTTTAGGTGAGGTAAATCGCGCTGGCTCGGTTTCATCTATTACTATCTCTTCACGCGGTAATGCTTTAGGGTATATGAGATTGAGTCCAGCTGATGATCAGTATCTTTATACTAAGGATGAGTTGGCAGGTAGAATTCAAGTGTGTCTAGCGGGGGCTGTGGCAGAAGAACTTGTTTTTGGACAGCGATCTACTGGTGCAGTCAATGATATTGAACAGGCTACCGAAATAGCAAAGAAGATGATTCTTTCAGGGTTATCCGATCTCGGTATTGTAAGTAAGGATATTCCCCAAACTATTATACATGAGGGAATTACTAAGATTATCAAGGAACAGGAACAGCTAGTAAAAGAGATATTACTGAAATTTAAAAAGGAAATGGAAATGTTGGCTTCACATTTGCTAGAAAACGAAAAAATCTCTGGAAGTATATTTAGGCAAATGCTAAAAGCTGCGGTCTAAGGAAATCTCTTGTCATTAATGCGACAATTAATGACAAGAGATTTTTTTCACAACACCCGCCACTACCTCATAATGTAATTAGGTGGAGGTGCGAACATGCAAATAAGTACGAAAGAGTTAAATGAAATACTAGCGGATCCTATGTTAGCAAAATCAACTCTTCTAATAGATGTCCGTGAACATCATGAATTCTGTGATCGGCATCTACCTAACTCATTTAAGATACCCTTAGGTGAACTCCCAAGAGTGGTTCATAAAGGATATTTACCTTTTGATAAGAAGATCATTATTATCTGTAACACCATCAATCGTTCGAACGCTGCCGCACGTTATCTAAAAAGACAGGGCTATAAAAATGTGTTCGTTGTTCCAGGAATAAGTAACTGGAATGGTTTGATCGAACAGGATAAAGACGAGTTGACGCTAAGAGAGTTAATTCGTGGCGGAGAAAGAAATGTTGTTTATCTTGATCACGCTTCGACAACGCCTGTTCATAGTGAGGTTGTGGCTGGGATAAATTGGGCATTAAAAGAGGGTTTTGGTAATCCATCAAGCATTCATTATGATGGGCGAATTGCCAAAGAAGCTATGGTAAAGGCGCGGGAAAATGTTGCGAGGTTATTCAAAGCTAAAGAATCAGAGATTATCTATACTAGTGGTGGAACAGAAGCAAATTTCTTGGCGATCTGGGGCATCTTAGAAGCTTTGCCGCAAGAGAGAAAACATTTTGTTACCAGTGTAATCGAGCATCCTTCAATTTTAGCTCATCTACCAAGATTACAAGAAAAAGGATATAAAGTAACAGTGCTACCCGTGGATCACTATGGTGCGGTCAATCCAAAGGATCTTGAATCGATATTGACCAAGAATGTTGGGTTAGTTAGCATTATGTACGCAAATAATGAGGTCGGAACCATTCAACCCATCGAAGAACTTGCGTATTTAACACATAAACATGGTGCATATTTCCATACGGATTTAATTCAGGGGCTAGGTTTTAGTGGGTTTCTCCAATCACACGAGAGAGCAATTTTTGACGCAGCATCGATTTCTGGGCATAAAATTTATGCTCCTAAAGGGATCGGAGCACTTTTCTTGAAAGAAGGAACTCCTTTTCTACCTTTGATCAGTGGGGGTGGACAAGAGAATAATCTTAGATCGGGGACCGAAAATATGCCTGGTATAATTGGCTTTGGTATCGCTTGTGAACTAATATTGGAATTTCAGAGTAAAGTCCAATCGGTTAGAGAATTGAGAGATATGTTAGAAACCACTCTAAAAGAAGAATTTGGTGCTAAGATCTATGGGCATCCATCAAAAAGATTAGCTAACAACCTATGTTTTTCTCTCGATGACTATCCAGCACACGAATTGGTGCTTGATTTAGATCTAGAAGGGGTTGCTTGTTCAAGTGGTTCTGCCTGTAGTGGTGGTAAAAAACCATCTCATGTTATAGCGGCACTTACAAATAAACAAAAGGCTCATGCTGTCCGTTTTAGTCTTTCGCATCAAACTACCTTTGACCAGATAAATCAAGTAAGCGAAATACTTAGGAAATTGATTTCGTTTAGGCGTTTACTGTGTTAAAACTTTAGATAAATGAATAAGGCTAGCGATACAAAAGATTGATTAAAACAGCGGTGAAGCCAGCTGCCATAACGGGTCCAACAGAGATTCCCCCAAAAAAAGCGATACTGATCACAACACCGATGAGGATACCAGGAATGATCTCTGGTTGGATAGTAAGCAAGCTCAACCCTCGACTATTGAGATAGGCTCCGATGATTCCACCGACCACAGCGAATAGTCCAGTGGTAGAAGTTAAAGTTCGAACGATATCTTCCCAACCAATTTTTGCAGAGGCAAAAGGCATTAAAAGAGTGATGGTCAGAAAGAGTAATCCTAATTCGACTCCTCTCACCTCAATTAAAGGATAAAAACGCTGCAAATTCAGAAAATTCAACACCAATACAATTCCAGCTGCTGCTGCTAAAACATTGTTCTTGGTAATCACGCCAATTAGGAGTACAATTAATAAGGGTAAGATAGTATTCACGTTAATTCCCCCTTCAAAGAAAGTCTATTCATTGAGACGAGAGTTAATGAAAGGTGTGATTATAATAAACGAGATTTTTAGTGGAATTAGGGAGAATAATGTTTTGATAACGGCACTTTGGGCATGGTTGGTTGCTCAAACCGCCAAAACAGTTATTTGGGGAATTACAAAAAGACAACTCAATTTTCGTAGACTCGTTGAACCTGGCGGGATGCCAAGTGCTCATTCAGCTTTTGTAACTTCGTTGGCAACGGGAGTAGGTTTATATGAGGGTTGGAGCTCTCCAGTGTTTGCCTTGGCTGCAGTTTTTTCGTTGATTGTGATGTATGATGCAGCCGGAGTTAGAAGAGCAGCGGGTAAGCAAGCGAAAGTATTGAATCAGATTGTTGAGGACTTAGGAAAACGTGAAGTTCATCCTGATAGATTACGCGAACTGATCGGACATACTCCAGTCGAGGTGATCGTAGGGGCGGTATACGGAATTCTTTTTGCTTATTGGTTACTTAGTTAAAGTGGAAGGCATTGAACCTTCCACTTTACTTACTCAATAATGATCGCATCGGTATTTTTTCTATACCCTACGATTCCTATTGGCGACACCGCTGCCACACTATAAGTTAATTGTAAAGCATCCAATTCAGAAACATCATGGGTGAACGTCAACTGTTGCCAAGGTTCCTCATTTAGTCTTACGGAACGACTAAACGGATCCTCCTGGACGTAAATGAGATATCCTATAATGTGTTCGGTAGAGGAAGGAGACCATTGAAGTACAACTTGAGCGTTTTTTGGATCGTACCAGGCACTCAGATTAATTGGTGGTTCTGGAACTAAGTGAATATCGGCGATTATTTTTAGAAACTCCTGTTGGGGTGTCCATACATAGGTTAATTCTTCTGTAGGCTTAACATCGATTGTTTTCCAAACACCAGGATCAACTCGATCGGTGGCCCGAAAAGAAGAAGTGAAAAGTTCTACCTTAAA
This sequence comes from Bacillota bacterium, assembly GCA_012728115.1. GTDB lineage: Bacteria > Bacillota > Limnochordia > Darwinibacteriales > JAAYFS01 > JAAYFS01. Next base: position 50,581 of record JAAYFS010000062.1, on the reverse strand, counting down.
ATCATACGATCCAGGCACTAGTGAAAATTCACTTGTAAGGGGTTCGAAGATATCGTCGCGTTTGAGTTCATATACTTTGTCGTTAAAATGAACTCTAACTCGAAATATTTGATTTTGATAAACATGCCCTTCGAGGTCGATCACTAAGTTAACCCTTCCGTTGGCAGGTCTAAGATTCATTTTCAAATCAGTTGCCCGGTCGGGGAAGATTGTTACATCTTCTTTTTGATCCTGGAAAATAGGATTTCCCTCCTGATCAAAGAGGATAATTTGAATATCCCAGGTACCGACAGGAACAAGCAGGTTGGCAGTAAGATTGATTCCTTCAACATTCATGTATTCGATGAAAGTATGCTTTCCTCTTGAAAAGATTATTTCGGCACGGACGATTTCTTCATCGGGTAGCGACTCTGCAGAGGTAGTGATGATCAACTCTCCTTGGGTGCTTGGTTTAACAATTTGGTTCACCGAACTGACGCAACCGCTAAAAAGTAGAGTAAATACGCAAAGAACACCAAACAGCCTGGTTAAGAGCATTTTTCTTTTCATAAAAACCTCCTGGATTTCCCTTAGGCAAAGCGGCTGGTGGCTAAATTATAACATGAAATCAAATTATTTTGAATATTAAGGAGGAGAATCAGATGATAAAAAACTGTTCAACTGTAAAAGATATAAACAAAAAGAAACCTGAACTTGAAAGTATTATCGGTGAGTTATTAACATTTAAGAATCGGACCCTTGCGATTGCCGAATCGTGTACAGGTGGTTTAATTGCGCATCGAATTACCAATATACCAGGTAGTTCACTCTATTTTCAATGTGGTTTAACGACGTACAGTAACCAAGCTAAGATAGATTTGTTAGGGGTATATGAAAGCACATTGCAAGAATTCGGTGCTGTTAGTGAACAGGTAGCGATTCAGATGGCACAGGGTGTACGTAGCCTGGCAAAAACAGATTATGGCCTAGGAGTTACTGGAATAGCTGGTCCTGGGGGGGCAACAGCCCAAAAGCCAGTTGGCTTAGTGTATGTTGCTGCTTGTTCAGACACAAATTTGTTGGTAAAGCGTTTTCAATTTTCTGGTGATCGAATTAGAATCAAGAGGTTAACTTCAGAATCGGCTTTGGAGATGTTAAAAGGTATTATTGAGGAGGAATAAACTCTGGTGGACCGCAATGTGTATTCAAAAAGACGAAGATATCTACCACTTTTTTTAGCTGGCATAGGCGCTATAATATTTATTAATCTTTTTGGTACAATGACTTTCCAAGCGAGCGCATTGCGTTTCTCATTAACTACTGGCATTCGCTTTCCTGGATCAACTTCATTTTCGATTCCGCCGATCGGAGAAATACATGCATCAACACATTCTGCTCCACTGCAGTTAGTGGTTACTTTGCAGAACATCGATATGGATATTCTAAAAGCGATCGGTTCGGCAAAGGATCAGGATATAGCTGAACACATAATCGCTGAGGTTCAAACACAGGCACAAAAAATCATCATAGCCTTTGTGATGAAAATGGTATTGTTGGGTGGATTAGGAGGGCTTTTCGGCGTTTTTATTTCAAAAAAAGCATCCTTAAATAATTATTTGGCGGGACTAGTAATCGGATGTTTACTTGTTTTTACGATCTTTTGTGTCGGCTATATTACATATGATGTGACTGCTTTTGAAAATCCTCAGTATCAAGGAATTCTGCAAGCTGCCCCGTGGATGGTTAACCTTATCCAGGAATCCTTTCTGAAAGTAGAAGAACTTGGCCAACAGATCCAATCTCTCGCTAATAACCTCTATCAAGCTTTCAAACAGATCGAAGGAATCCAACCGATCGGGCAATTAGAAGCAGATCTGTTAGTTCTCCATGTATCCGATATCCACAATAATCCAGTTGCCTACGATTTTGTTAGGCAAATAATTGATAACTTTGCTGTTGACCTTATTATTGATACGGGTGACTTAACAGATTGGGGAACTCCTTTAGAAGCGGAATTAGTTAACCAGATCGAGACTCTTGGTGTGCCATACGTTTTTACAACTGGAAACCATGATTCGCCTGATGTTGTAGATCGCTTAGCGGCTACCGAGAACGTGGTATTAATAACTGATCGTTCGGTTGAAGTCAAAGGTTTAAAAATTTCTGGGATTTCTGATGTAGCTGCAGATAGTTACTCGCCAACACCCCCACCGATTTCGACTCTAGATGAAATAGCCCGAACAATCAATGAAAAATACCGCAATCAAGATGATGTGCCAGATATCTTTGGGGTACATAATAATCGAATTGCTTTGGCTATTGAACCAGGAGTTTTCCCAGTGATACTTTTTGGTCATAATCATGTGCTTGAAGTGGTTCAAAAAGAAGAAACGATGTACATTAATGCTGGAACGACGGGTGCTTCTGGTATTCGTGGCTTTCAAGCTCGAACTCCAACCCCTTTTAGCCTTGGTCTACTATATTTTCTGTGGTGCGATCAGTCCCAAAGATTCATACTTAATGCTGTGGACGGAATCCAAGTACAAGGCTTGCGCTCGACTTTTTCCTTTACGCGAACCTTCGTTGAAAGAAGGAATCATATTGACGATGTCGAAATATTGGAGTGAGTTTAAGTCTGCACCAAGGAGTGTCTTCTTTTTTTAATTACATAATCGAACAACAGTTTCGTTTTTTGCTGAAAACTACACTTGGGAGAGGATAAAAGGAATGGAAGATAAGAAAAAAGCTTTAGATACTGCAGTGACGCAGATAGAAAGACAATTCGGTAAAGGTTCGATCATGAAGCTTGGAGAAGCCGCTGCAAAACTTAACGTGGAGGTTTTCCCTACAGGAGCATTAACTTTAGATATTGCTCTGGGAGTAGGTGGAGTTCCTCGGGGAAGAGTTGTTGAAATCTATGGACCAGAATCTTCGGGAAAAACCACTCTTACCCTTCATATAATCGCAGAAGCACAGAAACAAGGCGGAATTGCAGCAATGATTGATGCCGAACATGCCTTAGATCCAATTTACGCAAAAAAACTAGGTGTTGACATCGACAATCTGTTAATATCTCAACCGGATCATGCTGAACAAGCCTTAGAAATTGCTGAGCATTTAGTGAGAAGTGGAGCTGTGGATGTAGTTGTAATTGACTCAGTAGCAGCGCTAGTTCCAAGGGCAGAAATTGAGGGCGAGATGGGCGATGCGCATGTCGGTTTACAAGCGAGATTGATGTCACAAGCATTACGAAAACTTACAGGAGCAATTAGTAAGTCAAATTCAACTGTTATTTTTACTAATCAATTGCGTGAAAAAGTGGGGATTATGTTTGGTAACCCAGAAACAACACCTGGCGGGCGCGCGTTGAAGTTCTACGCATCCGTTCGTTTAGATATAAGAAGAGTAGAAACACTCAAACAGAATAACGAGTTGATTGGAAACCGTACTAAGGTGAAAGTGTTAAAGAATAAGATTGCTCCGCCTTTTAAGGAAGCTGAGTTTGATATCATATATGGTGAAGGAATTTCTAAAGAGGGTAACATTCTCGATGTTGGAGCCGATTTGGGAATTGTTAATAAGAGTGGAGCCTGGTACTCCTATGGAGATCTAAGATTAGGCCAAGGAAGAGAGAATGCCCGCGAATTTTTAAAGCAAAATCTAGAACTGACTCAGGAAATTGAATTTAAGGTCAGAGAAGCTGTCGGTTTATTTGGAAAAGGAGAACAAGAGGCAAAAGTAGCTGATGAAAAAGAGTGAAAGCGATAGCGCAAGAAAAGCACGACAAAAAGCAATCCGCTTCCTAACTACAAGAGATCGAACTAGGTATGAAATGCAACAATACTTAGCTCGCTCAGGTTTTCGTAAGAATGAGATTGATGAAGTGCTCGAATGGGTAACAGAGTTGGGATATCTTGATGATGCTCGTTGTGCAAAGAATTGGGTCGAGTATCGCAATCGATTTCGTCCCACAGGGAACTACTTATTGAGGTTGGAGTTAGAAAAGAAGGGGATTTGTGACGACATTATTAATGAAGTGCTAAACGATAAGGATAAGGAAATGTCCTTAGCGAAAGAAGTTGTTGAGAAAGGGTATCGAGCTTTAAAGGATTCGCCTTTAGATAAGTGTTATAGAAAATTGGGGTCATTGTTGCAAAGACGGGGCTTTAGCTGGGAAATAACTAGGAAAGTGTTGGCCGATGTATTGCCTCATTTACTTGACACTGATTTATAAAAAGTCTAAAATAAGACAAGGGTATCTAAGCACACGTTAAACCTGTCTTATAGTCCAGAGTAGTTTCTTAAAAATGAGGTCTAGTTTAAGCAAGGCCGAGTTTCTACTCGGTCTTCTTTATTCATAGTTTATTATACTTGAAGAATTTCTTCAAGTTGTAGGTGGGAGGTGAAGATAATAGAAATAGTCATAACAATAGCTAAATACCTCTTGGTGTTGCTAATTGGCGGAGGAGCAGGGTTTCTAATCCGCAAGTTTATAGCAGAAGCCAAGATTTTGTCAGCAGAAGAAGAAGCAAAACGTATTGTAGCAGATGCCATAAGAGATGGCGAGACAAAGAAGCGAGAAGCACTTGTCGAAGCCAAGGAAGAAATTCACAGACTAAGAAATGAATTAGAGAGAGAATCTAGAGAAAGAAGAACTGAATTGCAACAGCTAGAACGAAGGCTGATGCAGAAAGAGGAAATGCTTGATCGTAAGAGTGATGCCCTTGACAAAAAGGACGACACTTTGCAAAGAAGAGAAAAAGAAGTGGAGTCTTCTGCCGCTGAAATCGCTGCAGTTTTAGAAAAACAACGTCAAGAACTCGAGCGGTTATCTGGCTTAACTTCTGATGAGGCTAAGCAAATTATCCTTAAGACTGTCGAAGAAGAAGTCAAACACGAGACAGCTATGCTTATTAAGGATATCGAAACTCAGGCAAAGGAAGAAGCAGAAAAACGTGCTCGTAATATCATCTCGCTTGCGATCCAACGTACTGCCGCAGACCACGTGGCAGAATCAACTGTATCGGTGGTCAACCTACCAAATGACGAAATGAAGGGTAGAATCATAGGTAGAGAAGGACGTAATATTCGTGCTTTAGAAACTCTAACAGGTATCGACCTTATTATCGATGATACTCCTGAAGCAGTTATCCTTTCTGGTTTTGATCCGATTAGGAGAGAGATTGCTAGAATTGCTTTGGAGAAACTCATTGCAGATGGGCGAATTCATCCAGCTCGTATCGAGGAAATGGTTGAAAAAGCTCGCAAAGAAGTTGATGCTGTTATTAGAGATGAGGGTGAACAAGCTACCTTTGAAACTGATGTGCACGGATTACATCCTGAGCTAGTGAAGATTTTGGGAAGATTGAGGTTTAGAACGAGTTATGGTCAAAACGTTCTAAAACACTCCATTGAAGTCGCTCACTTAGCTGGCATAATGGCTGCCGAATTAGGTGCTGATCAACGTCTCGCAAGAAGAGCTGGCCTGCTGCATGATATAGGTAAAGCTTTGGATCATGAGATAGAAGGTACTCATGTTGAGATAGGTGTTGACTTATTGAAGAAATATAAAGAACATCCTGAAGTGATTCATGCTGTAGCATGCCATCATGGTGATTGCGAGCCAGAGAGTGTTGAGGCTGTCTTAGTTGCAGCTGCTGACTCGATTTCGGCTGCTCGACCTGGTGCAAGAAGAGAAACTCTTGAGACTTATATCAAGAGGCTACAGAAGCTTGAGGAAATTGCTAATTCCTTTGATGGAGTAGATAAGTCATTTGCAATTCAAGCTGGAAGGGAAATTCGGATCATGGTTAAGCCTGATTCTATCGACGATGCGAATGCTACTTTGGTAGCTAGAGATATTGTCAAGAGAATAGAATCGGAACTCGAATATCCTGGCCAGATCAAGGTTACTGTTATTCGCGAAACTAGAGCAGTAGAATATGCGAAATAGACCAGGCGTTTTTGCCTGGTTTTTCACATTTAGCTAGGAGGGTCATTTTTGAAGGAAGGCGTTTTAAGAGTACTTATGCTTGGTGACATCTTCGGACGTCCAGGAAGAGAAATCGTTCGAGACTATCTTCCGAAAATAAAAAGGGAACATAATCCCGATGTTATAATTGCAAACGGTGAGAATGCCGCTGGAGGTTTTGGTTTAACTAGGAAAATAGCTACCCAATTGTTCGAAATGGGTATTGATGTTATAACCAGTGGTAACCACGTCTGGGATCAAAAAGAAATGATGGCCTATATTCAAGAGGAACCAAGAATTTTGCGTCCCGCGAATTATCCAACTGGTGTTCCTGGAAATTATCTTTGCTATGTTGATCTTGGTCCATACTTAGTTGCGGTAGTCAATTTAAGCGGACGAGTCTACATGGCCGATTTTGATTGCCCATTCACCAAAATGGAAGAAATTCTAACTGAAGTAAAAGAGCGAACAAAATTTATTGTGGTTGATTTTCACGCTGAAGCAACTTCCGAAAAGATCGCTTTCGCAATGTTTATGGACGGAAAAGTTAGTATAATTGCTGGAACACATACCCATGTACCCACTGCCGATTATCGTGTCCTTCCTCAGGGTACCGCATATATAACTGATTTAGGGATGTGTGGTCCGTTGAATGGTGTTCTCGGTGTGGACAAAGACACAGTGATTCACAAATTCTTAACTCAACTCCCTGTTCGGTTTTCGGTTGCAAAAGGTCCATCTCAGTTATGGGGAATTTTGGTAGATCTTGATGCTTCAGGGAAAGCAATTAATATCCAGCAAATCAATTATGAGTAAAATACACTGTGAAAAAAGGAATTTAAATAGAAGTGGCTAATATATATAGTAATAATTGGCAGTAATTGAAGAAGTAAGATTTTTTCCAAAAGGAGGGCACATATGGAACAAATATTAAAGGTGTCAGCTAAATCGAGTCCAAATTCAGTGGCGGGAGCGTTGGCAGGTGTTTTGCGTGAAAATGGTAGAGCTGAACTTCAGGCGATCGGTGCTGGTGCACTCAATCAAGCCGTGAAAGCAGTTGCCATTGCAAGAGGTTTCGTGGCCCCAAGTGGTATAGACCTGGTCTGTATTCCAGCATTTACCGATATCTTGATTGATAATGAAGAACGTACGGCAATCAAACTTATTGTAGAACCAAGATAGTTCGTAAGCGAACCAAACCTGTTTGGGTGACCAAGCAGGTTTGTTCTTTAAGGAGAGAAAATAATGGAGATTTTTGATGCTCATATCGATACGTTAAGTAAAATACATTTACGGCAAACTGGTGAAGTGAACTTTGAATCTTTAGATTTTTGTCATGTTGATTTAAAGCGGATGCGTCAAGGCGGAATTACTGCTCAGGTTTTTGCCATCTTCATTCATCCGCGTTTTAAAAACATAGCTCTCGAACAAGCATTATCTATGGTTGAGTTGTTGTGGCAACTCATTGATACTCATCAAGATGCGATAGGTCTTGTTAAAACTGCCGCTGATTTTGACAAACTAAAAAAGGAAAACAAAATTTCAGCAATCCTTTCTTTAGAAGGTGGCGAAGCGCTCCAAGGAAACATAGGTTTGTTACGAATCTTTTATGAACTAGGGGTTCGAGCTCTTTCCTTAACATGGAATCACCGTAATGAACTTGCTGATGGAGTCGGTGAAAAAGAGCCTGGCGGTTTAAGTGACCGCGGTAAAGAAGTAATTAGCGAAATGGATCGTCTTGGTATGGTAATTGATGTATCTCACCTAGGGGAAAAGGGATTTTGGGATATAATCAGTTTAAGTAAAAATCCGATCATTGCCTCTCATTCAAATGCTAAAGCCTTATGCAATCATCGAAGAAATTTAACCGATGAACAAATCAAAGCGATAGCTGACTCAGGCGGAGTAATTGGTGTAAATTTCCTGCCAGAATTCTTAGTAGACCAGAGAAAAAACGCTACTATCGAAACAGTTCTCGATCATATTACCTATTTAATTAATATAGGTGGTATTGATGTGGTCGGTCTTGGTTCCGATTTTGATGGGATCGATAGTACTCCTCAAGGATTGGAAGATTGTGCAAAGGTACCTGCAATTATTCATGGTCTCGAACAACGTGGTTTTTCAGGAAACGTGATCGAAAAAATTATGGCAGGAAATATGTTAAGGGTGTTTAAGTCGGTATTGAAATAGTGCAAGAAATAAGGGGCGGTTGGTTAAAATATCTCTGAAAGGAGGTATTTTAACATGACTGTTGCTAAGATTGTCGAACTTGTTGGCGAATCACAAGAAAGTTGGGAAGATGCTGTCAGAAAAGCCGTCAGGGAAGCATCGAAAACCATTCGTAACATTAGTGGGGTGGAGGTACTCAACTGGACGGGACGCGTTAATGAAGATGGTGAGATAGTAAATTATAAAGCAGATGTTCAAATTGCTTTTGCTGTAGAAGGAACTGATTAATTTATCTAAAACCCGGGATAACCGGGTTTTTTTTTGGCAATAATAGACTGTAAATAACCAAGAATGAGGTGAGTTACTATGGAATGGGTAGGCGCTATTGTCCGTTTCATAATTTCAGCGATAGTGTTGATGCTCGTTGGTTTCATTATTCCAGGATTTAGAGCTCTAGGATTTTTTAACGCTTTGTTAGCAGCGATTGTTATAGCTGCTATTGGCTGGGTAATCGAAGCCACCTTGGGCAAGAATGTCTCACCGTATGGTAGAGGAATTGTCGGATTTTTAGTTTCGGCGATTGTAATTTGGGCAACTCAATTTATTGTGCCAGGTATGTCGGTTTCAATTCTAGGCGCTTTACTCGCGGCTTTTGTTGTTGGGATCATCGATATGTTTGTTCCTACAACAATTCGCTAACTCTAGAGCGCCTCTCAAGGCGCTCTTCTTCGGTAGATAGCATTTGTGGAGGAAATATGAAATGAACGAAACCCCTAAAAAGTTAGAAGAGAAATTGGAGATTATCAAAAAGCGATTAGGTTTTGGAGTGACCTTCGATTTAATAATTCGAGAGCTCAACATTGCAGGACGGCAAGCAGCGTTAGTTTTTTTTGATGGCTTTATTAAGGATATTGAAACGGTTGAAATCATGAAAAGATTGCTGAATATCCCCCGAGGGGGCTTAGCCTTAAACGTTACCGAGCATATTATTAAAGATTTCCTTCCATATTTTGAAGTAGAGACTAAGGACAATCTTGATGAAGCGATCGATGAGTTATTGTCTGGACCGATGCTTCTTTTAATCGATGGGATAATACCGATATTTGTGATTGATGTTCGTGAATACCCAGTCAGAAGTGTGGAAGAACCAGATCTTGAACGAGTGACGCGTGGTTCACGCGAAGGATTTGTTGAAACCGCGATTTTTAATATGGTGATGGTTAGAAGAAGAGTAAGAGATGTGAATCTCAGATTTGAGGCTATGAAGGTCGGAAAGCGTTCCAAGACAGACGTATTCCTAGGTTATATCGATGATATTGCTGATCCTCACTTAGTGAAAGAAGTAAAGAAAAGGATTTCAACGATCAATCGCGATGCTTTAGTTATGGGCGGAAAAAACTTGACCGAATACCTAGTCGAAAAGTCTTTCAATCCCTTACCCTTAACCCGCTATACTGAACGCCCTGACGTGGTTGCTGCTCATTTATACGAGGGGCATCTAGCGATTTTTGTGGATACAACCCCTTTCGTGTTACTCATACCTGTAACTGCATGGCATTTTACGCAGCATGCTGAAGAATACTTTCAAAACCCTCCAGTCGGAACGTATTTGCGCTGGGTTAGAACATTTGGGATTTTTCTTTCGCTATTTTTAATTCCCCTATGGTTTGCTATAGTACATACGGAAAACTTGCCTCAATGGCTAGAATTCATCGGTCCAAAAGAAGTTGGCAAGGTTCCGCTGTGGGTTCAATTTCTTTTATTAGAAATCGGATTAGATATGATTAGAATGGCATTGATTCATACCCCGAATGCTTTAGCAACCTCGCTTGGTATAGTAGGTGCGATTCTTTTAGGCGATTTGGCTGTCAATGTGGGAATCTTTGCACCCGAGCCTATCCTTTACATTGCTGTGGTTGCGATCGGTACGTTTGGGACTCCAAGTCTGGAGTTTGCTCACGCAATCAGAATCTTTCGTTACTTGATTTTTTTCGGCACTGTGATATTCGGCTGGATCGGTTTGGGAGTAACAACTTTAATAGTAGTTTTGATTTTTGGACTAACGAACTCCTTCGGTGTTCCGTATCTATGGCCATTGATCCCCTTTGATTTTCCTGCATTGCTCCGGATTATCTTTCGATATCCGATTCCCAGCATCTCGGTTCGTCCACGAATGACTGATCCGAAAGATCAGCGGGCCCAAAAGAAGAAACAATAAAATAGCTTGGGAGGTACGAAAATGGCAAAGACTGTTGGGATTCCGAGAGCACTTTATTATCATTACTACTACCCTTTGTGGCAGAAGTATCTAAGCAATCTTGGATTCCAAACAATTGTGTCTAGTCCAACCAGCAAACAAACTATTGATTGGGGAGTTTCGCTAGCTGTTGAAGGAACTTGTTTACCAGTTAAGGTGTACTACGGTCATGTATGTGAGCTGGTGGAAAAGGGTGTTGATTATCTTTTCATTCCTCAAATTATCAGTGTTTCGAAAAGAGAATATATTTGTCCGAAATTTATGGGACTACCAGATATGGTGAAAGCAAGTATTTCAAAGCAGGTTAAGCTTTTATCACCTACGATAGATGGACGCAAATCTGAGCGACAAATAACCAAGACTTATATCCAATTTGGGCTTCAATTCGCACCATGGCACAAAGTTTTACGTGCTTATGGAGAAGCAACCAAAGTTCAACGTGAGTATGAAGAACGACTTAAACGAGAATGCAATCTAGAAAAAGATATGGCACGGTTAACGGTCGGAGTGTTAGGACATAGTTACTTACTTTATGATAAAACCATTAGTATGAATTTACTTGAACGATTGACAGCGGCTAAAATCCGTGTTGTTACTCCCGAACAATTCAAACCAAACTTGGTTAATGAACACGCTAATAGGCTGCCAAAAAGGATGTTCTGGACCTCTGGTCGCAAGATCCTCGGTACTCTAAACTATTTATTGGATAGACGGAATGTTGAACAGATTGATGGCGTAATTTCTCTAGCAGCGTTCGGCTGTGGTACAGATTCTTTAACGTCAGAGTTGGTTGCCCAAATCGCAAGAAAGCAAAATCTGCCGTATCTATTACTTAATCTCGATGAACATACTGGAGAAGCCGGATTGGTGACGCGTATTGAAGCGTATCTCGATATGCTTGAAAGGAGGAAGTATGCATGAAGGTGACGGTACCACATATGGGAAATCTGTACATCGCGATCGAGGCTTTAATATATGAAATGGGTCACGATCCGATTATTCCTCCTCCCTGTAGTAAGAAAACCCTGGATCTTGGAACAAAGTATAGTCCAGAGTCCGTATGCTTACCCATGAAATTAAACATTGGTAACTTTTTAGAAGCTGTTGAACTCGGTGCGGAAGTTATAATAATGGCAGGTGGTAATGGACCTTGTCGTTTAGGTTATTATGCACCCGTTCAAATGGCTATCCTGGAAGAACTAGGACAATCTGTGGAAATGATTGTTTTAGAACCTCCTAAAGGAAACTTGCGTCATCTAATATCTCAGCTGAGTCGTCTCTTTGCCAAAAAAGGATTTAGAAGTTTCATTAAGGGATGTCAAATCGCTTGGGAAAAACTAAAAGCAGTCGAAGAGCTTGAACGAGCCGCCTTTTGGGTTCGACCGAGAGAAAAACGAAAAGGGGAAGTTGGACGTCAATTACATTTGGCTCTAAATAACTTAAGAACAGCAGCATTACTTAAAGATATAAAAAGAGTGAAAAACGAACAGATTGCCGAAATACTTTCCTTAGCAGAGTTAAATATTGAACCTTTAAAGATTGGAATTGTTGGAGAAATATATACAGTGCTTGAGCCATTTGTGAATTTGAAACTTGAGGAGAGATTAGGCAATCTTGGTGTTGAGGTAGAACGTACCATTTGGTTAGAAGATTGGGTGAAAAAACACCTGTTTCTCGCGTCTTTGAATCTTTATAACGGCAGTGACTTAGTTAAAAAAACCGAAGGATATTTGCGCGGATTTGTCGGAGGGCATGGTTTAGAATCCGTTGCGGTAACCATTATGTTTGCAGAAAAGAACATTGATGGGGTAATCCATATTCTGCCTTTTACGTGTATGCCAGAAATTGTCGCCCAAAGTGTGCTTCCTAATGTAAGCAGGGATTATGATTTGCCAGTGATGTCTTTAGTAGTGGATGAACACACAGGCGAAGCAGGATTCCAGACAAGATTGGAGGCATTTGTAGACCTTTTAGAAAGAAAACAAAGGGAGAAAACCAATGAAAAGAAAAGTGTATCTTGGTGTTGATGTCGGCTCAGTTAGCACAAATTTCGTGCTGATGAACGAAGCTGATGAGATTGTTGAAAAATTGTATTTGCGTACTTTAGGACAACCTATCAAGGTAATTCAGGAAGGTTTGAAACTCTTAACCAATTTGGGAGAGTGGGAAGTTCTTGGGGTTGGGGTTACAGGCAGTGGCAGGCAATTAGCTGGTTCGCTCCTAAGAGCAGATGTAATAAAAAATGAAATCACCGCTCACTCTGTCGCTGCGTGCCATGAAGTACCAGATGTACAAACAGTATTGGAAATCGGGGGACAAGATTCCAAGATCATTATTCTGAGAAACCAAGTGGTGGCTGATTTTGCAATGAATACTGTTTGCGCTGCTGGGACAGGTTCATTTCTCGATCAACAAGCTGCACGATTAAACATAAATATCGAAGATTTCGGCAAGATAGCACTAACAAGCACGAACCCTGTGCGAATTGCTGGTAGATGTACTGTTTTCGCTGAATCAGATATGATCCATAAGCAACAACTTGGGGTCAGTCTGCCAGATATTCTAGCGGGTTTGTGTGAGGCAATGGTACGAAACTATCTAAATAATGTAGCCAAAGGAAAAGAGATCTTACCACCAGTAGTTTTTCAGGGTGGTGTAGCGGCAAACAAAGCGATGAAAGTCGCCTTTGAACAAGCTTTAGGGCTAGAAACCAGTGTTCCACGCCATTTCGATGTAATGGGAGCTTTAGGGGTAAGTATCCTTGCCCGAGAGCAAGTCACCAAGAAAGGAAAAACAACATTCAGCGGTTTTGAGATAATTGATAATAAAATCACCACCCAAACTTTTGAATGTCACGATTGTCCAAATCATTGCGAGATAGTCAGGATTTCTGATCAGGAGTCATTAATCGCTTGTTGGGGTTCGAGGTGTGGTAAGTTCGAGAAAGTCGCAAATATTGCTATCTGAAATACATTGTGCTAGAATAAAAAAAAGCCCCCGCAATTGGCGGGGGTCTAAATTTGGGGAGGAAATTTCGTGAACGGCACAATGAAAATAAATAGTCTAGGACATTTAACAATCGGTGGTTGTGATACAGTCGAACTAGCAAAGGAGTTTGGAACTCCTCTTTATGTTTTCGATGAAGAAGAGGTGCGAAATAAAGCACAAGCTTACTTACAGGCTTTTGCTAAACTTCCCGATTTTGAGGTTATATTTGCTGGCAAGTCGTTTTTGACTCTTGGTATGTGTCATTTAATCGATAACCTTGGTTTAGGTTTGGATGTAGTCAGTGGGGGAGAACTTTATACCGCATTGAAGGCTAAATTCCCCGTTGAAAAAATATATTTTCATGGAAACAACAAATCTAAAGATGAATTAGAGATGGCAATCCAAGCGGGTATTGGAAGAATAGTGGTAGACAACCTCTATGAATTAGATCTTTTAGCAGGATTAGTTAAAAAACATCGTTGTTCGGCAGATATTTATCTTCGCATTTCGCCAGGGGTGGAAGCTCATACGCATACCTATATTCAAACGGGACAAGAGGATTCCAAATTTGGAATCCCACTTGCTCATGATCAAGCATTATTGGCAGTCAAAAAGGCTGCTAGTATTCCTGGGATTAACCTAAAGGGTATTCATTGTCATATCGGATCGCAAATCTTTGAGGTTGAATCGTTCGGAGTTGCGATCGATATTATGGTTGGTTTTATGAAAACAGCTTTGGATCATGGAATAGAGTTAACTGAACTTGATATCGGTGGAGGTTTAGGTATTCGCTACACCGATAAGGATGTTCCTGTATCGATCGCTGAATACGGGGAAGCGGTTGTAACTGAACTTTTTAAATCTGCAGAGAAACATGGGATAAGAATGCCCAAACTGCTTGTTGAACCAGGCCGATCAATTGTTGGGGAAGCTGGTACTACCCTTTACACCATTGGTGCAATTAAAGACATCCCTGGAGTTAGAACGTATGTTGCGGTGGATGGCGGGATGGTAGATAATCCGCGAGTCGCTTTATATCAGGCGGAATACAAGGCAATCGTGGCAAATAAAGCAACCCAGAAAGCGAATGGAGTATATTCTGTAGCTGGTAAGTGCTGCGAAACAGGAGACATGCTGATCTTTGATGCTGAATTACCAATCCTGGAGCCTGGTGATATCCTTGCGGTTTTATCAACGGGCGCATATAACTACTCAATGTCAAGTAATTATAATATGCTACCTAGACCTGCAGTGGTCTCCGTTTATGAAGGTAATGCAGAACTCTTGGTCGAAAGGGAAACATATGAGGATTTGTTAACAAAACATCGTGTTCCTGAAAGATGGTTAAAAACTAAGATTGGGGTGTAGTTATGGGTTTCGGTAACCTTAATTTGGCTACATTTTTATTTGGGGTGCCAGCATTACTCTTGGCGATATCCGTTCATGAGTTTTCGCATGGCATGATGGCCTATAAGCTTGGTGATCCGACACCAAAGTATCAAGGTCGCTTAACCCTAAACCCATTAGTCCATTTAGACCCTATGGGAGCGATTATGCTTCTTCTATTTCGGTTCGGATGGGCTAAACCAGTGATGATCAATCCAGTTTACTTTAAGAACCGAAGAAGAGGAATGATTTATGTTGCTTTAGCTGGGCCAGTATCAAACGTAATTTTGGCCTGGGTGTTTTATAACCTTACTTCAATTTGTTATCTATTTCTAACACCTACTGCTTTTACGCTCTCATTGGTTACGTTTTTAAATATAAATATTGCCTACAATTTGGGATTGGCGGCCTTTAATTTGATACCTATACCACCCTTAGATGGCTCGAAGATACTCGGTGGCTTGTTACCACCGAAGTATGCTTTTGCTTATGCAAGAATTTCGGAATATGCTCCATTAATCTTGATAATTCTACTGGTCACTGGTGGCGCACAATTTGTCATTGGGCCGATTTATAGGCTGTTACTTTCCTTGATCTCGATAATTAGTATCTAACTTTGAACATTGAGGTGGAGTTTAATAATGGGTTACCTCGTAAAATTAGAAGTGTTCGAAGGACCTTTTGATCTTCTTTTGGAGTTAATTAGTAAGGAAGAACTCAACATCTTCGACATTTCGATCGCTCGTATCGTAGAACAGTATCTTGCTTATCTCCATCAAATGCAACAAATGGATTTGGTAGTTAGTAGCGAATTTTTACTTATGGCAGCCACTTTAATCGCCATAAAAGCGCGTACCTTGCTTCCGGAGGAAGATACAGATATCGATGAGGATGAGGAGACAGAAACAAGAGAAAGCCTGATCGAAAAGCTCCTTCAATATAAGACTTTTAAGGCGATTGCAAAGGAGCTTCAAAATTGGGAAGCACAAGGAAAAGCGATATATTTAAGAGGAAACCCGCAGGAATTTTCAACCACAAAGCCGCTTTTCAAAAACTTGATCGGTGATGTAACCGTTAAAGATTTGGCTAAGAGTTATGCGCAAATGTTAGAAGCCAGAGACCATCTTGAGCGTGAGAGGATCAGGTTTCAACATATTCGCAAGAAAAAGATATCCGTCCAAAAAAGGTTAGCAGAAATTCGAATTCAGTTGGTGGGCAAAAAAGAAATCGATTTCGAGCAATTATTAATAGCTAAAAACCGACAAGAGATCGTGACGACATTTCTAGCTGTTTTAGAATTAGCGAGACTCAATGAGATTGTAATTCATCAACAGCAAGCGTTTGGAAAAATAGTCCTTCGCACCGATTATGCTCACCAGAAGGAGTTAACCGTATGACTTTGAATGAAGCTGAAAGAATCATTGAAGGTTTAATTTTTGCGTCTTCAAAGCCCATTTCGTCAGCGGAGATTGGCGAGATAGTTGAGTTGGAAAAGGAAGCAGTGCAAGTAATCATAGAAAAATTGATGAAAGAAAAATACAATGAAAGATCGGGTCTTATGATTCGCTTTGTGGCGGGCGGTTACCAATTGGTTACGCGTCCCGAAATTTCTCCGTGGATTGATCGGTTAGGGAGACCAGTGATTCAAGCGCCTTTGTCGACTGCTAGCATGGAAACCCTAGCTATCATCGCATACGAGCAACCGATCACCAAAAGTGAAATTGAAAAGATTCGCGGCGTTCGTTCTGACAGTGCCTTAAACACTTTAATCGATCGAGAATTAGTAACGGATGTCGGTCGAAAAGATGGTCCAGGTAGACCCTTGCTTTATGGTACTACCGATGTTTTTTTAGAGCAATTTGGATTAGATAGTTTAAATAGTCTGCCTGATAAGAAACTGTTTGAGGATGAGAAGAATAAAAGCTAACATTTAAGGAAAATTAAGATCGAGGCTAGAGGTGATTACCATGGTGCTCGGTCTTTTGTTTTTTACTCTCGTCCTGATTCTTATTATTCCCTTAAGGTTTGAATTTCAAATCCATAATGACTTTTCGCAGATACGAGTTATTATTTGGCTCGGTCCATTGAAAATTCCGCTCGGTTTACGTTTATTTAAGATGATTGCCAAAAGATTGCCATTTGGCTCTGAGAAAGGTGACAAAAAAGGATCTGGTGGCAAAGGGGAAAACTCGGGCGGGAGTACTTTCCGATTGAAGGATTCGAATATTTTCATTTTCGGTCTTCGTTTAATGAGCGTTTTTTTAAGGGAAATTTATTCTTTAAAGTTAAAATTGCGTTTTAATGCTGGTGATCCATCGGTAAATGGTATTTTAACTGGCCTTATCTGGGCGGTAATCTCCCCTTTGATTGGGATAATCCATAGTAAAAAAATAAGATTTTTGAACCAACCAATAATCGATATTTTGCCTTCGTTTGAACCAGCACCACTCTACTACGATTTAGAGTTTAACTGTATATTTCAAATCCGTCTCGGTCAGATTATTTACGAGAGGATTCGTAGTTTTGTTACTTAAAGGGGGATCAAGGTTTGAATAGCGAACAGCATCCGATAGAGGGTTTGATGGAAACAGCGATGGAGAGTCTAAAAAGCATGGTGGATGTGAATACCATCCTAGGTGATCCAGTTGAAACACCCGATGGGAATGTGATTGTGCCTGTTAGTAGAGTGTCCTTTGGTTTTGCTGCGGGCGGAACGGAGTTCGAATCACAAAAAGAAGGTAAACAAGCAGATGGTAGTTTCCCGTTTGGTGGGGGGAGTGGGGGTGGCATTTCCTTAAATCCTGTCGCTTTTTTGGTGGTGGGACAAGGACAAGTGCGACTACTTCCAGTTGATAATACAGCAATCTATGATCGGTTATTAGACATGGTTCCTGGAGTAATCGATAGAGTACAAGGTATTTTTAATAATGGCAGGCCAAGGATCTAAGAATTAATCTTTAAGCCCCTTGTTAACACAAGGGGCTATTTTGGTTGCGAAGCAAGATTAGATTAGATATGATTGTAGTATTGGGAGAGTGACAAAAAATGGAGCGCCTACAGAAGATTCTTGCTCACGCTGGAGTTGCTTCTCGACGTGAGTGTGAACAATTGATCCAGAATGGACATGTTAGTGTGAATGGACGAGTCGTTACCGAACTAGGAACAAAGGCTGATCCTAGTAAGGACCAAATTAGGGTTAACGGAAAGCTGATCCAAGTAAATCAACGACTTGTATACATTATGCTAAACAAACCACGTGGCTACATAACCAGTGTGAAAGACGAATTAGGAAGAAAGACCGTACTCGATTTGGTCCACAATGTTTCGGAAAGAATCTATCCCGTAGGACGACTTGACTATGATTCTGAAGGATTGCTTTTGCTAACGAATGATGGGAAATTAGCAAATAAACTGATGCATCCACGATATGGGGTTAAAAAGACTTACCTTGTTGAAATAACTGGCTTAATTACGGATGATGATCTTAATAGGCTTGAAAATGGAGTGATAATCGATCAGGGAGTAAGGACACTTCCCGCGGATGTACAGTTGTTCAAAAAAGGCCACAACAAATCATTGGTGAAGATAACAATAAGCGAAGGGAAAAATAGACAAGTGAGAAAGATGTTTCAAGCTGTTGGTTATAAGGTTACCAGGCTACAAAGGATTTCCTTTGGTCCGCTTTCGTTAGGGAATTTACATCGGGGTACCTATCGAAACTTGAGTTCAAATGAAGTTAATCAGCTAAAGCGGGCGGTGAAGCAACCGTGACAGGAACAATTGTAGTTGTAGGTGGAGGAGCATCAGGCTTAATGGCAGCGGGAGTTGCAGCAGCTTACGGAGCGAATGTAGTTCTTTTGGAAAAAACTAAACGTTTAGGAGCGAAGATAAGGATTTTTGGTAAAGGAAGATGCAATATTACTAACACAGTCGATTTACCAGAGTTTATTAAAAATTACCCAGAAAATGGGCGATTCCTATATAGTGCGTTAACAAGGTTTTCAAACTGGGACACTATTAATTTTTTCAACGAGTTAGGGGTTGAAACCAAGATAGAACGTGGTCAGCGAGTGTTTCCCGTATCAGATGATGCTGATCAAGTGGCAAATGCCTTGGTGAGGCATGCTCGTAATAATGGAGCTAAGATCTTTAGCCAAAAAGCTGTAAGAAAATTGATCCTTTCCGATGATGGCAGGATAGCTGGTGTAGAAACCACCGATAATGAGTTTTTTGATGCCGATGCAGTTATTTTAGCTACAGGTGGGGCGAGTTATCCTGGAACTGGTTCGACGGGAGATGGTTTTCTATTAGCAAAGCAAGTAGGGCATACCATCCAAAAACCCTTTCCTTCACTCGTACCTTTGCGAGTTAAAGAAAGTTGGGTAAAATCGGTGGCAGGTGTAAGCCTAAGAAATGTTGAAATAACAATTGATAATGGTAAAGAAAGTGATCGAGCTTTTGGTGAGATGCTCTTTACTCATTTTGGGGTATCTGGTCCGATTGTTTTGACATTGAGTAGAAAAGTTGCCAAATGGCTAGAAAACAAAGAATCGAAGGTAGAGTTAACAATCGATTTAAAACCAGCGCTCAGCTTTGAGATATTAGAAAGGCGAGTTCAAAGGGACTTTAATAAATATATCAGAAAACAATTGAAAAATTCCTTAGACGATCTATTACCAAAAAGCCTAATTCCTATAGTAATCATTGAATCAGGTATCGAACCAGAAAAATATGTTAATCAAGTAACTAAGGCAGAAAGAAGGCAATTGGTTAATACCCTCAAAGCATTACGCTTAACCATTGTTGATACACTAGGAATACCCGCAGCGATCGTTACTGCTGGCGGTGTTAACCTGACCGAGATTGATCCTCGAACGATGAGGTCAAAATTGATCGAAAACCTGTATTTTGCGGGTGAAGTGATCGATATTGATGGTTTTACTGGCGGATTCAATCTGCAAGCAGCGTTCTCAACAGGATATCTGGCTGGTATTTCTGCAACAAATCACGGTGAGAGGAGAGATTAAACTGATAGTTGCGATCCGTGGTGCCACTACGGTTAATGATAATACGTTGGAAGAGATTTCCTCAAAAACGGTCGAACTCCTTACTGAGGTAATGGTAAGGAATCAACTTTCAGAACGGGATTTAATCAGCATCATTTTTACAATGACTGATGATTTAAATGCTTATTACCCAGCCGCGGCAGTACGCGAAGCTGGGTTAATCAAAAATACTCCATTAATGTGTGTCCAAGAAAGTAAAGTATTGGGTAGTCTACCTTTATGTATCAGATTATTAGTGCATTGTCAGAGCACAAAGTTGACAAAGGATACAGTAAAACATGTTTATTTAAACGAGGCACACAAACTTAGACCAGATTTAGTGGATTAATACCGATAAGTGAACTAATAAGTTTTGTTAATAGCAGTGTTAATAGGTCAGCATTTTTAATTAGTATAGGAAAAGGAAGAGTAGGATGAGAATAGTTTTTCGCCACGAAATTTTGAATATCGAACCATATGTTCCTGGCAAACCAATTAGCGAAGTAAAAAAAGAACTCAATCTAACTGATGTGATCAAAATGGCATCAAACGAAAACCCGCTCGGTCCATCGTCATTAGCGGTTCAAGCAGTTAAAGACAATCTCGATAAACTACATATTTATCCCGATGGTGGTTCTGTAGATTTAAAAGACAAGATAGCGACAAACGTTCGGGTTGCTCCAGAACAGGTGATCATTGGGAACGGTTCCGATGAAATTCTAAAACTGATTGGGGAAGCTTTTCTACAACCCGACGATGAAGTCATTATGGCTTGGCCTACCTTTAGTGAGTATAGTTTTGTTACTCGTTTAATGGGAGCGAAGGAATTAAGAGTGCCCTTAAAGGATTTCACTCATGATCTAGAAGCTATGTTCGCTCAAATCAGCGCTCGAACTAAGATTATCTTTATTTGCAATCCGAACAATCCGACTGGAACGATCATAACTCATCAGGAACTTGATGAATTCCTGAAGAAAGTCCCAAGACATATTTTAGTGGTGGTGGATGAAGCATATTTCGAGTATGTTACTGCCGATGATTATCCAAAGACTCTCGAGCTACTGCCTACCTATGAAAACTTGATCGTAACTAGAACATTTTCTAAAATTTATGGTTTAGCCGCACTACGGGTTGGATATGGAATAGGTAATAGGGGAATTATCGATCTGATAAATCGAGTTAGAGAACCGTTTAATGTAAATGGACTCGCTCAGATAGCTGCTCTAAGGAGTCTCGAGGATAATGAGCATTTGAAAAGAAGCTTGAAAGTGAATGAGGCAGGCAAAAACTATTTATATAGTGAGTTTGAACAATTAGGTTTAAATTATGTAAAAACACAAGCAAACTTTATTCTTGTAGATTTGGGTTCTTTCGATGCCGATCCAGTTTTTAACGCTCTATTACAAAAAGGAGTTATTATTCGCTCCGCACGGACTTTTGGTTTAAGAAACTTTATTAGAGTTACAATTGGAACCAAGGAGCAGAATCAACGGTTTATCAAGGCGCTAAAGGAGGTCCTCACAGGTGCGAATAGCGATTGATGGACCTGCTGGCGCAGGAAAGAGTACCATCGCTCGAATGATCGCTGAGAGGCTCGGATTATTATATATTGATACTGGTGCGATGTATCGTGCTTTAACTTACATGGTGCTTGCTAACAATGTGGATCCAAATAACGAAAAACAGATTGCAGAGTTGATCAAGAAGTTTGATTTCGAGATTAGGTCCGATGAGATATTTCTAGCGGGTCAGAATATCACCAGAAAGATTCGTGAACCTGAGGTCACGGCAAATGTTTCATTGGTAGCAAGCCACTTTGCGGTTAGGCAGGCTTTAGTTGATTTACAAAAGCAAATCGCTCAACAAGATAATGTGGTGATGGATGGGCGAGATATTGGTACCTGTGTGATGCCAGATGCAGATCTTAAAATATTTTTAAAGGCTTCGGTTAAAGAGCGTGCTCGAAGACGTGCTTTGGAACTAGCACGGAGAGGTTTCTCGTTTAAACTTGAAGAAATTGAGGAACAAATTAGAGAACGTGATACGAAGGATTCTAATCGAGAAATATCTCCTTTGCGGAAAGCCGAGGATGCTTTCGAAATCGATACTACCGATTTGACTATTGAGGAAGTAGTTGAACAGGTGCTGTTGTTATGTGCCAGGGGGAAGACAAATGTATAATTTCTTACGAAAATTAGTTTTAAAGTTTTTCGACCTTATATATGGTGTAAGGGTTTTTGGTGAAGAAAATATTCCTAACAAAGGGGCGGCGATCTTAGCTGCTAATCATGTCAGTTACTTAGATCCGATTCTTGTTTGTTGTTGCGTTCAAAGACCAGTTCATTTTATGGCCAAAGCTGAACTATTTAAGTATCCGATCCTTCGTCAATTCTTTTGTAAACTAAATGCTTTTCCCGTTAAGCGAGGAATGGCTGATCGAAGTGCAATTAGACATAGTATTGATGTGTTAACTCAAAACAAACTCTTAGGTATTTTCCCAGAAGGGACCCGGGCCAATGTGGATGAAATGCTTCCAATTCAAGGGGGGGCCGCTTTAATAGCTATTAAAACGGGTGCTCCGATTATTCCAATAGTAGTACGAGGCGTTGCAGATCGCAGGTTCCGCAAGCCAATGACTGTAATAATTGGCGAACCAATAAGGGTTGAAAAACAAAATAAAGTGTCCAAAGAAGATGTGAAAAATCTTACCACCAAAATGAAAGCCCAATTCGATGAGTTATTGAGGAAGGAATATTCCATAATTTGAAGAAGTAACATTGAGGTGCATTACATTTTTTGAAAACATAATGGGAGGGGGTAAGGTGGAAATAATATTAGCGGAGGCAGCAGGATTTTGTTTTGGCGTTAAAAGAGCAGTAGAAACTGCATTAAAATCCGCCGAAAGCAATTCTGGTGCTCCGATTAAGACATTAGGTCCACTTATCCATAATCCTCAGGTAGTTAAGGAATTAGAAAGCAGAGGGGTAACTGTTGAAGAACGACCTGAGGATATAGATGCAGGAGTTGTTATTGTTCGTTGTCACGGAATTCCGCCAAAGGTGATGGATCAACTATCGGCGAAAGAAGGTGTAACGGTAGTTGATGCAACATGTCCCTTTGTAAAGCGGGCGATGCGTTTTGCAAGTCAGCTGAAAGAAGAAGGGTATCAGATTGTTATTGTGGGAGATAGTGCACATCCCGAAGTGAAAGCTATTCATGGAGCTACAGGCGAGATCGCATGGGTCATAGACTCACCTCAAGCCATTGATAAGCTTCCACTGACCAAGCGCATCGGTGTAATAGCACAAACTACTCAATCGATCTCCAATTTCCAAGAGTGTGTAAGTGCCTTAGCTGGAAAGGCTGATGTACTAAAGGCTTTTAACACTATATGCACCGCAACTGAACAGCGACAATTCTCTGCACGGCAAGTAGCAGCCAATGTGGATGTAATGGTCATAATTGGAGGTCGAAACAGTGCTAACACTAGGAGGTTAGCGGAAGTTTGTCAAGAAGTTGGTGCCAAAACATATTTAATCGAAACCGCCGATGAACTTAGAGCTGAATGGTTTCGCGGAGTTAAAAAAGCAGGAGTAAGTGCTGGGGCATCAACTCCAAGTTGGTTAATTGAGGGGGTACTTAACGAGATGAGTAAATTGGCAGAAGAAAAAGAGCTAGAAAAGACAGCAGAAGAAGTGAAAGATGAGAACGTGGAAGTTGAACAAACACAAGATGCAGAAGGTCAAATGCAAGATTTTGATGTTGTGCCTAATCTTCAAGTAGGAGATATCATTAATGGCACTGTGGTCCAAATCGGTGAAGGGGAAGTCTTAGTAGATATTCAATACAAGAGTGAAGGACGATTGCCCTTTAACGAAGTTAGTTTCAGTCCCGAGATCACTCCTGAAGATGTTTTGAGCGTAGGAGATGAAATTCGCGTGAAAGTTTTAAAGATCGACGATTCTGAAGGTAACGTTATTCTTTCAAAAAGAAGAGCCGATGCTGAACTAGCTTGGGGCAAATTGGAAGAAATCTTCCAAAACGGTTCCACTATGGAAGCGAAAGTGGTAAAGACCGTTAAAGGCGGATTGTTGGTCTACGTTGGTGTTAGAGGATTTATTCCTGCTAGCCAAGTTTCCTTAAGTTTTGAGGAAGATTTAGAGAAGTATGTTGGCCAAAACTTAGAGTTAAAAATCATCGAGCTAGACCGCAAGAAGAATAATGTTGTCTTTTCACATAGAGCTGTTTTAGAAGAAAGACTTGAGCAAAAGAAAAAAGAAGTATATGCAAGCCTTAAAGAGGGCGATATAGTTCCTGGCGTGGTCCGCAGAATCACCGACTTTGGTGCTTTTGTCGATATCGGTGATGGAGTAGAAGGGCTATTACATGTTTCTGAAATGGCTTATAGTAGAGTTTCCCATCCTTCAGCCATTGTTTCAGAAGATGATGAGATTAAGGTTATGATCCTAGGCTTAGATTCTGAGAATGACCGAATCTCTTTAGGATTAAAGCAAACGATTGCTGATCCATGGGATAACATCGAATCAAAGTATAGTGTTGGAGATGTGGTAACTGGAACAGTGACCAGGACAACTGACTTTGGTGCTTTCGTGAAGATAGAAGATGGCGTTGAGGGATTGATCCATATTAGTCAATTGGCTCATCGTCATATCGAAAAGGTTGAAGAGGTTGTCCAATCTGACGATGAAGTTGAAGTAAAGGTGATTAGCTTAGATTCAGATGCTAAACGCATTGGATTAAGTATCAAGGAACTTCAACCAAAACCTGAACCTGTCAAAGCACCAAAACAACGTCAACCTAAAGAAGTTGAAGAAATTAAAGACGAAGAACTAACTACAAACCTCGGTGATGTGTTCGGCGATCTATTTAAGAACCATAGATAAGAGTGTTTGATTAAGGTGTTGGTAGCAGAAAAGCGTTTCCCAAATTTGGGGAACGTTTTTTTGTTATATTGAGAAACGACAAGGGTACACTATAACCTAACTACATACCTAATGATAAACAGAAGGGAAGATAATGATGCCTACAGGTATGATTCTCTTATTGATCGTAGCGGCTTTAGTGTACTTTGGTGTTGCTCACCGCATTTTAGATCGGATGCGTTTAACAGACGCTCAAGCTTTAGTGTTTATTGGTTTGATGATAGCAGGCAGTTTTATCGATATTCCAATAATGCGTGGTGAAATTGAGACCAGTATCAATGTTGGGGGTGCTCTAATACCATTAGCATTAGCTATTTACTTGTTTTCTAAATCAGATAGTTCGGCGGAGAAGATCAGATCAGTGGTCGCCTCTTTAGTAACTGCGGCAGCTATATTTGCTGTTAGTATTTTTATGAATTTTGAACCAGCAAATGCAATTATCGATCCGATCTGGCTCTTTGGATTAATCGGTGGTGTAGTCGGTTATTTATCAGGAAGATCCAGACGGGCTGCGTTTATCGCAGGCACAGTTGGAATTATCATTAACGATGTTGTGAACCTAATCCGTGCGGTTTCAATGAAAATGCCAGCAACAGTAGCGATAGGTGGTGCAGGTATCTTTGATACGATCGTTTTATCAGGATTAATCGCAGTAGCATTGGCCGAACTAGTAGGTGAAACCCGTGAACGTATTCAAGGAGGACCTGAGAACGAGGACCGCACAGAAATGGATCTTGTTCAATTCAATGAAGAGGGTGATGATTGATGAAGAAATCATTTTTCATAACTTTAATCCTATCTTTGCTACTATTTTCTAATACACTAAGCGCTAATTCATGGCTGGATTTGGATCTTACTGAACGAAATGACGGATCGTACTTTACCCTGGTCACCGAGGAAGGACAAATACTGACAAGAACCGCAAGAATACTAGATATCGGCGACAGTTATATCGCCTCTGATAATAGACGATATGAGGTGGTTGGTTATGAAGACGATAACATAATTGTTGAATACAAGGAAACAGTTGAATTACCCACTATTTCTGATATCTTCCAAACAGCCGCTCCCAAGAGTTGGTGGGAAAAACTAACCGGATTTTTGTTCGGTAGTTCTGATGTCGAAGCGGAAGAGTGGAAAAGTATCGGCATCTATCATACCCATAATGCTGAATCCTACGTACCAACTAGTGGAGTAGATTCTGAAGCGCAAGGTGGAGATATCTTAGAGGTTGGCAGGGTAATGGCAGAATCTTTGCGGGAACAAGGTTATGAGGTGCATTGGTCAGATAATAGTCATCTACCTCATGATGGACAAGCATACGCTCGGTCGCGACGAACAGTGATGGAATTAATTAAACAGCAACCCGCGACTCTCATCGATATTCACAGGGATGCAACTCCTCCAGAAGTGTATCAAGTGGAAATCGATGGCAAACCTGCTAGTAAAGTCCGTATAGTGGTTGGGCGTCAGAATCAAAATAGAGAAGCGACAATGGAGTATGCCAAGAGGATCAAAGCAATAGCGGATGAGAAATTTCCTGGGATTATCGAAGGTATTTTTGATGCTCGTGGCAACTATAATCAAGATATAGGACCGAGAGTAATCCTACTTGAATTCGGTACTCATACCATTCCGTTGGATTTGGCAAAGCAATCGGCTCAGTTTTTCGCTCAAATTATTCCAGCGGCAGCTGGATTATCAAGCCCGGGGGCAGCCCAAACCGAGGACGCAACCATAGGGAGTGCAGCTAGGAGATCCATTCTTTGGGTTCTTGGTATAACTGCTGCAGTCGCTGTTGGTTATGTAATTTTAAACAAAGAAGGATTAGGCTCGATTAAGAACTTCTTTTCGAAAGAAATGGGCCTTGGAAATCGACCGAATGATGAAAACGATGGAGATGGAGAATAGGTAGGACATGGAGTACATTACAACCATAATATTAGGAACAACAGCAGGTTTATGTGCTAGAGTATACATGTTAAGGAGAGATTATCGGCAATATCCGAGCTATCCACAGGGCTGGGCAATTCACCTATTTATTGGTTTTATTGGTGCTGCGCTCGGTTCCGTACTGGTTCCTTCATTTATAGAAAAAGAATTTAGTGCGGTCTCTTTCTTGCTTTTAGCAGCATCACAATTTAGAGAAGTTAGGAGTATTGAGCGAGAAACTTTGTCAAATATGGAGTCCAATGAACTGGTCCAGCGAGGAAACTCCTATATCGAAGGGATTGCCAGGGTCTTTGAAGCTCGCAATTATCTGGCAATATGGACAGCGATGGCGGTGGCAATTGTCTCGGAACTCCTGAAATTCTCTTTGGGATGGCGAATACTTGGTTCAGCTGTGGTTGCTCTTGTTGTAATACTATTACTTAGCCGGGCGATGCGTGGTCAATGTATAAGAGATATTGCACATATTGAAGTCAAGAAGATTGAATTTGATGGACCGATCCTAGTAGTAGATGGCGTTAGTATGATGAATGTCGGTTTAGAGGCGGCTCGCAAACGCTATGTAGAATGTGGACTAGGCGCGGCTATTATTCCAAAAGATGCAAATGCGAAAGCAACTCTCGCAAACATTGGACAAATGCAGGCGATCGCTCACGATGTTTCTTCAATGATCGGTGTTTACATGGATGTTGGAGAGCAAGAATATACTCCGTTGGTAAGACGTGATCCTGACTCTGGAAAACTAGTATTATCGATTATACCTGCTCATAATGATAAAAAGGCATTTGTAGAAGCTATTGCGAGGGTTCCAGTATTAGAAGGGGCTATTCGCAAGCCCTTGCAATCAAAAGCAGGACAGATGCTAAAGTAGATGAACAAGTACATGCAGAGTAGATGTTAGAACAGGGAGCGATAACGAATCAATGAAGACCACACAAGCTCATACAATTCTTGCGATAATCACTACCGATAAGGAAAAAGTTGGTGGTGGAATCCCGATCTTTTACGCCAATAGTTTCGAAGAACTCGAACGGAAAGCGCTTTACTTAGCGCGAATTTTAATGGCCGCTATTCACAGTATGGGTGATGGAACATATATCATCGTCAAACATTGAAGATTTTTGATACAAGGGAGGAATCTTCTTGATCATTATCTATTGGTGCTATGGAGGAGCACATTCATCACCGATAGCAGCCGCAATTCATGTCGGAAAACTGCCAGCGGATCGCACACCGACTGTCGAACAGATCGAATCAACGCTGTACTATGATCAAGTTGATTCTCAATATCGAGGAAGAACGCTCTATGTGGGTGAAGATGAATTTAATAATAAAGTCTATGTTTGTGGACGGGGAAGCGAAAAAAAAGGAATCGAACAGGCAATTAGAAGCGGAGTAACATTAGCTGGCGGCAAAGTGGAGGATTTTCTTTTTGTTGATACTTTGCCAGCGGTGAATAATATTATGCGACTTGGAGGATTTTTATCACGCCAGTTAAAATGGGTTTCAATCGGTAGGCCAATAGTAATAAGGGGCACCCAAAAAGCGTTTCCACAGTTGGTCGAGATCGTGACAAGAACGAAGGAGAAGTTTGCCAAAGATAAAAGGGAAACCGCTTCACCTTAGCGAATACTAATATCTCAGCCAATCCTACGGTATTTTTTTGTTTATGGTTTGTTTAAGGAGAGATGTAGATGGCAAAGCCAGTTGTAGCTATTGTCGGTAGACCAAATGTGGGAAAGAGCACATTGTTCAATAGGATTTCCAAAGACAGGATTGCTATTGTTGAGGGAACTCCAGGGGTTACAAGGGATAGAATTTATAACGATGTAGAATGGTTAGGAAATCACTTTACAATTATTGATACAGGTGGAATCGATATAGGGAAAGATATCATTCAAGAGCAGGTATTTTTACAGGCGAAAATAGCGATTGAAGAAGCCGATATCATTATTTTTGTTGTCGATGGTCGGGAGGGAATCACTGCAGCTGATGAGGAGGTTGCAGACTTACTGAGAAAGACTGAAAAACCTGTAATTTTATGCATCAATAAAGTGGATGATCAGAGTAATGCTTGGGAATATCAAGCAGATTTTTATCGTTTAGGGCTTGGTGAACCCATTATGGTTTCGGCGGAACATGGAAAGAACATAGGCGATCTATTGGATCGTGTGGTTGAGTTATTCCCTGAAACTGCGAATGTCGATGAAGATGATCTTTTGAAGGTAGCTATAGTAGGCAGACCGAACGTCGGGAAGTCGTCGTTTATTAACAAGGTTTTGAATGAAGAAAGAGTTATCGTCACCAATATCGCTGGAACTACCAGGGATGCGATCGATACATATTACGAGCATGATGGTCAAAAGTATCTTTTAATCGATACTGCGGGCCTTAGAAGAAAGAAACTTGTTGAAGAAGAGTTAGAGTATTTCAGTGTTTTGCGTACCTTGCGAGCGATCGAAAGATCAGATGTGACAATCCTGATGCTTGATGCTACTGAAGGGGTTACTGAACAGGATAAGAAGATTGCTGGGTATGCCCATGAAAAGGGTAGAGGAGTTATAATTGCTGTTAATAAATGGGATTTGGTCGAAAAAGACTCTAATACAATGCGAGAATTTGAAGAAACAATACGTACCGAAGTGGCTTTTATTAACTATGCACCAGTGATGTTTATTTCTGCCCTTACAGGTCAAAGAATTAATAGGCTTTTAGACCTAGTAAAAGTAGTTGCCGAGCAACGTAGCCTACGTATTCCTACTGGAAAATTGAATCAGATAATTCAAGATGCAGTTGCTATGCACCAAACGCCCTCAGATAAAGGCGTTCGCTTGAAAATTTTCTACGTCACCCAAGCCCAAGTTAGCCCTCCAGTGTTTATTATCCACGTTAATCGTAGTGACTTAATGCATTTTTCTTATGAGCGCTACTTAGAAAACAGGCTGCGGGAAGAGTTTGGGTTTATTGGAACTCCAATAATGTTGATTGTAAGGGAGAGGACTTAGATGGAGTTAGTTATTGCCATAATTGCAGCATACTTACTGGGATCGATTCCTTTCGGATTAATAACAGGCAAAATTTGGGCAAATGTTGATGTACGCGAATTTGGTAGCGGAAATATAGGAATGTCGAATGTATTACGTACTCTTGGTCCAATTCCAGCATTGATCGTGTTGTTATTCGATGCTGGTAAGGGTTTTTTTGCTGTTACCCTCGGTCGCCAGCTGTTTACTGATCCTACCTGGTGGTTGGTCTTAGGAATTGTAGCGATCGCTGGACATAATTGGTCAATCTTTCTTGGCTTTAAAGGAGGCCGGGGAGTGGCAACAACTGCAGGAGTTTTACTAGCTATATCACCGTTTATAGCTCTAGTTCTGGTAGGCATATGGTTACTTTCTCTAGCGATAAGTCGCTATATATCACTGTCTTCAATTATAGCTGTCAGTGCACTCCCCATTATCTTTTATTTCTTGGATTATCCGATAACGTATTTTTGGTTGGGATTACTCATTTCAATTTTTACGATCTTCCGTCATCGACCAAATATTCAACGGCTTATGGCTGGAACTGAATATAAATTTGGGGAAAAGGGGCAAAGAAATTGAGTAAGACCCGTGTAAACTGTACAATTCTAGGCGCAGGAGGTTGGGGAACTGCGCTAGCATGTAACCTGGCTAATAATGGGAAGAGAGTGCTATTATGGGCACGAAAAGAAGCTTATGCTAGAGAATTGAATGAACTTCGAGAGAATAAAAGGTATTTACCAGGAGTTATTTTGCCACAGAATGTAGAGATAACTAACGATTTAGAGTATGCTTTGCAATCTCAATTGATTGTCCTGACTATCCCAGTAAAGGGTGTTCGTGCTATAGCACGACAGATCGCTCCATTCATTGAGCCAGATCATTTGATAGTCAATGCCGCCAAGGGTTTAGAAGTTGGAACGATGAAAAGGATGTCAGAAATATTAGCTGAAGAATTACCCAAGACAAACGTAATGACGATGTCTGGTCCCAATCATGCAGAAGAAGTTTCAAGGGAACTGCCATCGATTACCGTTGTTGCTGGCGAGCATGCTCCTTCTTTAATTGTTCAACGAGAATTAATGACCCCTAGTTTCCGTGTATATACGAATACTGATTTAATCGGAGTTGAGCTTGCGGGAGCGGTGAAAAACGTAATAGCGATCGCTGCTGGAATTTCTGATGGGTTAGGATTTGGCGATAACACCAAGAGTGCCGTTATTACGAGAGGATTGGCAGAAATATCGCGGTTTGGGGTTGCGTATGGAGCTAATCCGATGACATTCTTCGGAATCGCTGGGATGGGAGACTTGATTGCAACATGCACCTCGCATCATAGTCGTAATCGACTTGCAGGAGAATTAATCGGGCAGAAAAAGAAACTAGATGAGATTTTTGAAACTGGGCAAGTAGTTGAGGGTATACCGACCACAGCGAGTGTGGTGGAATTAGCCAAAAGAGTTAGTGTAGAATTACCGATTGTTCTAGGTGTGAATCGTATCCTTGCTGGTGCTGAACCTCTGATAGTTGTAGAGGAGCTAATGGAAAGGGATGCGAAAAAAGAAATAAAAGGTTGATTGGAGAAAAAGGCGATTCTTTTATCGTCTTTTTCTTTCTTTTTTTTGTTATATTTTCCATCGAGAGCTAATATAGTTATAATGTCCATTAGCATGTAAAGCCTTCATGATTTCCAGGCTGCATCATTATAGGCACGAATCAGCCGGACGGGAAACCCAATTCAAAGGAGGGAAGCCTTGATGGAAAATTTTAATATTCTTAATGATATAGCTGAACGCACTGGAGGTAGCGTATACGTCGGTGTTGTTGGACCCGTGCGAACTGGTAAATCCACATTCATTAAGCGTTTTATGGATTTATTGGTGATGCCAAATATTAAAGACCCATACGTCAAGGAGAGAACTAAAGATGAGTTGCCCCAGAGTGGGGCTGGCAAGACAATAATGACCACCGAACCCAAATTCGTGCCTGATGAGCCAATTGAAATAGTTTTTGAGGAAAATGCTAAAGCAAAGGTGCGCCTAGTAGATTGTGTTGGCTATACAGTCCCTGGTGCTAAGGGATACATGGACGAAGACGGGCCCAGAATGGTGATGACTCCATGGTACGAGCATCAAATTCCCTTCCAGGAAGCAGCTGAGTTGGGTACTCGTAAAGTGATCGCAGAGCATTCTACCATTGGATTAGTGATCATAACCGACGGATCGATCTCTGATATTCCTCGAGATGATTATCTTGAAGCTGAAGAACGTGTTATTACAGAACTGAAAGAATTGGAAAAACCGTTTCTAGTAGTACTTAACTCCATGCACCCGGAAAGTAGGGAAACCCAAGCTTTAGCTAATGAGCTAGAAGAAAGGTAAGGTGTTACAGTTGTTCCTCTCGATAGTTTGAGGATGACCCAGGAGAATATTACCGACCTACTCCAAGAGATCCTCTTTGAGTTCCCAGTTAGAGAGATACACATTCGCTTACCAAAATGGGTTGAAGAATTGCGTCCAGATCATTGGCTGAGAGTAGCTTATGAAGAGGCAGTTTTCGAGAGTGTCACTAAGGTAGAACGGTTAAGAGATATTGAAACCACCGTTCAGAATTTGACTAGTTATGAACCGATTGAGTCTGTAACATTGGCGAATATTGAAATGGGAACAGGAGTCGCTGTAATCGAATTGGGTGCATCAAAGGCCCTTTTCTATCTGATTTTGTCTGAGCTAACGGGAATCGTTGTCGAAGGCGAACATCATCTGATGGGACTAATGCATGATTTAGCATTAGCAAAAAAGGAATATGACAAAATCGCTTCAGCATTGCAGCAAGTAAGAGAAACAGGATATGGCATTGTAATGCCAGACTTGGAAGATATTACCTTTGAACATCCCGAGCTAATAAAACAGGGTCGCAATTTCGGAATCAAACTAACCGCTAGTGCTCCTTCAATCCACCTAGTACGAGCAAACATCATGACCGAAGTGACACCTTTAGTAGGTACCGAAAAGCAAGGAACCGAGTTAGTTGAATCTTTAACCGAAGAGTTTGAACAAGATCCAGATTCACTTTGGAATCGTGATTTTCTCGGAAAATCCCTTCAAGATATGGTGAGAGATGGTATTACAAGTAAACTTACAAGAATGCCAGATAACGCTCAAGAAAAATTGCAAGAGACATTAACTAAAATAATTAATGAGGGTAGCGGCGGGCTGATTTGCATCATTCTTTAACAGAACGAGGCTTGTCTTTTTGGAAAGATTGTGGTATCCTTAATTTTGTCGGTGTCGGGGCGTGGCGCAGTTTGGCTAGCGCGCTACCTTGGGGTGGTAGAGGTCGCAAGTTCGAATCTTGTCGCCCCGACCAGTACCACAATCGATTAGTACAGATACTCGCGTGTAAGGATACATTCTTGCCGCGGGTTTTTTTGTACCTGTCTCTTCGTCTTGAAGAAGGATAAAATGGTCTTTTCTTCTAATATATAATATGATAACATTCAGAAAATCAACTACAATCGTCCAGTAATCGGAGGTGTTTCTTGTTTTGAAGAAACGATTGATCGCGGCCCAAGTATTGGTGATTTTTATCTATTTAGTGCAAACTAGTAGTGCAAATTCCGAAATATATTTTCGTTATGAAGCTCCAGAATTCGTTGGGAAAACAGTGGTTAGTGCCGATCTTTTAGATATTGGAAGACCGCAACTATTGATAGGCGGTAATGGTTGGGTCGACATCATGTTGGATGACGAAGTTGTAGAAACGGTAAGTGGATTTCCAGGAAATGTGACATCACTGGCGATTGGTGACTTGAATGGAAATTTTCGCCCTGAACTGATCATTGGAACAGATAATGCTGGTGCTTTCTATATCTATGAGAAACGCCAAGGTAGGTGGGAAAGGGCTGCTCAACCAAATTATCTATGGTCGCCGATTTCTTATCTGCAAGTGATCGATATTAATGGTGATGGGTGGGGAGATATTCTTGTTCTCACCCAAGCAGGTGAAGCACGGATCTATCTATCATGGCAAGGTGAGTTGTATAATTTTTGGCGTTCTAAGCCTGAAGAAACGGTTAGTTTTGTGTACGGTGCAAACCTAACTGGAAACAATCAGGATGAAGTTGTTTTTTCTTATCGAACGGGATACGTAGGTGTTTTAAGTTGGCAGGAGAACCAGCTGAATCTGATTTGGGAGAACTTTCCTTGGGGACAGATTGATGGTTTAGCGGTTGGCAAGGTTGATAACGATGCTTTACCAAGAAT
Source organism: Bacillota bacterium (assembly GCA_012728115.1). GTDB lineage: Bacteria > Bacillota > Limnochordia > Darwinibacteriales > JAAYFS01 > JAAYFS01. Next base: position 16,602 of record JAAYFS010000062.1, on the reverse strand, counting down.
AATGGTGATGACCAGCCAAAAGATGTTTTATTCTTGGGGTTGGAATGGAGAAAGATTCGGGGTAATCAGTCAATTTTTTGATTCGCGGCTCGGTGATACTTTAATTTTCGATGAATCATATGGACTGTTTAGTTTTTCCAAGCAAGATGGATTATCATTATTTAAGGTGCGTAATTCTAGTCTGGAAGAATTATGGAGGATAGAGAATGTCAACGGTGTTGATCTGTTGGTTCATCATGATATCTTAATCAGGACAAAAGATAACCAGTACTATTGGTTACGTGAAGTCGAGAACTTTTACTTATCAGTTAGTTATAACAATCAACCGTTAGAATCTGTTTGCGCTTTTCGGGTAGTTGAGGATGACATTATGGTTTGTTTAGATGATTTGGCTGACCTATTAGATCTAACGATTCATTATTTTTACTATGATCACGATAAATTCATTGTAAGTTTTGATTCTGAGCAGTTGACGGTATTCACAGATAAAGCAGTGATTCAGTGGAGAGACATTTTCTTTCCAATTTCACAAGCTGCCTTACGCGATAATGAAAAATTTTATGTTAGCCTTGATTTTTTTGAGTTTTTGGGGTGGAAAGCGCAACTTAATATGAGTGAGCAAACGCTAAACATTTATAGAGATTGGGGCTGGTTATCCACGTTCGATTAAGGGTAATTTCGTCAATTACTGCAGATAATAGTATTAATAAACAGAATATGGAGGGGAAAAGGCATGACCAAAGAGGTACAGAACTATCAAGAAAAGCCTGGAATATTGGTAGCTATCGATGCTGATGAGTTGGCTCACGCTCTTAAACAACTGCGCGAAGGATACCCACATAGTGTGTTCGGTGCTAATGTAAAAAAGGTTTTTTCTGGTTTCACGGCGAATGATGAAATAAAGCTCCTAATTAGGATGAATCATACCGCATTAACTCCAGGCGAAGAAGCGGTTGTTGATTACATAGGAACCTTAGATACAGTTTGGTTAGATCCACCAGATAAGATCAATAAAGAGTTTAAAACTCGTTTTGAAGAAATATTTAAAGCACCCTGGAATGAACTTAAACCCTTCAATAAAAATAACGAACCAATGGCTATCTATTATTCGGTGAAAGATATTCGGTACCTACGAGCTCCTATTCGGATAAGTGAACTTCGTAATTGGTCGGATAGAGAGTACTTCCTACCAAACTACAGAATCAAACGGCCTACTAGAGTATTATGGGAGCCAGATTTTCTGGAGAGAATCGGGGCATAAGCAAGATTTTCGTGATCTAAGCAGGAGACTTCGATTTAAATGTTGAAGTTCCAAATGTTAAAAAATATGGATTATTACAAACAGAGCTTAGAGCAACAATTACTACAGAGGAGGAACTTTGGTGAAAACTTACCCAACTGATAGTCTACGCAATGTTGCTCTGCTTTCACACAGCGGAGCTGGAAAGACATCGTTAGCTGAAGCAATGCTGTTTTTGGCTAAGATGACAAACCGTCTAGGTAAAGTTGATGATGGAACAAGCATTTTGGATTACGATCCTGAGGAAGTTAAGCGCAGCATAAGTATCAATTTGGCGACTGCTCCAATTGAATGGAAGAATCACAAAATTAATGTGCTTGATACACCAGGATATTTCGACTTCGCTGGAGACGCAATTGCGTCCGTTCGTGTTGCGGACAGTGCTCTGCTCGTGGTATGTGCGTCTTCTGGTTTAGAAGTAGGTACCGAAAAATCTTGGGAATACGTTTCCCAAGCTGAATTACCAAGCATGATTTTTATTAATAAAATGGAACGCGAAAACGCCAACTTTACTAGAGTGGTTGAGCAATTGCGCGATCATATAGGTAATCAATGTGTACCAATTCAAATTCCAATTGGTTCAGCTGATACCTTTAAAGGATATGTAGATATTATTAAACAAAAGGCATATGTGGTAGAGTCTGGAAAAGTGACCGAGACAGATATTCCAGCTGATCTCGTAGATGAGGTTGCGCAAGCACGCGAGGAATTGATTGAAGCTGTTGCAGTAGCCGATGATGAGTTAATGATGAAGTACTTAGAAGGCGAAGAATTAAGTAATAAAGAGATCGAAACTGCTTTGAGTCTTGGAACCAAATCCAAGGAAGTTATTCCAATTCTCTGCGGTTCTGCCACGGCGAATATTGGTGTGGATGGCCTCCTTGATTATCTTGTCTTTTGTATGCCATCAGCTAAGGATGTATCAGTTAAGGTCAAGAATCAAAAGACAGATGAAGAAGTTGAAATCAACAGTGATAACCAAAATTTAGTCGCCTTAGTTTACAAGACTATGGCTGACCCATATGTTGGAAAATTAACTCTCTTTAGAGTTTATTCAGGTACATTAAAATCAGATTCTGTTGTCTTTAACTCTTCAACTGGCAAGGAAGAACGAGTTGGACAATTGTTTGTAACCAAGGGTAAAGAACAGATAGCAGTTTCCGAAATTGGCCCTGGTGATCTTGGGGCTGTTGCTAAACTCCAAGGTACCTCTACAAATGATACATTTTCATCGAAAGCTTTCCCAGTTATTGTTCCAGGAATCGAATTTCCAAAGCCAATGATGAGCATGGCGGTAGAACCAAAGGCTAAGGGCGATGAGGACAAAATCGGTTCTGGATTACAAAGACTTGCTGAAGAAGATCCAACTTTCCGTGTTGAAAAGAATGCAGAGACAGGGCAAACGGTTATTTATGGTAATGGGGAACTTCACTTGGAAGTTATGTGTAGTCGCCTCCAAAAGAAATTTGGTGTTGAAGTAGATTTATCCTTACCAAAATTGCCATATCGCGAAACAATTCGTGGTAAAGCTAAGGTAGAAGGAAAACATAAAAAACAATCAGGTGGAAGAGGTCAATACGGTCACGTAGTGATCGAGATTGAGCCTGCTCATTCCGAAGTTGAAGGTGGTTTGGAATTCGTTGACCAAATCTTCGGAGGAGCTGTTCCTCGTCAATACATTCCTGCGGTAGAAAAAGGTATTAGAGAGACCATGGAAGAAGGGGTTTTAGCTGGTTATCCTGTAGAAAATATTCGTGTAACACTTCTAGACGGTTCTTACCATAGCGTCGACTCCTCAGAAATGGCGTTCAAGATCGCTGCTTCAATGGCCTTTAAGAAAGGATTTATGGAAGCTAATCCAATTCTACTTGAGCCTATTTTGGATGTGAAAGTTGTTGTTCCTGAACAGTACATGGGAGATGTAATGGGAGATTTAAATAAGAAACGCGGTCGTATCATGGGTATGGAACAACAAGGTAGGAATCAAGTTATTAAAGCTCAAGTTCCAATGGCTGAGATGTTTAGGTATGCTATCGACTTAAGATCGATTACTCAAGGTCGTGGCTACTACGAAACAGAGTTTAGCCATTATGAAGAAGTACCAGCTCAACAAGCTGAGCAAATCATTGCTGAAAGCAAGAACGAAGTGTCTTAAAGCAAAACAATCGAAAGGTGTGGTCCATTTGGATTACACCTTTTTTCTTTTTGAAAAACTCGAGATTAAGACATATTGAACCGTAACTTTCAATATTCTTTAATAGGATGTTTCTTACAGGGGGGATAGGATGCGGGTGGTAGGAATAACGAATTTTGGCGAACGACGAAGCCCTTTCAATATTAAGATGATCTGGTACGGTCTTTTAGTCGCGTTTGTTGCACTTTCCGCTTGTGCAGTAATCCTAACATTAGTATCTTTAATCTGGGACTGGCAGGAGACGCCAAGGGCCCTTAAAATAGCAAATTACATCATTATCATCATCGCCACGTTTTATTCATGTCGCAAATGTTCCCGCAAGTTATGGGTGAATGGGGTTACGGTAGCCATTCTTTATTCTGTATTAAGTACCATTATACTTGGAAATGCACATGCGATAATCAGTTGGGCTTGGTTTGTGAATGTAGGTATTCTCGTTATCTTTGGATTTATCGGTAGCTTTATTGCTAGTGTTATGACGTAAAAGTAGATAAAACTGTAAAAACGACCGCGCACACGGTCGTTTTTACATTAGGCTGGATATTTTTTATGAAAGCGGTGAGAAAAAACTCATAGCCGATTCAACTGCACGAACCAGAATAGGTGGTTTTTTGAATTTCACGTAATCTAATTCAGTGCTATTTTTAAAATCCTTTAAGAAGACCTTTTCATACTGCTCAATTAGCTCTTTTGATTCAGAATAAACATATAGTTCATCATCTCGTTCTAAACTCCGAGTGTTTAGATTTACGGATCCAATGCAAAGTCCTTGGTCATCAACTAACATAGTCTTAGCATGCATAATACCATTATATTTATATACTTTTACATCGCTACATTCCATCAAGTGTCTTAAAAAGTAGTTTCCGATGCTGCGATGGAAGAAACCGCCGAAAGCGTAGGAAGAAGATGTCATTATTCTTACATCAACCCCAAGGGCGGCCAACGTTTTGAGTGTTTGCATTATTAAACTTGATGGTGCAAAATAAGGTGTTTGGATCCACACGCGCTTATTGGCTCGGGACATCAAGTTAAAGTAGCTAAGTTTAATAATATCCTGTTGCTTATATTTATCATATAATCCATTGGCAACCACTTGAACATCAGTTTTTCCTGTAGCAAAAATTTTTGGGAAATAATGGCACAGTTCGTACCTTAACCCAATATCAGGCTTTTTGATAGAAGTGATCCAGTCAAAGAGAAACACTTGCTGGAGATATTTAACCGCACTACCCACAATTCTGATATGCGTATCTCGCCAGACTAAATTTCTTACGCCGTCTTGGTACTTAGAACCGATGTTCATTCCACCAGTGTAACCAACTTTGCCATCAATAACCACTATTTTTCGGTGATTCCGATAATTAACATCAAGCGCATGCGGTCTAATGGTCGATACCTGACCTCCTGCTTTTTTAAGCTTATGAAGCAGAGGATAAATAAACGTAAGTAGGCAACCGATACTGTCATACATAAGTTTCACTTCGACACCCTGGTTAACCTTTTCGATCAAAATATTGATCAGTTTCTTTCCTATGAAATCTCGCTCAAACGCGAAATATTGAATATGGATGTGATCTTTAGCTTCCTGCAGGTCCTGAAATAGTCGTTCATACTTATCTTTTCCCTTAGTATATAGTTCAACCTCATTATCAGTTGTGAGGATACTACCACAATAGTTTTGGTGGAAAAGCTGAGCCTTTGAACTCACTGGTTTTGGTCCGCAGTTGTTATTGGCGACTTGCTCTAATTCAACAAGGATAGCTCCGCGTCTTCGGCGAATTTTTTCTTTACGATAATCTAAGAAACGATCGCTGCCGATAAATAAGTATAGCAATAGTCCAATACCAGGGATAAAGATCAACGCAAGAATCCAGCTAAATCTAACCATAGGCTTTCTGCGATCGAAAAAAACCAGGGAAATGATGAGAATTAAGTATGCGATATAGATAGGATATAATATTTTTTGCATCTTCACTCTCCTTACTATCTTCAAATGAAGTCTGTGTTCTTAAGATGTGAAAAATTGAATGAAAACCTGATTCTGCTACAAAGTACTAATCTGGACCATGGGTTAGAACTCTTAATCCAAGAAAGCCTGGAGTCCATAATTACTGATTTTATCGATAAAACTAGCGATTTCTTGTGGATCTTTTTTCATACCAGTCTTAATCCAATCTTCAATAACTGCAACACTTCCATTAACACAAAAACGATATATAGATTCGAGCAATTCTCGATCACTTGTTTTTGCTCTTTGACTCATCTCATTGAGACTCTTGTCATGGGCAAGGTACATTACTTTTTTGAGAAAATCTTTATCCCCATGTTCCGAGAAAAGAATATTACAGAGGACAGCGTTATTCTTGATTGAATTACAGATTTCAACCAACATTTTTGGTACATTATCGAGAACACTTTCGATTGATTTTTCAAATTCTTGGATCAATTCATCTTGGATTTGGGCTAAAAGATCATAAGGGCTCGAAAAATGAGTATAGAAAGTATTGCGATTAATGTCTGCATGAGCGCAAAGACTGGTAACAGTTATTTTACTGATCGGTGTACTTTGCAATAAATCTAGCAGGCTCTGTTTTAATACCATCTTGGTATACTTTACACGACGATCTTCCTTTTTCATTCAAGTATCCCCTAAATCGTTGCTTTTTGTTTTTATATTAAGCAAAGAAAATAGGCAATCTGTTGTTTAGTAGACGCATTGTTATTATAATAGACTTAGGATGCTAAAGCAACTTGCCTTAGATTTTCACTTCTAATGTGCGCATTTTCACATCTACTTAGAGTAAATATGTATTATAAATATTTTCAGGTAATTAGTTGAGTTTAAGCGAAGTAATAATAAAAACATATTGGTTGATTTATTAATAAAATATAGCATCCTTTTTGGTTTAAAAGGAGCTAGCTTCGTTTTGGTGAAGTACTATCTAAGGACCTTAAAAAGTGGAGGATTGAGAGGAGAATTATGAAGGAGCGAAAAACGATCGTCACTTTGCTTGTTCTGATTGTGCTCGTTGCTTTTACCGTTGCGTTTAAATCGGGGAGATTTTGGCTGGGGAAGACTGAGTTCGATTCAAATTACAGCACTGTTGTTGCTACTCCTGGAAATAACGATTCGGTTGAGGGCTTTAACAAACGAATCGGCATAATGGTAAGTAATCTAGAAGTAGATCAAAGACTCAAGGAAAAACTTGCTCAGTACTTGAGACATTATTTGGTGGCAAGCGGGCATAACGATGTTTATCTGTTACAGAAGATTGACCACCTAAACGCTCACGTTGACTTGGTTTTGCTTGTAGATATGAATGTGAATTTATCAAAGATTCCATTCGTAAAGACTGGTACAATTGAGTATTCTGTAAATAGTTTTTCTTTTAATTCACAATTAGCTGGTGTTCAAACTCAAATATTGAATATGGAACATTATGGGGAAACCAAAGTCAAGTTCTCTGGTTTGATTTCTCAAAATGTAGGATATGACTTGATGATTGAAGCATGTATGCGGGAATTTGTAGAGACATTCAATAGAAATCTGAACAAGAATTTCAAAACCTATTTTTCAGAAAATCTTGAAGCCACAAAACTTCGGCAAGGTGCTCCAAAGTTAAAAAATATGGTAGATGAGGCAGCGTTGGCTAAATATCAAATCTTTGTTCCTGTTGGAGTTGATAACTTATGCCTATATCACCATAAAGGATTAAGCGAAGGAGTTTTGATTACTTATTCTACAACCATGGATGTTTCTTCACTTACCAGTTTTTATAAAGGATTAGACTCTTTAAATCCAACAATCGATTTCTTTGAGTACTATCGAGGTAGTTCATATCAATCGATGAGTGATGATAAAGAGTTAAATATTAAGATTCATTACAAAAATGAAAAAATATTTTCTTTTGATTCCGCAAAGAAAGAGTTAGAAAGAAAGACTGTTACGGTGTTTTATCAAGAAAAACCCCCATTAATATAATGAATATTAGCATTAAAGTATTAAAGAGTGCCTTCGGCACTCTTAAGGTACTTAACAACTACATCCGATTGGTCGAGCGGTTTGAAGTGATGGATGGTCTACTAAAGAGGCAACGTTGTGAGGTATGCATATTATTTGACCTACATAGATAATATTCGGATTAGTAATTTGTGGGTTGGCGACTAGGATATCTTGAACAGTCATTTGGACGAAACGTCTTGCAATTGTTGAAAGACTATCCCCAGATTGAACAATGTAATACACCCCTGAGCAGGTGACTGGTGGTGGCGGAACAGCACTGACCATTTGAGTATTATTAAAGGTTTGACAATCAGACATTTGTTTTCCTCCTTAATATAACTTCGTTTTAGACTATGTAGAGGACTTGAGATTGCTACAGTAATAAACTCCTGTTTTGCAAGGATGATGAAGAGAAAGGAGGGTAGAGTTAATTATTGTAATGCACAGCGTGCACTACATTATGCGATGCATTTTCGCACATAAAGCAGTTTAGCGGTTTATGTATATACATAATAAGGGGGCCGAAAATGAAACGAATCATTTCTAGTACTCTGGTTCTTTTGTTGATTTTGATCTTCGGATTAAATACTGTTAATGCTACTGAAAAACTACCATTGGTTATTTCTGATTTCGAAGATATGTTAGCGGATTTTCAAGCGTATTACCAAGCGGTAGTCGAGAAAGGTGAAAATGAATATATTCAGGAATACCGAAAGATGGAAAATATTTTGCATGAAAGAATTATTAACCTTAAGGAGATTAACAGCGCAGAAATCGTGGAACTAACTGACCAATTATACGATCTAGTTCACCGGACCATTCTCGTTATTCCACCTCCAGAAAGATACGGGCTTGACCCATTCTATGAAAAGTTTATCTTGGCTTCAGGAATCCCAATCATTTCATCATCGGTAGTAGATGATGCGGCACTGATAGAGGCCTATAAAATTATTAACGCGATGATGGCAAAGATTATAGTTGATTACCCCAATATTTATCAAGCAATGCTAGATCAACGTTCCCAGCACTCGATTATTGGAAGGCATCAGGTAACCACCGATATGCCCGAATATTCTCATCTTGGCGATGATATCAATTGGACAAGAGGTTTAGGCGGTAGGGAAAGTTCAAGTGGTGAAGAAAACTTGCTACACTTGCCAGGTGATCCATATTATGATGAAGATATTACGGTGCATGAGTTTGCTCATAATATTCATTTAGCAGGAATTGAACGTGGCGATCGGCAAATTTGGAGGGAAATCGAGGCTTGTTATGCATTAGCTAAAGAGGAAGGATTATGGGCCAATACATACGCGATGGAGAATTCCCATGAATACTTTGCTGAAGTAGTTCAGTCCTGGTTCAATGTAAATAGAAGAAGTAGAACGGGGCAACCTGATGGCGTTCATAACCATGTGAATACGAGAGACAAATTAAAAGAATATGATCCACGCGTTTATGAACTATTATCAAAGCTTTTCTATCCATTAAATCTTGAGCAACCGTTGGAACTGGAGATTCCAGATCTACCTAGAAACGTTGTTTTAAAACCTATTAGCAGAATAGCTCATTGGAATTTTAATGAAGATGACCTATTACTAAATGTTTTACTAAAAGCAGATGATGGACTTAACTATGGTATCATTTATGGCGCTCCTAGTTTTGTTGTCGAAGAAGAAGTACATCGAGTGGTCTTTAACGGTGATAATCAATATTTAGCCTTCGGTGTCGAAGGTTTGGATATTTCGAATATGACTATTTTAATTACGCTGAAATGGTATGGCGGAGATAATGGTCAGCGATTATTAACACTAGGAGAAGACCAAGCTAACCATTTATATGTAACACCAGCGAACAAAGAAGGAAAATTAGAATTAGGAATAGTTGTAGCTGGAGAGTTAGTTACCATAACCGCTGAGGACTCCCTACCAGTTGATGAATTAGTGCGATTGATCGTATCCGTATCGAATGGAAAGGTCTCTTTGTTTAAGAATAATGAAGTTGTTGGTAGCGTAGAACTCGATCTACCAGTGGAGTTGAATAAGGTAAAATATCTCGGAAGAGGAGTAGAAGAAGGCTATTTTGTGGGTGAGATTGATGAACTAGTTGTATATCGTCAAGCCATCCCAGTGGATCAAGCATGGGTTAAGCGAATCAATCGTCCCTTTGCTCAACCAATGGTCTTTTTGGGTTCGGAACAAACGATCAATGTGCGAGTAGATTATTTAGATGGTATCCCTCATCCTGGTATTGTCGAAATTAACTACGGCGATGGTTGGAAACGGATGGAGGTTACAAACTCGACGGATACTTGGGGTTCGTTCTTCTATAGTTGGGTGATTGAAGATGCGTCTCAAAACACCTATCAAATTAGAGCAACCGATTATCTAGAAACTCCAGAAAATACGGTAGTGTTCGAGGGAAGTTTTAAGATCCTTTAATAGGCATCACTAGAACAAGAGGTAATACTGATCTTTATAGAGCACAAGTTGGTTTAGGTGGTTCAAAAAGAGTATAGCTATAGGTTTACAGGCATATTGATTGGGGAATATCAATATGCCTATCTTTTTGTACTCTATATATTTTTATTGACAAAAAATAGAAACATAGATATACTTTATACTTTAATCACAAGAATAACCATTACCAAAAAGTGGAGGGCGGGATTGAGCGATTGTGACAACCTGTAGACAAAAGGTTGATCTAGAAATTAGGGAATTGTTGATCGATAAGGCCAAAAACTATTTATCCGTTATTGCAGCTACATCACACTTGGTACAGGTAAATGGAAATACAGAAATGTTAAGTAAGATTATCTCTTATGTAGAACATATTAATAACATAGTAGATAAGTGTTTATCTCTACTCGATGAAATGTAAAGAATACGAGGAGCATAAAATGGTTAGAGGCTGTGAGTTTTTGTCACAGCCTCTAAATTGTTTAATCGTTAGCCGTTGGATCAGCTTCAGCCCACTTTTCGTAAAGTTCTTCAAGTCGTTTAGAATAATCATCTCTTTGGTGAGACAGCTCGACAAGTTTTTTATAATCATTAACCGCAGCAATCATTTGTTCATCAAGTCCTTTAATCTTTTCTTCAATAATGAGGATTTCTTCCTCTAACTGCTTAAAAAGAGTAGTCTCTTTTCTTTTGGCAGTATCGGTTTTGCGCGGCTTTCTTTCTTTAATGGGCGGGGCTATCTCCACAATCAGTTCAGCTTTTTTCTGACGATAGTAATCGTAGTTGCCAAGATATTCTGTTATGTCACCATTTTCGAGCTCTATTACTTTCTGAGCTATTTTATTTATAAAGTATCGAACGTGAGAAACGAAGAGGATGGTACCAGGAAAATCCAACAAAGCATCCTCTAATACCTCGATCGAAGAAATATCCAGATGATTCGTCGGTTCGTCGAGAATAAGCAAGTTTGGTTCCTCTTCCATTAGCTCGCACAATTTTAATCTACTGCGCTCACCGCCAGAGAGCATGTTTATTCTTTTTTCCACGTCTTCGCCAAAAAACAAGAAGCGACTCAGACGGCTTCGAGCTTCTGGTTCACTCATTCGAAACCGTTCTCTTAACCATTGCAATACGGTTAACTGTGGATTTGGGAAAACACAATCTTGTGGTAGATAACCAACATCAACGCGAGCGCCAATTCTAACCGTGCCAGTAGTCGGTTTTTCTAAACCTAAGATACATTTAAGAAATGTTGATTTACCACTTCCATTTTTTCCAACGATGGCTACCCGTTCTCGAAAACGCAAGTTAAAATCGATATCTGAAAGAATAACTCTTTCACCATAGTGCTTACTAAGTTTTTCGCTAACTACCACAAGATCACCGCTACGATCCGTCTGGGCAAACTTAAGTTCCATTTTTTGTTTTTCCAGCACGGGTCGTTCCATTCTTACGATCTTATCCAATCGTTTTTGGACGCTAGCTGCCTTTTTGTGATATTTTGCTGTACCCCAAATTTTGTATCTTTGGATCGCTTCTTCCATCGCCTTTATTTTTGCTTGCTGATCTTGATAAGTGGCAAACTCCAATAATAATTGACGTTCTTTTTCTTCAAAATATCTTGAGTAATTACCTTTGAAAGTGGTGGCTTCGCCATCTTCGACTTCAATAATTTTAGTTACCACTTTGTCTAAAAAATAACGATCGTGGGAGATAATGAGAACAGTACCCTGATAATCGCGTAAATATGATTCCAGCCATTCGATCGATTCAAGATCCAAATGATTTGAGGGTTCATCAAGTAAAAGAATATCTGGATTGCGTAAAAGAATTTGTCCAAGCACGACTTTGGTCTTTTCTCCGCCACTTAGAGTGCCAAAGGGTTGGTTAAGCATATCTTCGGAAATTTTTAAACCAGTTATAACTCTACCGAATTTCTCAGTAAGTTCGTAGCCACCCTGTAACTCAAATTCTTGTTGAAGAGCTCCATATTGCTTAATGGCGCGCTCTAAGTCTTGCCCAGTTAATGATTGCATAGCGTGTTCCAATTTGGTTAAAGAATCTTGTAATTGATAGATCTCTTGAAATGCTTCTTGTAAGACACTTTTAACGGTAAAATGTTCTGGATACTGAGGAATTTGATCGAGATATCCAACTATCGCACTTTTTCGGAAAGTAATCGTGCCATCATCGATCGGTTCGAAATCAGTAATCCCTTTGAAAATAGTGGTTTTACCAGAGCCATTGTCGCCAACTATTCCGACTTTCTCACCTTGATTAACAGTAAAGCTGATATCGTTAAGTACCAGGTCGGCTCCATAGAATTTTTTTACTTTGTTTAAAGCTAGTTCAATAATGGTTCTCACCTCTTTTCAAAGGTTTGCATCCTTCGTCAGTATATATTAAAGAATTGACAAATTCAAGGCAGGAGTCAGTATGACGAGTGTCCAAAACGTTAACAGGTATTATATGGGAGGCGCTTGAATGACACATATTCGAATTTTGGCAGAAGACAATCATATTCTGGTAGTAGAAAAGCCCCCGAATGTTTTATCACAAGGAGATCGAACAGGGGATCTTGATCTTTTAAGTATTCTTAAACAAGATATTAAGGTACGTTACGATAAGCCTGGTAATGTATACCTTGGGTTAGTTCATCGTCTGGATCGCCCCGTTGGGGGAGTAATGGTGTTTGCTAAAACGAGCAAAGCGGCAAAAAGGTTAGGAGAGCAGCTGAGGAATCATCAAATAGAAAGAGGTTATTTAGCAATTGTTCGCGGGATTTTAGAGCAAGAGAAGGGTCGCTTAGTTCATTATTTAAAAAAAGATCCAAAATCATTGAAGGTAAAAGCAGTTGGTAAAAAAGAAGGAAAGGAGGCTATCCTGACATACGAACTTCTTGGTGTAACCAACGAGGTTAACAATCAGTTTAGCTTAGTAAGAGTTAATTTAATAACGGGTCGATCGCACCAGGTGCGAGTACAGTTTGCGACAATTGGACATTCTTTGTTGGGTGATCGCTTATATAGTAACATCCCCCAAGATAGCCAATTTCAATTGGCGCTTTGGGCATATAAATTATCGTTTAATCATCCAACACTGAAAAGCCATCTGACTTTTAAATGTTATCCGCAGAATATTAAGCCATGGAACATATTTCCAACGATTATGGGGGCTTTCAAGGAAAACGATCGGTAACGAAGAATAATTTAGGTAAGTCTACCGCAGGGAGGAGATAGAATTGGGTATCGGGTTATTTAAACAAGATGGTAATAGGCTTCTTTGGCGGAATAAGGGTGAACAAATGATTGTTGAGCCCTGGGGAGAAAACAGCTTACGAGTTCGTTCAACATTCTTACATACCATCGATGATACACTGTGGGCTTTGCTTCCACAGAAAGAATGCCAAACCGAAATCAAGATCGAGAAAAATCGTGCAACGATTAGAAACGGGAAAATAATGGCTGAGTTTGTTCCTAATACTTGGAATCGCAACTGCCGTATTAGTTTTTACAACCAAAAAGGTAAATTGTTGTTAAGAGAGATCGATTCTGGTGGAGCATTAAATCTTCATGCTCGTCATTTTAAACCGATCATCGGTGGAGATTATCAATTAACGATGTCTTTTGAGGCCAATAATCCCGAAAAGCTCTATGGAATGGGGCAGTATCAACAAGAGTTTTTAGACATTAAAGGATGTACGTTCGAATTAGCTCATCGTAATTCCCAAGCGAGTATTCCGTTCGTGCTATCAAGCTTAGGATATGGATTCTTATGGCATAATCCAGCGATCGGAAAGGCTAGTTTTAGTAATAATATTACCGAGTGGTACGCAGCCAGCACAAAACAGCTTGATTATTGGATTACCGCGGGTGACACCCCTGCAGAGATCGTTGAGGCATATGCTAACGTAACGGGTAAAGTGCCCATGATGCCTGAATACGGTTTGGGATTCTGGCAGTGCAAATTAAGATACTACAATCAAGAACAACTTCTGGAGGTAGCTAGAGAATATAAGCGAAGAAATCTACCGATCGACGTAATCGTTGTTGATTTCTTCCATTGGACAGCTTTAGGAGACTATCGCTTTGATGAAGAATTCTTTCCTGATCCACAAGCGATGGTCGATGAACTTAAATCAATGGGAATCGAATTAATGGTATCTATTTGGCCGCAGATCGGCTTAAATAGTGAAAATTATGAGGAAATGTTAGAAAGAGGTCTTCTGGTCAGAGCTGAAAAAGGAGTTAATATCTCGATGCAATTTGGCGGTGATAGTGTTTTCTATGACGCCACCAATCCAGAAGCTAGGGAGTATGTGTGGGAGAAATGTAAAAAGAACTACTATGATTATGGTATAAAAATATTCTGGTTGGATGAAGCAGAACCAGAGTATGGAGTTTATGATTTTGATAACTATCGTTATTACCTTGGACCAAACCTCCAGGTGGGGAATATCTTTCCTCAACTTTTTAGTAAGGGTTTCTATGACGGGATGAAAAAAGAAGGTCAAAAAAATATCGTCAACTTAGTACGATGTGCATGGGCAGGAAGTCAACGCTATGGTGCGTTAGTTTGGTCAGGGGATGTTCACTCGACATACGAAGATTTCCGCAAGCAGATCTGTGCTGGCCTCAATATGGGCCTTAGCGGTATTCCTTGGTGGACAACTGATATAGGTGGTTTTTTAGGTGGGAATCCGCAAAATGAGTCTTTCCGAAAACTCTTAGTTAGATGGTTCCAATACGGGACATTTTGTCCAGTGATGCGTCTGCATGGTGATCGGTCGCCAGCTACCTTCCTTTATAAAAAGGATGGATCTCCAGCATTGTTTACTGGTTCAGATAATGAAGTATGGAGTTATGGGGAAGAGGTATACGATATTTTGGTGAAATACTTACATCTCAGGGAAGCTCTTCGCCCATATACTCGCAAACTAATGAAGGAAGCTCATGAAGAAGGAACGCCAGTGATGCGGACGATGTTTTATGAATTTCCTGAAGATCCAATTTCTTGGGATCTTAAAGATCAATACATGTACGGAAGTGATATTTTAGTTGCACCGATTGTTTACGAAGATGCGACAATGCGAAAGGTTTACTTACCTGCGGGAGTAAGTTGGACATCAATGCATGATGGTAAGGTGTTTGAAGGTGGGCAATGGGTGAACGTTGAAGCTCCGTTGGAGATAATTCCTGTATTTTTAAGAAACGGCGAGCCAAGCTACTTAATCGGAAAGATTTAAAGCAAACAAAAAGCGAGCGGTCGATGATCGCTCGTTTTTTGTTTTATCTCAAAAATCGTAATCCATTTTAATAAATTACTCTTCATGTTCGCCATTAGTTTCAATTGTATAAACTGAGGAATCAAATACTTTATAAGAAATCACGTGTACATTACCTTCGTCATCCATAATCTTGGTTTTTTTGATGTCTAGCTTAACTACTCTTCCAGCAATGTTATTTACTTTCACATAGGAGCCAATTTTAAAATCGGGATCCGCAATCAAGAAGATCCCAGCTAAAAGGTCTTGGATCATACTATTAGCGTTAGAGGCTACACCAACCAGAATTAAGGCAATACTACCAGAGAAGGCAACGCTGATTTGTGGGAAACCGAGAATAGAAAATACGATTGAGATCAGAAAAACCCAACAGGCAAAGGTTAAAAAGGCATTTACAAAGCTAATTAAAGTATCATCGAGTCGTAGGCGGCGTAATAGACGAACCACTGCTTTTTGAAGAAAACGGATCACAAAAACCCCTAAGCCAAGAACGATAATGATAGATGGAAGTTTGGGTAAGTATGCTGCTATATCGCTCAATGCTTCAGTGACGAGTTCTTTTGTTTCTGACATTTAAATTTCTCCTTTTCATAAAAATATCCCACAGATAATTCGGGGTTGACACAGGGGAATCCTCTTTTAATGTTAAGCTATGTTTTATATCAAAACAAATGAGCTCGATAGAAATATCGAACTCATAAGAAAAAGCGGTTTTAATGTTCTAGTTAACAAAGTTGATGCTAATTAAAAGGGAAATTTACTACCTTTTAAAACTTAGTTATCTTCCATGTCTTTCCTACTTTGCGAAACCGTATGGTTTGTTGGCGTTCCTCTGAGGAAGGAGGACCAAAGCGCGATGTCGTTGCAGACTTTACGGTAAACGTGGCAACCGCTTCATTTTTCTGGATACTAATCTCTCGGTCAGTAATTTCAAACTGTTCAAACCTGTCGATGAATCTAAAGTTTGCGGCCAATCTTTCGGCTGCTTTAGTTTCAGATGTCACATACTCGTTGGCAATATAGATAGGATAGGTGGCCAAACTGGCAATTAACTTGGCGTCCTTAGCTTTTGTTGCCTGCTCGTATTGATCCAAAATATCGTTTATTTTCTGTTCGTCTGAATTAGAAGATCCGCCTATACAACCAGTGGCTATAATTGCAACTAACATCAACAAGGTTATTCGCATTAAAAATTCAGTTTTCATATTAACCCTCCAGTTATCAATTTAAAAACCCTTGCTATCTGATTAGAGCAAATAAAACTTCACACACCATGGGTAAGATTCATTCTTAGTGCAGACGATAAATATGTATTATCCATAACAAGGAGATAGTTTTAGCTAAGCTTGAACCCCCTTT
>JAAYFS010000061.1 GCA_012728115.1 Bacillota bacterium | reverse complement strand
CCTATAATGCGGAAGCGACAGTTCCTATTCAAAACCGACCAAGAATTGATCTTCCAAGTACAGGTGGAATGGGTACAATCCTCTTTACCATCGCAGGTGTAGGTTTGATGGCTGGTGCAGTTAAACTATACAAGAAAGAAGAAAAAGAATAATACCAGAGGTGAACGGATGAGTAATCATCTGTTCACCCAAGGGGCTGGTCTGCCGGCCCCTTGGGTGAGCATAGTTAATGGGGTGTTTCTATGAAAAAGGAACGAAAAAAATGGCTGATGGGGCTTATATTTTTATTGGGCTTAGGTATTTTTATGTATCCTAACCTTACACAAATTTATGCAAAAATATCCCAGTACCAAATTATACTGGCATATAATCGTCAACAGGATGAAATGGGTGAAGAGTTAAAGAAAGTAGAAATGGCTCGGATTGAAGCATATAATGAGTCATTAATAGAAAATACCATTGTTTACGAAGATCCTTTTGTATCAAAGAACAACACAACTGAGCCACGAATGAGAAAAGAAAATGATAAGTTGGGTGAACCCGTAGGCTATATTGCAATTCCCACAATTTCTGTGAATGTACCTATTTATAAAGGCACGTCCGATTATATATTACAAAAAGGCATAGGTCTCCTGGAAAAAAGTTCCATGCCGATTGGTGGTGAAGGTACCCATGCTGCTTTAACCGGGCATCGCGGACTTCCTGAATCCAAACTCTTTACGGACTTAGATAAAATGCAAATCGGCGATATCTTTTATATTCATTCTGTCGCCGGTACGCTAGCTTATGAAGTTGAAAGCATTGAAACGGTTTTACCACACGAAACAGAAACTCTAAAAATTGTGGACGACCGCGATCTTGTCACCTTAATTACATGCACCCCTTATATGATAAATACACACCGCATTTTAGTGAGAGGCACACGTATCGCCTTTGACGCCACGAAAGAACCCGAACCACTCACACCTACTGAACAAATCCTCACAGCTGTTGCCGAAAAAAGCCCGGAGCTTGGCTGGCTATATGTGATTTGTTCGCTTCTACTTCTAACTGGAATCATTATTTGGATAAAGCGAAAGAAAGAGGGTGAGAAGACATGAAAAAGAATCTGTCACTCATCCTTTTTATAATTGGCGTACTTATTATCGGTGTTCCTCAGTTTCGAATTTTTTTGAATGAACTTCGAACTGTCTCAAATCTTCAATCTTATTCTGAGGTGGTAGAAGTTTACCCTGAACAGGATTTGAATTTTTATACAGAGACTTTAGAGCAGATAAACATAGAGCCACAAAGCCCGGCTACGCAGCAAATTACTGAAGTGCCTGTTTATAATGATCCATTTATTGTTGATGTAGCTCCTGTGGAATATGAAGGGACAAATAAAATATTTCCGGAAGGTATAATGGGTTCGATATATATTCCCAAAATAGGCGAGCAACTACCTATCTATAATGGTGCAACGACTCATCATCTGGCTTTGGGTGCTGCAACAGTCGCCGGAACCTCATTACCAGTAGGGGGTCAGAGTACACATGCTGTTATATCTGCACACAGAGGTTACGCAGGCGCCAATTATTTTCGGAATATCGATTTATTGGTGCCTGGTGATAAAATCCTCATTACTATTTTGAAAAAAACAGTGACTTATGAGGTGACCGGTAATCAAGTCGTGGAAGCAGATGATTCTTCCAGTCTCGGGATAGAAAAGGAGCAAGATTTGCTAACTTTACTGACCTGCCATCCTTATATGATTAATGATAAACGGCTACTTGTTCACGCAAAACGTGTGCCTACTTCAACCATGGCTCCGCTGTATGCACCTGGTACTATTCAAAGAGAAGTGATTGCAGAAGAGGTAGAAATTCCTACATATATAACCGAAGAAGGACCTGTTCAAGAAACTGAGCATGAAATTAAAGTAATTTCCAATGTCCGTTCTATCGTTGCTATTACATTTAAGTTTAATAATGAGGCTATATTGGCGCCAGTGAAAAGAAGTTTAGTGATGAATAGAGTGATTGTCTTAGTGAGTTTAATTGCCTTTTTCCTTGCTTTAATTATGCTTATACGCAATATATGCCATATATATAGAAAATGAAGAACATATCATCCGCGTTCGGTTTACTTAAAATTACTAATCATGTAAAATTGATGTAAAGGTAATCAGGACGGGTGAGAATATGTTGATCGAAAAAATCCAAGATTTAGTGCATCGGGCACTAACCTTGCACGAAGCGG
>JAAYFS010000060.1 GCA_012728115.1 Bacillota bacterium | reverse complement strand
TAAAATTTCGAGTTTTCCTTAGCTCTTATTTTACTTTTGACTTAAGAGCATTGTTTATTCTTTAGTCTAACAAACGTCAAACTAAAAACAAACTCCGCACTTCTGTTGTTTGGTTGTCAATGTCCAACGCCATATAATGGCTACTGTCTTGCGACAGCGAATTTATAATAACATAAATCCTTATGCTGTGTCAACACATTTTATGAACCACATTTTAGTTCTTTTTTGCACTTAGTTTATACTTATTACTAGTCTATTCCTCGTCGATGTCATCCGATTTTCCAACAATTTTTGCAGCAGCAATTACTCGATCATTGTCTCCCAACTTCATTAGTCTGACCCCTTGGGTGTTTCGACCTTGCTGAGGAATGTCACTAACTATCATCCTGATCATAATACCCTCAACGGAGATCAACATCACTTCGTTACTATCATGCACAACTTTGATTCCTACTATTTCACCTGTTTTATCTGTGATATTTAGAGTTCTTACTCCTTTCCCACCGCGAGAAATAGCACGGTATTCTTCGAGCGCAGTTCGTTTTCCAAATCCTTTTTCACTTATTACTAATAGTTGTGAATTAGGAACTACTACTTCCATTCCAATTACGAAAGCACCTTCATTCAAGGTGATTCCTTTAACTCCACGTGCAGATCTACCCATGCTTCTTACTTGTTCTTCTGCAAAACGGATAGCCTGGCCATCATTGGTCACAATCATGATCTCATGATTACCATCAGTTAGTTTAACGCTTACTACTTCGTCATCCTCATCAAGATTGATGCAATTTAATCCACCAGTTCTTCTAGTGTTGAATTCTGAAAGGATGGTTTTTTTCAATATTCCACTTCTAGTACAAATAACTAGATACCTATCGTCAGTAAACTTCTGGATCGGAATAGTCGCTTCGATTCTTTCACCAGGATCTAATTGGATTAAATTAATGATCGCTACTCCACGAGCATTTCTCGAGGCTTCTGGGATCTCGTGTCCCCTTAAGCGATAAACTCTACCTTTGTTGGTAAAGAAGAGCACATAACTATGCGTGTTAGCGATAAAGAGTTGTTCCACGAAGTCTTCCTCAGGAGTATTCAAAGCAGTTATGCCTCTTCCCCCTCGCCGTTGAGCTCGGTAGGTATCAACTGGCAGACGTTTGATGTACCCATTGTGAGTAATGGTTACTACCATGTCTTCCTCAGCGATCAAATCTTCTATCTCTATAGAAGCTTCTTTTGCAACTATCTGCGTTCTCCGCTCATCTGCGTTCTTATTTCTAATCTCTGACAACTCGTTTTTGATGATGTCATAAACAAGCCTGATATCACCTAAAATTTCTTTTAAGCGAGCAATAAGTTTCACGAGTTCTTGATAATCAGCCTCGATTTTTTCGCGTTCCAGACTGGTTAAACGACGCAATTGAAGATTCAAGATAGCTATGGCTTGTTTTTCAGTAAACCCGAAACGTTCAATTAAACCGATTCTAGCAACTTGATCATTTTCAGCTGCTCTAATCAAAGCAATAATTTCGTCGATAATATCGAGAGCTTTGCGATATCCTTCAAGAATATGAGCATCAGCTTCTGCTTTGTTCAATTCAAACTTTGTCCGACGAATAATGACATCTTTTTGATGCTCTAGATAGTAATAAAGCATCTGTTTGAGGGTAAGGATCCTTGGTTCATTATCGACGATCGCCAGCATTATTGCTCCAAAAGTTTCTTGAAGTTGGGTATGTTTATAAAGTCTGTTCAAGACTACATGTGGATTTGCATCTTTTCTGAGTTCGATTACGATACGAATTCCATTTTTATCGGACTCGTCTCTCAGATCGGTAATTCCATCAACCTTTTTATCACGATGAAGTTGAGCAATTTTGGTTACTATATTCGACTTGGTGACCATGAAAGGAATTTCAGTAACTACAATTCTAGTTTTACCGTTTTTCATTTGTTCGATCTGAGTTTTTGCCCTGACAATAATCTTTCCTCGGCCTGTTTCATAAGCTTGCTTGATACCGTCTTTCCCAAGAATAATGCCTCCAGTTGGAAAATCTGGTCCTTTAATGTATTTCATTAATTCTTGGGTAGTAATATCAGGATTATCTATCATCGCAATCAAACCATCGGTTACTTCCCCTAAATTATGGGGTGGAATGTTTGTTGCCATTCCTACAGCAATCCCTGATTCTCCATTTACCAATAGATTAGGAAATCGAGCAGGTAGTACCTCTGGTTGTTCGCTTGATTCATCAAAGTTTGGAACAAAGTTTACTGTATCTTTTTCTAAATCTCGAAGCATTTCCATCGCTAATTTCGAAAGCTTTGCTTCAGTGTAACGCATCGCACCTGGAGGATCGCCGTCAATACTTCCAAAGTTTCCTTGGCGATCAACCAAAACATGGCGATATGACCAG
This sequence comes from Bacillota bacterium, assembly GCA_012728115.1. GTDB lineage: Bacteria > Bacillota > Limnochordia > Darwinibacteriales > JAAYFS01 > JAAYFS01. Next base: position 38,325 of record JAAYFS010000060.1, on the reverse strand, counting down.
TCCTGAGCCATCCTTACCATCGCATTATAGATTGCCGAATCTCCATGTGGATGGAATTCACCCATCACCTTTCCTACAATAGTAGCTGACTTTCTATGTTGACGATCAGGATAAAGGTTTAAATCATACATACTATAGAGAATTCGACGTTGTACTGGCTTTAATCCATCTCTAACATCTGGAAGCGCTCTATCGACAATTACGCTCATTGCGTAATTTATATAAGATTCTTTCATCTCTTTTTCAATGGAGCGGGTAGTTACCTTTCCATCATGAATATCCATACTCATCCGAACACACTCCTTTAGAACATCTTTCCACGGAAAAACTTAAGATTAGAGCTTAAACATCCAGATTGGTTACTTCGGACGCATGGGCTTGAATAAACTCTCTTCTTGGCTCAACTTTTTCGCCCATCAGAGTAGTGAAAATTTCGTCAGCTTCAATTGCATCTTCTAATTGGATTTGAATAATAGTTCTGGTTTCAGGATTCATTGTGGTATCCCAAAGTTGCTCCTCATCCATTTCCGCAAGACCCTTGTACCGTTGTAACCTGCTAATTCCAGTTCGTCCAATTTCATCAAGGAGCTTTTCCAACTCTTGATCAGAATAGACATAGTATGACTTTCTATTTTTAAGAACTTGATACAAAGGAGGTAGCGCAATGTAGACATACCCTTGTTCAACCAAAGGTCGCATAAAACGATAAAGGAACGTTAATAAAAGTGTACGAATATGAGCGCCGTCGACGTCCGCGTCGGTCATCAGAATGATTTTATGATACCGTAGTTTATTGATGTCAAACTCGTCTCCTATTCCAGTTCCAAATGCTGTAATCATCGTCCTAATCTCTTCATTTCCCAAGATCCTATCGATTCTGGTTTTCTCAACGTTTAAGATTTTACCTCTCAACGGAAGGATCGCTTGATAGCGTGGATCTCTTCCACTCTTTGCTGTTCCGCCAGCTGAGTCTCCTTCCACTATGAATAACTCACAAAGTTCAGGATTCTTAATACTACAATCTGTAAGTTTTCCAGGTAATGACGAAATCTCCAAAGCGTTTTTACGCCTGGTTAATTCTCGCGCCTGCTTGGCTGCTTGGCGAGCTCTAGCAGCAGACATTGCTTTTTCCACTATTCTCTTAGCATCGCTTGGGTTTTCTTCAAGGAAAATGGCGAGCTTTTCGTTGATAACTGATTCAACAACTCCCCTAACTTCAGTGTTTCCTAGTTTTGTTTTAGTTTGCCCTTCAAACTGGGGATCAGGAATCTTGACACTAATTAGTGCTGTACATCCTTCTCTTACATCTTCTCCCGCCAAGTTCTCATCATTTGTTTTTAAAAAGTTTTTCTTTCTCGCATAGTCATTAATTGTTCTTGTTAATGCAGCTCTAAAACCCGAAAGATGAGTACCGCCTTCCTGAGTATTAATGTTATTGGCAAAAGTTAAAATGATCTCATTATAGGTTTCAGTGTATTGAAGAGCTACTTCAACTTGAATGTTATCAATTTCTTTTTCAAAATAGATCGGTTCTTTATGAACTAATTTTTTTGCTTTATTTAGATGCTTAACGTAGGAAATAATTCCGCCTTCATATAGAAATTTATGTCTTCTCCTGGTACGTTCATCAAAAAAGTTTATGTTTATGCCTTTATTGAGGAACGAAAGCTCCCTTATTCGTCGTACTATGATTTCAGCATCAAACTCAATGGTTTCAAAGATCTCGGGATCAGGTCTAAAAATAATTTCAGTCCCTCGCCCTTTTGTTGGACCTATCTCTTCTAATTCTGAAGTAGTTATACCGCGGGAAAAAGTTTGTCGATATCTTATTCCGTTAATCTCGACAAAAACTTCTAACCATTCAGAAAGTGCGTTAACCACGGAGATTCCAACTCCATGGAGACCACCACTAACTTTATAGCCACTACCTTCTTGTCCAAATTTCCCACCCGCATGAAGAACGGTTAAAACCGTTTCTAAAGCAGATTTTCCTGTACTTGGATGTACACCAATAGGTATGCCACGTCCATTATCTTTTACTGAAATGGAATTATCCTGTCTAATAACGACATCAATTGTATCACAGAACCCAGCTAGAGCTTCATCAATACTATTGTCGATAACTTCATTAAAAAGGTGGTGCAACCCACGACTTCCAGTACTACCAATATACATTCCTGGGCGACGTCTTACAGCTTCCAGACCTTCTAATACCTGAATTTGTTCAGCTGTATAAGTTGAATTCCCCTGTTGATTATTCATTTGCATTCGACTCCTTACACTATTAAACCGTGATGCTACACCACGGTTTAAAGGTATCTCTTAATAGTATAATTATAACCAAGTTACGCTGTCAAATTTAGCTAAAAATGTTCTCTAGCCTTTTCTTTAACGTTACTGCAGAAATGGGACTTAGATAAACTTGCTTCGAGATCGTTAAAACAAACGATCTTGCAATTTCATCACCCAAATAAAAAACATTACCTTCTCTTTTGGCATTTTCTAGAAATTCGTGAATCAAGCTTGATTTTCCTTCTTTCTTCCCCAGATCTACAATGGCCACTATGTCTTTAAATGGGATAGCGATCTCACCGCCTAAATGTAAAAACATAATGTTAACTCCTTAAAGTTTATTTTATCCTCACTTGTCCCGCTTCAATCTCAAATAATGTTCCTTTCCTCAGCAGCTCGGAATCAATATCATTAACATCCGTAGTAGTAATCACTGTTTGAAATTTGTTTGATAAAACTTCGATTAAGAAACTTCTCCTATGAATGTCAAGCTCAGACATTACATCATCAAGCAAGACTACCGGAAATGAACCAGTTTCCGATTTCATGTACTCCAATTCTGCTAAGCGACAAGCGAGTACCGCAGTCCTTTGTTGACCTTGGCTACCAAAACGCCTGGCATTCACCCCATTGATCAGAAAGATTAGATCATCTCGTTGTGGTCCTACTAGTGAATACCCACGTATTAACTCTGCTTCGCGTTCACTTTTCAACTTCTCATAAAAAATTGCCTTTACACCATCTAAATTCCAGTTATTCTTATTGAATTCTTGTGCTTCAGAAAAATCATTGATGAAAAACGGTACATAGACTAATGATAATTCTTCAAGATTGCCAGTGATTTTTCGATGGATTAATCTTGCTAAAAGATTCAACTTATAGACCATTTCTGACCTTTTAAGAATTATTTTGCTACCAACATCAACCAACTGCTCATCCCAAACTGCTAAAAGATCAGTCGTATCACGATCATTCTTCCTTTTGTGGTTGAAATTTTTTAAAGCTTGATTTCTTTGGAAAAGAATTTTTTGATATCGCGAATACAGTTTGCGGTATGTTGGATTGACTTGCGAAATCTCAGAATCTAAAAAACGCCTTCTTTCGGATGGCGAACCCTTGATGAGTTGGAGATCGTCAGGTGTAAACAAAACCACATTTAAATTACCGATAAAATCACTTGGTGAGGTTTCTTTTTTGTTAACGAGTATTTTTTTTTGCGAACTTGTACTTAACGATACTTGTAAAGACATCGTTGCTTGCTTCTGAATAATACCTGAAACGATACAAATTTCTTGTTGTGCAAGGATGAGTTCTTTTTCCTTTACCGCTCGAAATGACTTGCCCATCGCTAAAAGAAAGATAGATTCTAAGAGATTTGTCTTCCCTTGAGCATTATTCCCAACAAAAATGTTGATGGTAGCATTAAGCTCTAAGGAAAGTGAACGGTAGTTTCGAAAGTTTGTTAATTTGAGTGATTTAACATACATTTGGATTACCTTTAAATTTTCTCTACTCTATACTCTATTTCGTCAACAGTAACGATGTCTCCTGGGACTACTTTTTTCCCTCTTCGAGTTTCGATTTCTCCATTAATTTTAACTTTACCGTTCTTAATCAAAAGTTTCGCTTCCCCACCAGTGGAGGCAATGTTTTCCCATTTAAGCAATTGATCAAGACTGATATGGTCGGTATGAATACCTATTTTATTAAGACCTTCCAACATTGTTCACCTCTTTAGCTTTCGCTAATTGATATAGATCGGCATAATGATGTACAAATGGTTCTTGTGATCAGCTGGTCTAAGCAAAGCTTGACGGAGATCAGAATTAAATTCAAAGGTAACCATTTCTGCATCAGAAGCCTTTAGCATTTCAAGAATAAATTTCGGAGAATAGGCTGCTTTTCCATCTCCTCCACTGTGTTCAACAGGAATCGATTCGCAATATTGTTCTACATCAGATGGCGGAGTTTGAAGCTCTAATATTCCTTTCTCAGCTTTGAAAATCACAGGGAGGGTTCCTTTTTTATCAAAGAGGATCGCTCTTTCCATGGCATTTTCCAAGGCATCTTTTACTAGTGTAACGTTTATTGGTTGTTCCGAAGGTATGATGGCCTGATAATTAGGAAATTGAGCATTAACTAATCTTGTTGAAAGAATAGTTTGTTCGAATTTAAATACCAATTGCTCCTCAAGATGGTAAAGTATTACTTCAACTTCTTTATCGTTAGGAAGAATCCGTAATAGTTCATTTAGATTTTTGTTAGGAACCAAAAGATCAACATCAGCAGAATAGATTTTCTCTAAATCTGTCTGGTATAAAGATAATCTATTGGCATCAGTTGCGACTAACTTGAGGATTGGTTTTTTAAACTCGAATAAGACACTCGATAAATAAGGCCTGGTATCGTCGTTAACTGTAGCAAAAACAGTATTTTTGATCATTTTAGTAAGTAAATCGCTGGCTATTTCAGCTAATGGATTTATTAATTCAGGAACCACGGGAAATTCTTCTTCAGGATTAAAGCAATTAATTGCAAACTCGATGTTTTCTGCTGTGATATGAACTTTTGAATTTTTAACTTCTATTGTAACATTCCCATCTGGTAATTTCCGTATTATTGAGGGGAGTTTTCCATCACAGATAAAATTTCCTTCTAAAATAGTATTTCCTTGAATCTTGGTTTGAATAGTTAATTCGAGGTTACTAGCAGTAAGAGTGATCTCATCCCTGGATGCTTCAATGTTAATTCCAGTAAGAATTTGAATTGTATCATTTGATGCGATTGCCCGTTCAATAATGTGTAACCCTTGGACAAGATCTTTCTTTGAACATATAAAATGCATAAATATACCTCCTGTGGAAGATTATACAATCTTAAATTTCCAGTTTTAAAAAAGGAATTTGTAGTAGTAGTAATAGTAGTGCGTGTGGATTTGTGGATAAGCATAAGTTTGCCTTCAAGAGGGTGTTTTGCCGTTTTAATAACGTGTTTATAAAACATAAAAGTTATCCACAGAATTCACAGTTGTCTTTTTTCGACAAAAATTAGATCACAACAAATCAACAGTTCTTCAAGGTTTTATCCACTGATAAAATTAGTTCTGATGAATAGAATCAACGATTTCTCTAATTGAAACCTGCAATGAGGGATCGTTTTTAATATCGGTTTGAATTTTTTCACAAGCGTGAATCACGGTAGTGTGATCACGTCCCCCAAATTCTTCCCCAATTTTCGGAAATGAATTGTCCGTTAACTCTCTACATAAATACATAGCGATTTGCCTTGGAAAAGCTATGGCTCGGGTACGTTTCTTTGACTTCATTTCTGCTATCTTAATTCCATAGTAATCAGCAACCTTTTGTTGAATTAACTCAATCGTGATCGGCCTTTGCTTCTGGGTAGCAAGTAAGTCTTTTAACCCATTAATTGCTGTTTCAATAGTTAGAGGTACGTTATTTAGGTTTGCGTAAGCTACTACTCTAGTAAAAGCTCCTTCTAGTTCTCGAATATTTGATTGAACTTGTTTTGCAATAAATGTTAGGACTTCTGGATCGGTAACGATGTTTTCCAAATCAGCTTTCTTTTTGAGAATAGCAACCCGGGTTTCAAGATCGGGTGGCTGTATATCGGTGATTAAACCCCATTCAAAACGGCTACGCAATCGTTCCTCTAAAGCAGGAATTTCTTTTGGTGGGCGGTCAGAGGAAATAATTAATTGCTTATTTGCCTCGTATAAAGAATTAAAGGTGTGGAAAAATTCAATCTGAGTGGATTCTTTTCCAGCAACAAATTGAATATCATCGATGAGAAGGATGTCTACACTACGATATTTATTCCTAAATTCCACCATCGATTTTTGCCCAATAGCGTTTATCAGATCGTTAGTAAAGGTCTCAGAAGAAACATACATTATTTTGATATTCGGATTTTGCTCTAGTGCATAATGGCCAATAGCGTGCATCAGATGTGTTTTGCCAAGTCCTACTCCACCATAGATAAATAAAGGATTATATGCTCTTGACGGGGACTCGGCAACTGCTAGCGAAGCGGCATGAGCAAAACGATTACCAGCGCCTACCACGAATGTTTCAAACGTATACTTAGGGTTCAGTAAGCTTGACATCGAATCATCATTACTGGAATTACTAGGCTTTTCTTTTTGCGGGCGCGTCAACGACGCCTTTTGATCCTTTTCAGGTTCCACTTCAGAAGAAACAGGCTTATTAACAACAACAAAACGCAGCTCTAGGTTTTGATTAACCACTCTGCGCAAAGTTCTTTGTAATGAAACTGAGTAACGAGCTTCCACCCAGTCTTTTGTAACTTCATTTGGTACTTCTATGTAAAGTACATTGCCTTCAATCTTCTGAGATTTAGCCTGTTTCAGCCAAGTTTGAAATCCAGTTAAAGATGATCCCGATAATTCGCTGGCCATTATATCAAGGACTTCGGTCCAAATTGCATCATGATCGATCATTACTACGCCTCCTGATCATTCTGTGACTTACTCAATTCGTTAAATAATCCACAGGTTCCTGCTTTTAAATCTAACTGTTGATAACTTATTTCGAGAATCTCGATCTTTTTCAGAAATAAATCCCAGAGTTTTACACAAATTATCAAACTAAAAAATACAGGAGTAGCAATAGTTTTGTAAGTTATCCACATAAGTAACAGGTTATCCACAGAAAAAGATATTAACAAAAAAAGCGAGTTACCCAGAGTGGAAAAATAAATAACCCACACATTTGTCCACATGTAAATTTGTTGGAAAAAAATAAAATCGGATCTGATTTTGAAGGACTTTCTCGAAATTAGTATTCATCGGTGATTTAGAACTTTTCCACAACAGCCTAAAAACAGAGTTATCCCCAAAGTTATTCACACGTTGTGGATAGCTGGGATCCTTTAGAATCGGGAAAATTTTTTAGATGGGATCTTGTTATCCAATTTTTGGGACATAATTGGGGATATTTCTTTGTGGATAAATGTTAATAACGTTGATATAGCTGTGGTGGGTTGACAATCAATTTTTGGATCAGATATAATCAAAAGGCATGATTGAATGGACGGAAGGAGGTCATTTTGGTGAAAAGGACTTATCAGCCTAAGAAACGTATTCGTAAAAGGCTACACGGATTCTTGACAAGGATGCGCACACCTGGTGGTCGTCGAGTAGTAGCTCAGAGGAGAAGGAAGGGAAGGAAGCGCCTTACCGCATAGAGATTGCTAATACTAACGACGATATGCAAATAGATGGATTGAGACGATAATAATTTTTACTATATTTGGAAATATTAAGGTATTGAAAGTATTGGTATCCAAGACCCAGTCACCTGGGTCTTGCTGTATTTCCATTTTTCTTGGAGTTTGTTGCCTTTAATTGTAGGAGGAGCTGGGATGATTAAGAGAATGACCAAACCTGACGATTTTCGTAGGGTGATAAAACGGGGACGTTTAAGGTATGGAAAGTATTTAGCCCTCCATTTCTTAGCTTACGATGACGAATCTATCTATATTGGATATTCTGTTAGTAAAAAAGTAGGAAAAGCGGTCACCAGGAACAAAGTCAGAAGGCGTCTAAAAGAAATAGTTAGACTATTTAGTAAAGATTTAAAAGCTGGATACTATATCTTAATTAGTGCAAAACACAGTTCAAAAGAAGCGTCGTTTGCCGATTTAAAAGAAGATCTTTTCCGAATTATGCAGGGATCACATTTAATCGAGGAGAATAATAGCCGATGAATGTTGTGGGCTCGATTATTAATACTATTTTGGTAAAGGTGTTTATGGCATTGATTTCAATTTACCAAAGATGTATCTCCCCTTTCCTGCCGCGACGATGCAGGTTTTTTCCAACATGCTCACAATATGCGAAAGAAGCAACGATGCGCTACGGAGTTAAAGGAATTTGGTTATCGATTTTAAGGATCCTAAAGTGTCATCCTTGGCATCCAGGGGGTTATGATCCAGTACCTTAAGGTGTAGTTGATCGGCGATAGGAGGATTTAGATTGGGAATAATAGATTTACTAGCGAAAGGTATTTTAGCGTTACTAAATGTAATAGTTGAAGTAACAAACAATTACGGGCTTGCAATTATTCTAGTAACAATTCTATCAAAGATTGTTTTATTTCCATTAACTTTAAAGTCAAACAAAAGCATGGCAGCTATGCGAGCTTTACAGCCTAAAATTCAAGAAATTCAAGAAAAACATAAAGATGATCCTAAGGAGCTAAACATTCGGCTAGGGGAGTTTTATAAAGAACACAATCTGAATCCTTTAGGGGGATGTTTACCCGTATTGCTTCAGTTTCCAATTCTGTTTGGGTTTTTAAGAGCATTACAAAGTTTTGGTGAAAACGCTGAAGCTGCTAAGTTTTTGGGTATTTGGACTATCAATTCGACGGTTATGGATATTAGTGGACCCCTTGCATCTATTCCTGTACTTTCATTATTATTAGGTATATTACTTCCACTATTGGCTGCATTGACGACATACTTGCAAATGAGCATGAGTACTACTGATCCGTCGCAACGAGGAATGATGATGATAATGCCGATTATGATCGGGGTTTTAAGTTTTAGATTCTCAGTAGGATTAATTATTTACTGGATTGTAGGTAATATTATTTCGATTGCGCAACAATACTGGATTAACAAACAGTTTCCTTATCAGCAACAAGGAGGCCAAACAAAATGAAAGATATAGAGGTTTGTGGGAGAACTGTTGAAGAGGCTATTCAAGAAGCTTTAATTAAGTTGAATACAACTCGTGATCAGGTTGAGATAAATATTATTGAAGAAGGAAACAAAGGTCTTTTTGGAATTTTAGGTTCGAAACAAGCGAGGGTATTTGTTGAAAGAAAGCCAACGATTGAATGGAAAGTAGTTGTCGCTAAGGATTATTTAAATCGACTTTTGGAAAAAATGAATATCGAAGCTCAAGTAAAGGTTCGTAGCGATGAAGGGTGCGTCTTTGTTGATATTAGTGGTGAAAACCTAGGCTTTATGATTGGACGGCGTGGACAGACTTTGGATGCACTTCAATATCTAACTGGTTTAGTAGTTAATCGTGAAGGCGGAGAATGGATAAGAGTTGTTATCGATATTGAAGGATATAGATATCGACGTGAGCAAACCTTAAGAGCTTTGGCTAGAAGAATGGCATACAAGGTTCAAACAACTGGACGCCGAGTAGCTTTAGATCCAATGAATGCACTCGAGCGCAGAATCATTCATAGTCAGCTTCAAGAGTTTGACGACCTTGAAACGCATAGTGAGGGTAAAGAACCCTTCCGCCGAGTGATAATAAGTCCTAAGAAGTAAAAGGCGTGCCATTTGGTGCGCTTTTTTTATTGGAGGAATGAAAATGTTACGCGATGATACAATTGCTGCAATTTCAACTGCATTAGGAGAAGCTGGGATTGGGATCGTACGCTTAAGTGGAAGCGAATCAATATCGATTGCTGATAGAGTGTTTAAACCATTTAGAGAAGGAAGTTTAAAAAATGTTCCAACTCATCGAGTAAAACTGGGCAAAGTTTTTGATCCAGAATCAAAGCGTATTATTGATGAGGCACTAGTACTAGTTATGAGAGGTCCTCGTTCTTTTACTGGTGAAGATGTTGTTGAATTTCAATGTCATGGCGGAATAATTGTCTTACAAAGGGTATTGGAACTTTTATTAAATCAAGGTGCTCGATTGGCTGAGCCTGGGGAATTCACTAAAAGAGCTTTCTTAAATGGCAGAATCGATCTAAGTCAGGCAGAAGCAGTAATTGATGTTATTAGGTCGAAAACCGATTTAAGTTTAGAAGTGGCAATCGATCAGCTAGAAGGTAGTCTGAGCAAAAGGATCCAATCGCTCCGAGATGAACTTTATCAGCTGGTTACTAGAATCGAAGCATCGATAGATTTTCCTGAAGACGATATTCCCGAAGTGGAAGTTATGGAAATGGCTGACGTTATTAGCTCTGTTCAGGAGCAAGTTATTAAGCTTTTAAAAACTGCTGATGATGGCAAAGTGTTGCGTGAAGGTATTAAGACTGTAATTACAGGAAAGCCAAATGTAGGAAAATCTAGTTTATTGAATAAGTTATTGAATGAAAATCGAGCATTAGTCACCGATATTCCTGGAACTACTAGGGATGTGATCGAAGAAGTCTTAAATTTGCAGGGAATACCCTTTCGAATACTGGATACAGCAGGCATTAGAGAAACTGGTGATTATGTTGAACAACTTGGTGTTGAACGCTCATTAAAAGCATTAGATGAGGCTGATTTAATCGTGTTCTTGCTTGATGCCAGTATCCCTCTAAGTGAAGAGGATTTTCAAATTCTCGAAGCTACTAAAAATAAAAAACGAATTATTGTGATTAATAAACTTGATTTACCACGTGCTTGGGAAATTAAAGAGTTAAGTGATATTGGGGAAACAAGAATTGTTGAAACCTCCTTATTGAGTGGGGATATTGACCCATTGATCGAAGCGATGATTAGCTTTGTTAGTTCAGGTATAATGCGTAGCAGAGAATCAGGTATTGTTACTCGTACTAGACATAAACATGCCTTAGAACAAGCATTACAAGACTTAAAACAAGCTTTAAATACTGTTAATGAAGGTTATCCAGTCGATTTAGTTTCGATTGGTTTGTATGGAGCACTAGAAAGTTTAGGAGAGATTACGGGAGAAACAGTGCGTGACAACATTATTGAACAGATCTTTAGCCAATTTTGTATTGGAAAGTAGGAAGTAAGATGATAAAAAAATATCAAATAATCGTCGTGGGAGCTGGACATGCTGGTTGTGAAGCTGCTTGGATAGCAGCGAAAATGCGATTAAGTACACTCCTGCTAACTATGAATATCGATACCATAGCTCAATTATCCTGTAATCCTGCGATTGGCGGTCCAGCTGCCAAGAGCCATTTAGTGAGAGAAATTGATGCTTTAGGTGGGATAATGGGTAAAATAATTGATAAGTCCTTTATTAATATAAGGCTTCTCAACGAGAGCCGCGGTCCAGCGGTTCATGCCCTAAGAGCTCAGGCAGATAAAATAAAATATCGTGCCGAGATGACCCTAGCTCTCCAATCGCTAAAGCACCTTGATGTAAGACAAGGTTTCGTAACCGAAGTATTGGTTTCGGATGGTAAGGCTTATGGTGTAAAAACAAAGAATGGAACAGAGTACCATGCCGACGCTATTATTTTAGCACCAGGAACTTTCTTGGGAGGAGTTCTTGTCTTTGGGGATATCCGATATCCAGGCGGAAGAGTCGGAGAACCTGCTTCAAACGAATTATCGGAGAACTTAAAGTCTCTTGGTTTTCAAATGTCGCGATTCCAAACAGCTACCCCTCCCCGTCTTCACGCGGATTCAATAGATTTTTCCAAGTTGAATGAGCAAAAAGGTGATACCAAAATCAGGCGTTTTTCTTTCGACTCGGAACGAGTTGAGGTTGAACAACTTTCATGTTGGTATACTAGAACAAATGAAAAAACTGTGGAAGTCATCCGTGATAACCTTCATCGTTCACCCATACTGACGGGTTCAGTTACTGGTAAAGGACCACGTTTCTGTCCATCGATCGATCGCAAAGTAATTCGGTTTCCTGATAAGGTTGATCATCAAATATTCTTAGAGCCCGAGGGTAGATATACAAAGGAATTGTACTGTTTAGGATTAACAACTGCTATGCCAGAGGATGTTCAGGAATTAATCTTAAGAACAATTCCTGGATTAGAGAATGCGAAAATAATGCGAGCAGGATATGCTGTAGAATACGATTTTATCCTGCCATGGCAAGTTAAACTTAGTCTCGAAACCAAGCTTATCGAGAATCTCTTTACTGCTGGACAGATTAATGGAACTAGTGGTTACGAAGAGGCTGGTGCCCAAGGTATTATAGCTGGAATCAACGCTGCGCATAAAGTGTTAGGTAGAGATGAGTTTGTTCTTAAACGGTCACAAGCATATATCGGAGTGTTGATCGATGATTTAGTAACCAAGGGAACTGACGAACCCTATCGAATGATGACTTCGCGAGCTGAATATCGTTTGTTATTAAGACAAGATAATGCTGACTTGCGTTTACGTCCGATCGGGCATCAATTAGGTTTGATTTCAGAGGAGTACTATGCGCGTTTTGAGAAAAAGAGAAATAATATTGAGCGTACACTTCGGAGACTAAGGGAAACTACTGTCTCTCCTACCGAGGAAGTGCGTAGTTTTCTAATCGAAAAGGGTTCTGGCGATCTTAAGAAGTCTGTCTCACTATTTGATATTTTAAGAAGACCAGAGATCTCATATAATGATCTAGTAGAGTTTTTTGATTTAGAAACGCTAGATGAAGAAGAAATCGAGCAGGTTGAAATCATATGTAAATTTGAAGGTTATGTGGAAAGACAGCAACGACAAATTGAGGAATTTGAACAATTAGAACGCGTGCTTATTCCAAGAGGATTGAATTATAGAAAGATCCCTGGACTTCGAACAGAAGCGAGGGAAAAACTTAGTCTGATTCAACCATTATCCTTGGGACAGGCATCTAGAATTCCAGGAGTTACGGCAGCTGATATAAATGTTTTGCTAGTCGTATTAAAGGGAGTTAGTGGGGATGTATCTACTGGAGCATAGTAATTATGACATCATTGTTATAGGAGCAGGTCATGCTGGCTGTGAAGCGGCTTTGGCGGCTGCAAAAATGGGTTGCGAGGTACTATTATTAACATTGAATTTGGATAATGTTGCTTTAATGCCATGCAACCCTTCTGTAGGCGGGCCTGCGAAAGCAAATTTGGTACGGGAAATCGATGCTTTAGGCGGTGAAATGGCAAAAAACCTAGACGCTACTTTGATGCAGTTAAGGATGCTGAATACGCGTAAGGGTCCTGCCGTTCAAGCTTTGCGTGCTCAATTAGACCGCAAATTATATCAAAGACGAATGAAACATGTTCTGGAGAGTACGGAGGGGCTTTATCTAAAAGAAGGTATTGTTGTCGATTTACTCTTTAGCGGTGACCAAGTTCAAGGCGTAGTGTTAATAGACGGAACAAAAATTTATAGTAAGGCAGTAATTATCGCAACGGGTACCTATTTAGCATCTGAAATTTATATCGGAGAGATCAGTTACCCCTCTGCTCCTCAAGCTCAGCATAGTTCGATCGATTTTTCGAAGAATCTTGCTAAACGGTTTAATCTACGAAGGTTCAAAACTGGAACACCGCCACGGGTAAATAGTCGTTCGATCGATAAATCAAAAATGGAAATTCAGCCAGGGAATCATTCAAAATATGGGTTCTCTTTTGAAACTAAGGGTATAGAAATCGAGCAGGTTCCTTGTTGGTTAACGTATACAAATGAAAAGACGCATGAGATTGTGAAAAATAATCTGCATCGCTCCCCTCTCTTCTCTGGTGGAATCAAAGGACCTGGACCGCGCTATTGCCCATCGATCGAGATCAAAGTAACCGAGTTTCCCGATCGTTTATCGCATCAGGTATTTGCAGAACCAGAAGGTTGGGATACTGACGAAGTATACTTAAGCGGAGTATCTACTTCTCTTCCAGTTGAGGTTCAGTTGGAAATGCTAAAAACCATTCCAGGTTTGGAAAATGCCGAGATAATGCGCCCAGGATATGCGATCGAATACGATTGCTTGGATCCGTTGGATCTAGAAAATACTTTGAAAGTTAAAGGAGCTCAAGGACTATATACAGCTGGACAAATTAATGGTACTTCGGGGTATGAAGAAGCAGCTGGTCAAGGTCTAGTTGCAGGAATCAACGCCGCGTGCTTCTGTCTTGGCAAGGAACCTTTAGTTCTTAAGCGTTCGGAAGCATATATCGGGGTAATGATCGATGATTTGGTTACTAAAGGTACTTTAGAACCTTATCGCATTATGACTTCGCGAGCAGAATATCGATTAATTCTTCGCCAAGATAATGCGGATCAGCGACTTACTCCTATCGGATATCACTATGGCTTAATTTCTGAAGAACGTTATCAAAAATTCCAACAAAAGCAAATCACTATTGATTCTTTTATTGAAGAACTCAAGGGCATCGAAATAAATCCATCAAATGAAATTAACGAAGCTCTAAAAGAAATTGGTACCGCCCCAATTAGTCGCAAAACGAGTTTAGCTGATTTATTGCGACGTCCAGAAGTCTCTATACCACAACTACGCAAAGCCTTTTCTATCAATGAGATGGATGAGGAAATTGAAGAACAAGCGGAAATCACGCTTAAATATAGTGGATATATTGCAAAACAGCAGCAGGCTATCGAACGGTTTCAAAAAATCGAGGAGGTTCGGTTACCTGAAAGCGTTGATTACTCAAAGATCGAGGGTCTATCTCGAGAAGCGAGAGAGAAATTGGCGCGGGTAGCACCTCGCACTTTAGGTCAGGCTTCGCGGATTTCTGGGGTTACCCCTGCAGATATCTCCGTTTTAATGGTATTTATTGAACAACGAAGAGGAGTTCAAAATGGAAAAAATAGCTGAATATATTCGTAAAAATACCAAGCAGGTTGGAATAGGATTAGAAACTAACCAAGTTGAGAAGTTTGTTAAGTTCTACCAAATGGTCATCGAGGAAAATAAGAAAGTTAATCTCACCCGTATTGTTGAACCGATGGAATTTGCGATCAAGCATATTGTCGATTCGTTATTGGTACTCAAAGCAGGGATTCCTATTGGACAATCAGGAATAGATATAGGTTCAGGTGCTGGTTTTCCTGGAATACCAATAGCCATAACTCAACCGACCCAGAGAATTGTATTAGTTGATTCGCTTGCTAAGAGAGTTAGGTTCCTAGACTCGGTAAAGAACGAACTTGACTTAGGGAAAGTAGAAGTAGTTCATGCACGAGCGGAAGATCTAGCACATGAGAATCATTATCGGGAAAAGTTCGATTGGGTTACAGCAAGGGCGGTTGCTTCTCTCCCTTCCCTATTGGAACTATGCACTCCCTTTGTAAAGGTTGGAGGAGTTTTCCTTGCGATGAAGGGTCAGAACGTGGATGAAGAAATAGCATCAGCGGCAAAGGTATGCAAGTTATTGGGAGTCGTTCAAGAAGAAGTTTTTCAGTTTAAACTGCCCGAGGAAATGGGAGAGCGAATTTTGATACTTTTTAGGAAAATTGGTGCAACAGATAATAAATATCCGAGAAAACCCAATCTGATAAAGAAAAACCCTTTAGGTTAGTAGGACTTTTAGAGAGAAGTTTGTGAAAACTTCTCTTCTTTTTTAGCATTTGTGAGTGTAAAATGAAGGAAGTGCATTCAATTTACCGAATGTATATTACAGGTTTACTGAGGTGGTGACAAGATGAGGTTAACTGATATGTTAAGGTCTAGATCCCGTAATAGTGAGACGGAATGCGAATCCAGAGAGCAACAAGCAAGTGTTTCGTATACCGAACAACGGGAAATACATAATGAAGAAAGAATTGTTTCGTTACCTATTCACTTAATTGATGCTAACGTATTTCAACCTCGAGTAAAGTTTGACGAGGAATCTTTAAAAGAGTTGGCAGATTCAATTTCTGAACATGGCATTATGCATCCTGTAATTGTTAGACCAAAAGGAGAACGTTTCGAACTGGTTGTTGGCGAAAGGAGATTGCGGGCATGCAAAATGTTGGGTTGGCTTAAAATTCCCGCTATTTTGCGTGAAATGTCGGATGCTGCGGCAGCTGAATTGGCATTAATAGAAAATATTCAACGTAAAGATCTTGATTTCTTTGAAGTAGCAGAAGGATATCAGCGATTAATAGAGGAATTTTCTCTCAAACAAGAGGAACTAGCGAAACGAATTGGAAAGAGTCAATCTACTATTGCCAATAAACTTCGCTTGCTCGCTTTGGCACCTGAAGTAAGAGAATTTATTTCCCGGGAAATATTAAGCGAACGCCATGCGCGTGCGGTCCTTAAACTAGAGGACACAGCGATACAATTGAAAGTGCTGGAAACAGTGGCAAAAAAGGGTTTGAACGTTAAGCAAACAGAAGAAATAGTAAAAAGGATCTTAAATGGTGAGGTTGAAAAAACGCCAAAAGCATCTTCAAGCAATCGAATAACTATTATTAAAGACATTCGGTTATTTCATAACAGCCTACGAGAACTGACAAATTCGCTGGAGGCTACTGGTCTTGAGGTAGATACGGAGGAAGAAGAAACGGAAGAATATTTCCAAATCGTAGTAAAGATAAAGAAGCCTGAGAGGAGGGACTAAACATGGCTAAGATTATTTCCATAGTCAATCAAAAAGGCGGAGTTGGTAAAAGCACTACTGCAGTAAATCTTGGTGCATACATGGCTTTAGCTGGGAAAAAGGTGTTATTAGCCGATATAGACCCTCAAGGTAATGCATCTAGTGGGGTAGGTGTTGACAAGAGTAAGATAAGGTCATGCATGTACTCAGTTATTATTGAGGGAGAGAGGCTCGACCAGATTATTCAGCCTACTGAGATCGAAGGTTTGTTCGTCGCCCCTGCAACAATTGAGTTAGCTGGTGCGGAGATCGAATTGGTTTCGAGTATGTCGAGAGAGTTCCGTTTGAAGAAGGCCTTGGAAACTGTTAGCTCACAATATGACTATATTTTGATTGATTGCCCTCCATCGTTAGGATTGCTTACGGTGAATGGGTTGACTGCATCTAATTCAGTGATTGTCCCGATTCAGTGTGAGTACTATGCGCTAGAGGGGTTAAGCCAGCTAGTTAGTACAATTGCCATGGTCCAAGAGCACCTTAATCCTGATTTGGAGTGGGAAGGTGTGGTGATGACGATGTATGATGCTAGAACCAATCTTTCCCACCAGGTTATCAGTGATGTAAAGAATTACTTCCAGTCACAAGTAGTTGTTTACGAAAGCATCATTCCTCGAAATGTACGACTAGGTGAAGCTCCCAGTTTTGGTAAACCAATAGCATTGTATGATGACAAGTCAAAAGGTGCATTGGCTTATGAGAAACTTGCCAGGGAGGTTATGAAATCATGAGTAGGGTAGCCTTAGGAAAGGGGTTAAGAGCTCTTATTCCGGAGTCAGTTCAAGAAGAATTGCCAAATGCAAGTAGGATGGAAGAAATAGATATAGATCAGATTTCTAGTAACCCCTATCAACCTCGGATGTATTTTGATCAAGAGAAACTGGAGGAACTTGCCGAATCAATTAAAGAGCATGGAATCTTAGAACCGTTAATTCTTAGAAAAACAGGTTCCGATTACCAAATTGTAGCTGGAGAAAGACGATGGCGTGCAGCTAAGCTAGCTGGGTTAACATCGGTTCCAGCGATAGTTCGAGATCTTGATGAGAAGCAGATGATGCAGATCGCTTTGGTAGAAAATCTTCAAAGAGAAGATTTGAATGTGATCGAAGAAGCGGAAGGCTACCAAAGGTTGATCAGAGAGTTTGCTCTAACGCAAGAAGAAGTTGCTTTAGCTGTGGGAAAAAAGCGCTCTTCGATAACGAATGTTCTTCGTCTTCTTAACCTTGAGGATCGAATTAAAGAGATGGTTATTGAAGGAGTTCTGAGCCCTGGACATGCAAAAGTTTTGCTATCTGTTAGTAACTCTGGGTATAGATTAAGGTTGGCAGAACGAGTGGTGAGAGAACAATTAAGTGTAAGACAACTCGAAAGATTGATTAAAGCTCCGATCAAAAAACCAAAGAAGCCTTTGGTTGATCCCGAAATTGAAGCGTTACAAGATGATTTGCAAAGGGTATTGGGGACTAAGGTTTCTATAGCTTATAAAGAGGGAAAAGGAAAGATAGAGATTCAGTACTTTTCTGATGAAGAATTCGAAAGAATTCTTGAGTTGATTCGGGGATAATAGCCCCAGAGGGGGTGTGCTTTATGCTTGAGCATATAGACAGCTTTTTCTCGCTTCTCGAAGCTGGAAAAGAAATAACCATGGAGGTACAGTCTACAATTTTCCGTGGGAAATATGCTGTTGAAGTTTTAGTTGTGGATCCGATCAATTATCGATTGCGGATAAGTATGCCGATGGTTGAGGGCAAAGTAATCCTCATCCCTGTCGGCACTATCCTTTCTTTATCGATTGAAGAATCAAGTATTGAGCCGATTGAACTTAAGTTAATAGAAAGAATTGGTGGAAGTGCGCGTTCCCTTGTTCTTGGGCCTCTTGAAGATTTAAAATCGCGAAGAGAAGAATACCTTTCATCGAAGATGAAGATTTTTAGCGTATCCTCTGGCAAAGGTGGAGTTGGTAAAACGACTTTTGCGGTTAATATAGCAATTGCATTGGCAAAAAAGGGATTTAAAGTATGCATTTTGGATGGAGATTTGGGCACTGCGAATGTGGATGTCGTTTTGAACCTCGGTTCAAGATATAATCTTTCGCATGTTATCGGTGGTGAGTGCTCAATACTTGACGTTTTAGTAGAAGGTCCTTGCGGAATCTGTGTTTTGCCAGGAGGATCTGGATTACAGGAATTAACTGAATTAGATGAAGAAGACTATTTTCGACTTGTGTCGCAATTTAGGAAGCTGGATGAGTATCTTGATTTTTTAATTGTGGATACTTCGTCTGGCTTATTTAAAAGCGTTACTAATTTCATAATTGCTGCGAGAAACGGCGTGATTGTGACTACCCCCGAACCTCATGCAATCACTGACGCTTATGCGCTAATTAAAGTGCTTGCAAATTATGGCACTGAACTGGATTTAAAAATCGTGGTTAATAGAGTGAAGGATGAAAAAGAGGCGCTAGATGTCTCTAAGAAGATCAGATTCGCGGCAAAGCATTTCTTGCAATTGGATGTAGATTTCGCTGGGTTCATCGTGGAAGATGATAATGTTTGGCGTTCGGTTCGAAAACAAGAGGCTTTTGTCTTAAGTGCACCCAATTGTCTAGCGAGTCGTTGCATAGAGGTTATCGCAGCAAAAATTTGCGGCGAGCCACCTGAAGAAATTGCTGAAAGCAGATTAGGGTTCGCGGGTTTCTTTGAAAGAATAAAAAATGTGTTTGCAACGCGGTAGGTTCCACGTGGAACATTCAATGAAAATGTTCCACGTGGAACCTACTAATTTCTTTAAATTAGCGATATGTCTTGCGTAAACGATGTCATCTCAGAATCTACCATATCAACAGCTTTAGATATACTTTCTGCTATGAAATCAGCCATGCGAATCACAAGACTCAAACGTGTGTTCTGTAAAACTAAATGTTCGAGAAAGCCACCTATATTGACTACGCCAATGAAATGGTAATCACCTATAACTGGTAAGGTCTTGTTTACACCCGTTCCTGGGCACAAAGGTCCTTGACGTAGGGAAACTGCTCCAACACTCTCTGCACGACCTAAGCATGCGTCAATAGCAATAATTAATGACCCATCGTGGTCATTTTCTATTTGGGCAACAATGTCGGGTAAGTTTAAGGCATGAACTGGAGAATCAAGAGTACCATAGATATGAATATTTGGGGAAGCTAATGATGCAATTTTGCTACCGACAAGAGGTCCAAGCGCGTCGCCTGTGGAACGATCGCTACCAATGCATACGAAAACGGTGTCCCGAAATTGGATCAGATTAGCAAGTGACTTAGTTAAAATTTCGATTCCTTTTTTATCAGCATAATGAACCCGTGCCAGCAGTGTCGAATTATTAGTAGTCATGATAACCTCCAAGTCCCATTTCTGTCGCGCAAAACTACGTAGGTTAGTATATGCAAAAGGCTAACGAATTATGTATACATGGAAAGCTCGGCCTTGTAGTAGACTTTAGAATAAAGGGGGGGTTTTCATGATCAAAATCGCCGCTCTGTATATTGCGGTCGTAGTTGGTGCTGGATTTGCGTCAGGCCAAGAGATCTATCAATTTTTCGTGCAATTTGGCGTTGGTGGCCTCTTTGGCTTAATCATAGCAACCTTTGTGTTGAGCTTAGGCGGGGCATCATTAATAGCGTATTGCGCCCAAAATCAACTTTCTTCCTACGAAGGATTCTTAAAGAGGCTCGGGGGTTCTTTATTTCCATACTTAGACTTAGTGTATTCCGTATTTCTTATTGCTGGACTAAGCATTATGATAGCTGGAAGTGAGTCGCTAATATCCACAATAAGCCTTCCCCAACTCGGACGGATTTTTACGATTGTCACTGTCTTGTTAGTTCTGAGAGGGGGAGCTAAGGCCGTTCTGGATGCTAGTTCAGTTCTAGTACCAATCTTACTTCTTTTGATGGTCTTGGTAACCGTATTGCCAATAACTCAAAAAGAAATTATACTTCCAACCAAACTTGATTTGCGGGGGATAGGAGCAGGTTTGCTTTACGGAAGTTATAACATTGGGTTTGGCTTAGCTGTATTTTCTGGTATTGGGAGAGAGCTCGCAGTTCAAAAACGTTCATGGTTAGCTGGAATTATTGGAGGAACGGTCCTTGGTATACTGGTTGCCCTCCAAACAATAGCTTTGTATAGCATTAGTCCTGAGTTACGTACGACTGACCTTCCGATTTTGACACTAGCTCGCCAGCAACATCAAATTATAGGAGCACTTTATGGCATAGCTCTCTGGTTTGCCATGTACACAACCGCTTTGGGTAATGGTCTAGCTTTAGCTACTAGAATTAAAGACCAAACTACCCTTTCGTGGAGGGCTTCCGTAAACGTAACATGCATCCTAGGGCTTATCTTTTCCTTTTTCGGATTTGTTCCGTTAATAAGAACAGCTTATCCGTTATTCGGCTTCTTTGGTATATACATTCTTTCTAAAATATGGATGGAACGGTTTTCATAGTAAGAATTCGCAATTTCTGGATAGAATTAGAAGGAGAAAGGATATCGCTGGAGAATTCATTAACAAAGTGAAAACAACCCCAGCTTATTTTACTGGGGTTAGCCTATTTGCTCTTAGTTTTCCATATCAGAATAACGGTCTTTTTCTGCAGCTTGAGAATAGGATCTAATATAGTTTTTAAAATGCCCAGCATCAGATTACCTCCTTGGACATATTTTCCTTTATGTTTGTTCAAGATTCTGTAAGAAACGTTCATGTGGGGCGTTTTTGTCATGTTCTAGTTTTTAAGCTCGAGTCTGTAATAGTCTATACAAAAATCTAAGAACTGTGACGAAATTTACAGGAAGTTAACGAAGAGCAAATAAAAAACATCACAAAGGGTAGGTGGATATATTTGAAAAAGACAGCATTAACAGAGGTGCATCGTGAAGCTGGCGCAAAAATGATCGACTTTTTCGGATGGGAAATGCCAGTTTATTACACGAGCCTGATTGAGGAACATAATTGTGTTCGTAACGCCGTAGGAATTTTTGATATTTCCCACATGGGTGTGTTTGAATTAACTGGTGAACAAGCCCTTAGTGTGGTGTCTAAGGTAACAACCAATGACCCAAGCACCATGGTGCCTGGCGATATTCAATATTCGCCTTTAACAACACCTGAAGGAACAATAATCGATGATATTTTGATCTATCGAATTGAAAATGGATTTTGGTTGGTAGTAAATTGTTCTAATATGGAAAAGGACTTTAAATGGATCCAATCACATTTAGAAGGGGATGCAGAATTAAAGGATCTATCCGATAATATGTCGATCCTGGCAATTCAAGGTCCTAAATCACAACCGTTGGTTGAAGAAGTACTTGGTGAATCACTCGATGATTTAAAGTTCTACAAATTTAGAAAGACAAAGTATCACGGGCTAGAAATAATCGTTTCCCGCACAGGCTACACTGGGGAGGACGGTTTTGAAATTTATTTAGCCAATGATAAAGCAGTTAATATCTGGCACGAGTTTTTTGAGAAAGGGAGTAAGTACGGATTACAACCAGCTGGGTTAGGTGCAAGGGATACACTAAGGTTAGAAGCAAGGCTTCCATTGTATGGAAATGATATTGATGATACTACCACTCCGCTAGAAGCAGGGCTGGGAAGGTTTGTTAAATTGGATAAAGAATATTTTATTGGTAAAGAAGTATTGCAAAAGCAAAAAGAAGAAGGAATCAAAGAAAAATTAGTAGCTTTCGTTATGGAGGAAAGAGGTATTCCAAGACAAGGCTATCCGATCGTATTGAATGGAGAAGAAGTTGGACGAGTAACAAGTGGCTCGATGTCCCCAACACTCGGAAAAGCAATCGGAATGGGTTATATAAAAGTTGAACATGCCCAACCTGATACAATTATCTCCATCTCGATTAGAGGAAAAGAAAGTAAAGCCAGAATAATTCAAGGGCGCTTTTTAAATAAAAACTAAGGAGGAATATATTATGTCAAATCCAAAGGAACTATATTACACAAAGGATCATGATTGGTTAAAAATTGAAGGAAACAAGGCTGTTATGGGAATCACGGATTATGCTCAGAACGAACTTGGAGATATCGTTTTCGTTGAGCTTCCAGCCGTTGGCGATGAGTTTGCAAAAGGCGATTCGATCGCTGTTGTTGAGTCCGTTAAAGCAGCAAGTGATATTTATGCACCAATCAGTGGGGTAGTAACTGCTATTAACGAAACACTTGTCGATAGCCCAGAACTTGCTAACGAGTCGCCATTTGAAGAAGGTTGGTTTATTGAATTCGAAATAACTAACGAAGACGAGGTAAAAGAGCTCTTATCAGCTAGTGAATATGATGAGTTAGTCAAGGGGGACTAAGAATGAGATATATCCCCATTACTGAAAAAGATGAGAAAGAGATGCTTGCATCGATAGGTGTTAACTCCATTGAAGAACTCTTTTCGGAGATCCCTGAGAACCTAAAGATGAAAAAGGAGCTTCCACTGCCAAAAGCTTTAGCAGAAGCTCAATTAAAGAAACACCTGACTGCTCTTTCAAACCAGAATGCCAATTTGGATGAATTGGTTAGTTTTCTCGGAGCAGGCGCGTACGAGCACTTTATTCCAAGCATTGTGGATCATTTAAGTTCTCGTGGAGAATTCTTAACTGCCTATACTCCCTACCAGGCAGAGGTTAGTCAAGGCGTTTTACAATCTATTTTCGAGTTCCAAACAATGATCGCCGAATTGACAGGTATGGAAGCAGCGAATGCGTCCATGTATGATGGAGCAACAGCGTTAGCTGAGGCTGCTTTGATGGCCTGCAACGTAACCCGGAGAAACACTGTTTTAATACCAAAATCGCTTCATCCAGAATGGCAAGAGGTAGTTACATTATATCTTGAGAGCCAGAATATCGAAGTAGTTGTGCTACCATACGATTTGGATTCTGGATCTTTGAAGCTTCCAAAAGGACCTGAAGAAGTATTCAAGTCTGCCGCTTGCTTAGTGGTTCAACAACCAAATTTCTTCGGAGTTATCGAAGATGCGGAATATTATGCCGAGCAAATTCACCAACACGGTGGTCTCTTTGTAATGGCTGTTGATCCGATCACTTTGGGTCTTTTGAAGTCACCAGGAGAATGCGGTGCAGATATAGTTGTTGGAGATGCGCAAGCGTTAGGAAATCCTGTAAGTTTCGGCGGACCTTCAGTTGGCTTCTTTGCAATTAAAGGAAGCAAGCTGCTACGAAGAATGCCTGGTCGAATTGTAGGAATAACCGAAGACGCCGACGGAGATCGCGGTTTTGTTTTGACTCTCCAAACGAGAGAGCAACATATCAGGCGCGAAAAAGCCACATCGAATATTTGCTCCAATCAAGCTTTGATGGCACTTAGAACCACCATTTACCTCAGTGTTGTTGGAAAACAAGGCTTAAAAGACGTCTCTTATCAATGTTTGCAAAAGGCAGCATATTTAAGAAAGAAATTGGAAGAAATCGGAGTAAGAGTACGTTTTTCTGGTCCTGTATTCCGTGAGTTTGTTGCCGAGGCCCAAGCTGACTGGATTGCGATTAATGAAAAACTACTCGAAAAAGGCTTCCTCGGAGGTTTGCCTTTAGTGATGTTAGATCCATCTCTTAAGAATTGTGTTCTGCTTGCGGTCTCGGAAACGAGAACTAAAGAAGAAATCGACGCCTTTGTGGCAGTATTAGGAGGAATGATAAAATGACAAAGAAAAAGATTGTTCCCTTAATCTTTGAAATTTCCTCTCCAGGGCGTCGTGGATACCAATTCCCTGAACTCGACGTTGAAGAAACTCCGATTAATGAGCTATTACCTGAAAACTATTTACGCGAGAAAGAGGCAGAATTGCCTGAGGTAAGCGAAGTTGAAGTCGTTCGTCATTTTACCCAATTATCTCGCTTAAACCATGGAGTGGATGTAGACTTTTATCCACTTGGCTCTTGTACCATGAAGTATAACCCAAGAATTAATGAAGACGTAGCAGCATTACCTGGATTTACAAATATTCATCCGTATCAACCAGAGAACACCGTTCAGGGTGCTTTGAGATTAATGTATGAGTTAGATAGATTCTTGGCAGAGATATCGGGTCTATCTAAAGCCACTCTTCAACCAGCGGCAGGTGCTCATGGGGAATTGACTGGATTAATGATAATGAGGGCATATCACCGCGACA
This sequence comes from Bacillota bacterium, assembly GCA_012728115.1. Taxonomy (GTDB): domain Bacteria; phylum Bacillota; class Limnochordia; order Darwinibacteriales; family JAAYFS01; genus JAAYFS01. The sequence continues at coordinate 13,569 of JAAYFS010000060.1, read as the reverse complement.
ACGGTGAAGACGATATCCGCAAGGAAATCCTGATACCAGACTCGGCTCATGGCACAAATCCAGCAAGTGCAATGATGGTTGGTTATGAAGTTAAAGAGGTTCCATCCGATGATCGTGGTGGAGTAGATGTGGAAGCTTTAAGAAAAATGGTGGGACCGCAAACTGCTGGATTAATGTTAACCAATCCGAATACCTTAGGCGTATTCGATGAGAATATCTGTGAGATTCAGGAAATTGTACATGACGCTGGCGGTCTTCTCTATTATGATGGAGCGAATGCGAATGCTATTTTAGGAATCGTTAGACCTGGTGATATGGGCTTTGATATAGTGCACTTTAATTTACACAAAACATTCTCAACTCCTCATGGTGGGGGAGGCCCAGGTGCTGGTCCGATCGTAGTTTCAGAGCAATTAAAGCAGTACTTGCCATGGCCTGTAGTTGAAGAGAGTGACGGTCGTTACTTCTTCCACAAACCAGAAAGAAGTATCGGCAGAGTAAAATCTTTCTACGGAAACTTTACGGTATTAGTTAGAGCATACGCGTACATTCTCTCTCATGGCTCGGAAGGTTTGCGGAGAGTTAGTGAAATAGCGGTACTGCACGCTAATTACTTAATGGAAAATCTCAAAAAAGATTATTTCCTTCCATTTGACCGAAAATGTATGCATGAGTTTGTACTCTCGGGCAAATGGCAAAAGGAAAACGGAGTGCGCACACTTGATATAGCCAAGAGATTACTGGATCATGGAGTTCACGCACCTACCGTGTATTTTCCACTGATCGTCGATGAAGCTATAATGATTGAACCAACCGAGACAGAGACAAAGGAAACGCTCGATCAGTTTATCGAGGTTATGAAGGAAATAGCGTTGGAAGCGAAAGAAAATCCAGATAAGGTAACCAGTGCACCGCTTACTACTCCAGTGAGAAGACTTGATGAAACAAAAGCGGCACGACAACCGATTATTCGCTGGACAAAACCAACCGAATAGATTTCAAAAATAATGGGACTCCTATAGGAGTCCCATTATGATTTCGTTAGACTAAATGACCTTAATTATTTGTAGGTACATATCCTTCGCGATGAATCTGGATATCAGCTTCCTCAAATAGGTGCATGATTAATTCATTTGTAGGCATCTTTTGCTCTTCAGCAAGAGTATCTTTGATCTTATCATATACTTCGCTTAATTCGGCGTCTCGGGCTTCAATTTTTTCTAATATATGGATAATGTGCCATCCGAGATGAGTTTCAACGAGAACGTATTCCCCTGGAGCAGTGTTGAAAGCAGCCTCCTCGAATTCAACGATCATTTTTCCCCTACTGAAGAAACCAAGATATCCACCTTTTGGACCTGCAACTGGGTCTAAAGAATGTTCTTTTGATAGTTCTTCAAAGCTTTCGCCATTTTTTAAGGCTTCTAGAATTGTATTAGCTAATTCTTCGGTTTCGACTAAGATATGACTTGCTTCAACTTGCTCTTCGATAAAGAAGGAATCACGGTTTTCATTGAAGTATTCCTCGATTTCCTCATCTGTTATTTTGTCATAAGCTAGTCTTTTTGCTATACTGGTTAAAATATGGTTAGCACGAAGTTCTTCTCTAAATAGATCTTCGGTAAGACCAGTTTGTTCCAAGAATTGTTTTAAACCTGGTTCTCCGCCTAATTGAATTAAAATCATTACCCATTGATGTTCAAGAAGATCTTCATCAACGTCGATACCAAGTTCTTCTTGTTTTTGAACCATGAGTATATTTCGGATCAATCTTTCCAGAACAATGGCCCCACCTTGTTCTTCAAGAGCTTGGAAAAATTCCTCTACGGTAATATCGACGCCATTTACTGTTGCGACCAGTTCATCGGTAGTAGGGTTTGCTTGCATGCTCATTGCACCAATAAAAATAACTAAAAGAGCGAGAAAACATACGAAAACACGTTTCAACTTCAAGTTTCCATCTCCCTTGCTTTAATTTTTTGCTCTTCATAATTATTTCGGGGGGAAATGCTTAAACCCTGCCGTTCCATGATAAAATTAAATGGGAAAACTGTAATGAAAAGGACAACTATCGTTATTGCAGAAGTAAATACGAAATAAGTACGGGAGGTAAACGGGTTGTATACTGTTGGTGATAAACTTGAGTTGCGAAAAGAACATCCTTGTGGTGGTAAGATTTGGGAAGTATTAAAGGCTGGGGTAGATACCCGTATTAAATGTTTAACTTGTGGCAGAGTGATACTATTACCTCGAGAAAAACTATTAAAACAGATCAAAAAGACCATGCACAAATAAACCTAGACAGCATAATCTCAACTATGATGATCTGTCTCGTAAGGGGGATAATAGTGGCTTATATAAAAAAAGCATTCTTAGGGGGAAATACTTCACAAGGATTCTTTTCGTTGTTTGATCAAGTGATCGATCCAGGTGCTAATAGGATATTCTTACTCAAGGGTGGACCTGGAGGAGGCAAAGGGACCTTTATGCGTTCGATTGGGGAAGCTTTGCAAGCTAAAGGTTTTGATTTGGAGTATTATTATTGCAGCTCAGATCCTGATTCTTTAGACGCAGTTGTGTGTCCCCAACTAAAGGTTGTAATAGTTGATGCAACTGCTCCACATATAATCGATCCGAAGTACGCTGGATGTGTGGAAGAAATAGTAAATCTGGGGGAATATTTGCATGTAAACAACTTGGTTTCGATTAAGGACGATATCATTGGGCTATCTAAGGCTAATTCCAATTGTTTCAAAAACGCTTACTTTTATCTCAAAGCAGCGAAAATCATTTATGACAAAAGCGAACATCATTATAAGGAATGTTTAGATAAAGGTCGCTTTAAACAGGCAACTATCAATCTTATGAAGGAGATAATTAACGATCGCTATTCAAGTACCCTTACAGTAAATAAAAGACATCTTTTTGCTTCAGCTATTACGCCAAAAGGACCGAGAAACCATATAGATAATATTATGAGTGGGGTAAAAACCAAATATATTTTAGCTGGCGAAGTAAAAGTTGCAAAGCAAACATTGCTCCAAACATTTATTAATAACCTGGAAATGCGCGGTTTTTCTTACGAAGCATACCATTGCGCTTTTAACCCCAATGTGGTGGAACATATTCTCGTTCCAGAATTAGATGTGGGAATTGTTTCTTCGCATCATCCGCACCAATATCACCCTGAAGACAGTACAGTTTTCAATCTAGACGATTGTTGCCAGGTCTATCCGACTGAACAAAATAGCGAAGATCAAGAACTTTTCAATCTGCTTTTGAGCAAGGCATATAAAGAACTTGAACGAGCTAAGGACATTCACGATCAGCTTGAAGACTGTTATGGAAAAAATATAGATTTTAAACTAATAGATGACCTTAGAAATCAGGTTCTTCAACGGATTTTGGCCTATCAGATATAGGGATAGGAAAATGGTTATTTGTATGTGCTAGCTAACCATTCAGTTTTGCTGAATGGTTAGCGAAAACGGGAGAGGAGGACAAGCCCAAATGAGTCTTGAAATAGGGATTGTTGGATTGCCGAACGTCGGTAAGTCCACCTTATTTAATTCTTTAACAAAAGCAAAAGTTCCAGCTGAAAACTATCCTTTTTGTACGATTGATCCCAATATCGGTTTGGTGCCAATTCCAGACCAGAGGCTGTTTCAGCTTGCTAAAATTATCAAACCAGATAAACTAACCCAAGCTATGATCAAATTTGTGGATATCGCGGGGCTAGTTAAAGGTGCGAATAAAGGTGAGGGTTTGGGCAATCAGTTTCTTGACAATATTAGAAAAGTGGACGCAATTGTTCATGTTGTCCGCGCCTTTAATGATCCAGAAATAATTAATACCATAGGTAAAGTAGATCCGCTTGCGGAGGCGGAAGTAGTTGAAACAGAGCTATTGCTTGCTGACCTGCAAACGATGGAAAATCGTTTAGAAAAGACAGCAAGAATGCTAAAAACAGGCGAACAAAAGTATAAAGATGAGTATAACACTTACCAAAAGATAAAAGAAGCCTTGGAGGAAGGAATACCAGTTAGAAATATTGAGATACCGATTCCGAGAGACTTGGATCTTTTAACCAATAAACCGATGATCTACGTCGCTAATATCGATGATGACTACTCGGAAGATATTCTTGCAGGGTTAAAAGAGAAAGCCGCTAAAGATAACGCTAGTGTGATACCCATCCCTGTTCGTCTTGAAGCAGAAATAACTGAACTGGCGGAGCAGGAGCAAAAGGAGTTCATGGAAGAGTATGGTATTAAAGAGTTAGGTCTCCATAAGATCGTAATTAGCGGACTAAAACTACTAGATTTGATCACTTTTTACACCATTAAAGGTCCAGAAACTCGTGCTTGGTTGGTAAAACAAAGAACCAAAGCTCCAGAGGCAGCCAGCAAAATCCATTCGGATATGGAAAGAGGTTTTATTCGAGCAGAAGTGGTTTCGTTTAAGACCTTAATTACTGAAGGTTCAATGGCTTCCGTTAAGGAAAGAGGTTTACTAAGGTCAGAAGGAAGGGATTACGAGATCGAAGACGGTGACGTAGTTCTCTTCAGATTCAATGTTTGACTTTTAATATTTGGAAATGATATAATGTAACATGCCCTGCTCCAAGTTTCACTTTAGCTTGGGGCCAAAGTCCAAAGGGAGGAGGTGGAGCTACGGTGAGATTGTACGAGCTAATGCTAATTCTCAAAGCTGGTGCTGACGAAGAACAATTAGAAGCTTCGATTGGAAAGATTTCTGATCTGATCACTAATCAAGGCAGCGAAATCGTTAAGATCGATAAATGGGGTAAAAGACGTTTAGCATACGAGATCAACGGAAACACCGATGGCTTCTATGTGGTGATCGAATTCAATGCGGAGAACGATGCGACATTTGAGGTTGAGCGTGTTTTACGCATTACAGAAGAGGTCGTTCGTTATCTGCTCGTTCGCAAAGATTAAGAATGAGCTAAGGGGTGATCACCGTTGTTAAACAGAGTTATCTTAATCGGGCGTTTGGTTGCTGATCCACAATTGCGTTATACCCAAAGCGGATTAGCTGTCACCAGTTTTACTATAGCTGTGGATCGTCCCTTCTCTTCCCAGAGTGGTGAAAGGGAAGCCGATTTTATTGATATAGTAACCTGGAGAAAATTAGCGGAAACATGCGCTAACTATCTAAATAAGGGTAGATTAGTTGCAGTCGAAGGACGTCTTCAGATCCGATCTTACGATGATCAAAACGGAATAAGAAGAAAAGCATCAGAAGTTGTTGCTGATCAAGTTCGCTTCTTAGACTGGAAAGGTCCAGAGAATGTTGACGGAGATTTTGGAACCCCGCCCGAATCTGATTTTGATGATGTACCATTTTAACAAAGATTCTTACCTAAGAGTGTACTAAGCGTGGTTTGGAGGGAAAAATGGTGAGAGATAAAGGCGGAAGGAGAAGCAGAAAAAAGGTCTGCTCCTTTTGTGTTGATAAGATAGAATCAATCGATTATAAAGAAGTTGGCCGTTTACGTAGATATATTACAGAGCGCGGCAAGATTCTTCCCCGTAGAATTTCGGGAAATTGTGCGCTTCATCAAAGGCAACTTACTAGAGCAATTAAACGTGCACGGTACATTGCTCTTATGCCATATACGTTAGATTAATCTAAACAAAAGAGCAGCATAGCTGCTCTTTTTTGAACTTATCGTAAAAATTTTACCTTAGACTCGTTCGTTTTTTGAAACCACTTGTTGATGAAGGAGAAATACTATGCAAACAAAAACTATTACTGAAGGAGCCATGCTAGCTGGAGTTACAGTTTTATTAGCAGTTTTAGGTTCGGTTTTTAGCTCCGTTTCGCTTGTTTTGCCAGTTCCGTTAGCAATAATGGTCTATAGGAATGGACTTCGCCCAGGGATCATTGTTTCAGTAACCTCTGCGCTTTTATCCGCGCTAATATTGCGGTCAGTATTGGTTTCGTTTGATATAATTGCTATTGGCTTAGTCGGAATAGCTTTGGGAATCACCCTGCGAGAAAAATTCAATATTACTCAAATAGTTGGTTTGGTGACTGGTTCAGCAATTGCTTCCATGATCTTGCGGGCAGTATCACTCTCAATTCTATTTGGTACCAATATTATAAACGTGTACACCGAAGTTTTTGATCAAACATCTGAGCAATGGATCAAGATTTTGGAGAGTACAGGCTTTACTCCGGAGTTTATTGCCGAATACAACGAGTCATTGATAGTTCTGATCAATGTTGTCAAGAAACTAATTCCTATAGGCTTGGTGATTACAGCATTTGCACAGGCCATAATAGCTTTGATAATCTCCAGATTAATTTTGCGTCGCCTAGGTGATGAAGTTCCTGGGCTTCCACCTTTTCGGACATGGAAGTGGCCTTGGTATTTTATCTGGCTATTCTTTTTGTCGGTACTTTTAAATACCATCAGTGGTTTTCTTTCATTGGAAATATTGTCCGTCATCGGATTAAACTTAATTTCTGCGTTTTTGGTGTTATTTTTTATTCAGGGTCTGGCTATAGTCTGGTTCTATTTTGATAAAAATGCTGTCCCAACTTTCTATCGGGTGCTATTCATCTTTTTGTTATTTTTTCCATCCACCATTGGGGTGTTTATCTTAGCGATCTTCGGGGTTTTAGATCTGTGGTTTGATTTCAGAAATCGTAATAATGATCCAAAGAAGGAGGAATTGAAATGAAAGTTATTTTGGAAAAGGACGTTAAGAATTTAGGTAAGAAAGGCGATATTGTTGAAGTAGCGGAGGGTTATGGCAGAAACTTTTTATTTCCTCGCGGCTTAGCGTCAGAAGCTACCGCAGGTAATCTTAAAAGGCTAAAAAATGAGAAGGACGCCGAAAAAGCAAAACAAGATAAGCAATTAAGTGAAGCCAAGAAAATTGCTGAGCAAATAAATAACCAAGTATTACAAATCAAGGCGAAGGTTGGGGATGCAGGTAAGCTCTTTGGCTCAATAACCGCACAGGAGATAAGCGAGCGTTTACAAGCGCAATATAAGGTGGAAATTGACAAAAGGAAGATCGAGCTAAAGGAGCCAATTAAGACTTTAGGGACTTTTCCTATTCAGGTAAAGGTCTACCCTAAAGTTCAAGCTACTATCAAAGTACAGGTAGTAGAGGAGTAAAAGGAGAGAAATTTTTTGGACAAAGACTTTCTCAATAAACAAATCGATGTTCTACACGAATTACTACTCGATCTATTCGGAAAACAACAACTTTTAGTTAAGGCGAAGGAGATGGCAGTTCTAGAGGAGATGTTATCGCCGTCCATTGAAGATCGTGTGCTAGCGTATCAAAAAATTATCATGGAAAACACGTCTGTGAATAGAATACATTCCGAGAACTTGCCAGAAAAAGTGCAAGAATTAGAGGACATAGTAGTTGATCTCCTAGCCAAAAGAACGATCGAGGAACGAATTGAAAAGAAAGTCAATGACAAAATAAGGATTAAACAACACGAATATCTAAAGGAAATACGGGCCCAGGTATTAAAAGAAACGTCTGGTCCTGACAATGCCTATACTCTTAGGAAATATGCAGAGTTAGAAATGCTTGAGCAGACTCACTTATCGAAATCTGCTCTTGATCTTTTACGACCAAAGAGTTTGAAAGATGTAGTTGGGCAAGAGCAGGCGATTAAGGCTTTATTAGCGAACCTTACCTCACCATTTCCCCAACACGTGATAATTTATGGACCGCCAGGCGTAGGAAAGACTACTGTGGCTCGCCTGGCTTTGGAGGAAGCAAAGAAGTGGGAACAATCGCCGTTTAATCTAGAAGCAAAGTTCGTTGAGGTTGATGGTACAACACTGAGATGGGATCCAAAGGAAGCAGCCAATCCTCTCTTGGGTTCTGTCCATGATCCTATTTACCAAGGAGCCAAAAGGGATTTTGTTGATGGTGCAGTTCCCGAACCGAAATTGGGTTTGGTTACGGAAGCCCATGGTGGAATCTTGTTTATTGACGAGATTGGCGAACTAGATCCAATCTTACAAAATAAACTGCTTAAAGTTCTCGAAGACAAAAGAGTTCTTTTTGAATCATCTTATTATGATCCAGCTGATCCAAATGTACCAAAGTATATTCATAAGTTGTTTGAAGAAGGGGCACCAGCCGATTTTATTTTAATCGGAGCAACAACACGCGACCCTTCTGAGCTGAATATGGCATTACGGTCACGTTGTGCAGAAATCTTCTTTGAGCCGCTTACACCGAGTGATATAGAACGTATTGTCCGACAAGCGGCAAAGAGACTCGAAGTCGAGCTGGAAAAAGGGGTAGAAGCAATCATTGCCGAGTATACGATCGAAGGTCGAAAAGCCACGAGAATTCTGGCAGACGCAGTGAGTATAGCCTTATTTAAGCGTAGAGAGAATAGGGGAACCTTAACTGAACCAGTTCAAATTACTAAAGATGATGTGCGTGAGATCATTAAAAGTGCGAGACTCACACCAGCAATATCGATTAAGGGTTCTGATGAATTAGAAGTCGGAAAGATCTTCGGATTAGGGGTACGAGGGTTTTTAGGTTCAATTATTGAAATCGAAGCAATTGCTTATAAACGGGAGGATGGAAACGGCACAATTCGCTTTAACGAAACAGCTGGTAGCATGGCGAAAGACAGTTTATTTAACGCTAGTGCAGTTTTTCGTGCTTTGACTCAAGAAGACATTAGGAATTATGACGTGCATGTAAATATTGTTGGTGGTGGACGAATCGATGGCCCTTCAGCGGGGGTGGCAATGCTTATTGCAATCATAAGTGCAGTTAAGGGTGTACCAATCCCGCAGAATATCGCTGTTACTGGAGAGGTTTCGCTTCGCGGTAATGTAAAACCGATCGGTTCGGTTCACGAAAAAGTGTTTGCAGCTCGTCAGGCGGGGATTAGGACTGTCTTTGTTCCCGAAGTAAACCGTGAGGAATTACCAAGATATATTTCAGGAGTTCGGGTTATTGGAGTAAAGAGTGTGGAAGAGATTTTACAATATGTCTTTGATAATAAATTACACTTAGAGTCGATAAGACGACAAGCTATCAATAGATAAAATTAAGTAGGAGGGGATTGTTTGGAACTACTAGGTGTTATAGGCAATCCAATATCCCACTCGCTTTCGCCTGTGATGCATTCGGTAGCCTTAGCTGAAGCCAAAAAACAAGCTATTTATCTACCTTTTTTAGTACAGGCAGAAGGATTAGCGGCAGCAATTAAAGGTGCAGCATCCCTTGGATTTACAGGTTTTAATGTAACTATTCCATTTAAAGAGCAGGTAGTGCCCTTAATGACAGAATTAACTTCAGAAGCTAAAGTGATCGGAGCAGTTAATACTATTAAATTCGAAAAAAATGGAAAGATAATCGGTCACAATACCGATGGACAAGGGTTTCTAGCATCTTTAGCGGACGAATTGATGGAGCCCAAAGATCTTAATTGCCTTGTTATTGGGGCGGGGGGTGCCGCTAGAGCAATAGTTAGTTCGTTATTAAGCGCAGGAAATGATGTTTGTATCACCAATCGAACCAAGGAGAGGGCAGAAAAATTAGCTAAGGATTTAAACGTGGGTGCTAGTGAACATAGAATTTGCAACGTAGTTGATCTAAGTGTCGAAGGGTTAAAGGACGTTGTTGCCCAAGTCGATCTTATTGTGAATACTACATCGGTGGGTATGGCGCCTTACTTTAACCAATCACCTATTCCTTTGGAATTGGTAACATCTAAACATGTTGTTGTCGATATAATATATAATCCCGAGGAAACTCTACTTTTAAAACATGCACGTCAAGTCGGATGTAAGGCCCAGAATGGTGTTGGAATGCTGGTTTGGCAGGCAATCAAAGCTTGGGAGTTTTGGTGGAACGAGACTCCACCATCAAAAGTTTCAATGTTTGAAGCAGTTCAAGACGCATTAAGAAAGACCTCGCCTTAAAGAAACTTAAAAAGGCAAGGTCTTTTCTTTACTACCATTAAAAAACTTTATGAGCTCCTTTGCTAGCGTTAAAGACGAAAATTCTTGGCTCGATTCCTGTTTGCTCTTGGTATTCGCGGCTAACTTTTTCCTTAAATAGATCTAAGTGCTCATTTTTTACAATCGATACGGTGCAACCTCCGAATCCTGCACCAGTCATTCTCGAACCGATCGTACCTGGTATTTTTTGAGCTAACTCCACTAATAGATCCAATTCTTTGCAACTTACTTCGTAATCGTCGCGGAGGCTAGCGTGGGATTGATACATAAGGGTACCGAATTTTTCAAGTTCGCCGTTTTTCAAGGCTTTTACCGATTCAATAACGCGGTTGTTTTCCGTTACAACGTGTCGGGCTCGTTTTGCTAAATCTTCAGGCAGTTGATTGATAAAATCTAGGCTATCGATTCCCACATCACGTAATGATGTTATCTTAGGTAATTCTTTTTTTAATTCGTAGACAGCTTGTTCGCACTGACTTCTTCTTAAGTTGTATTCTGAATCTACTAAACCACGTTTAACACCGCTATCAACTACAACTACACTTGAGTTTGCTGAACTAAAGGGCACAGGTACTAGTTGGTAGTCAAGTGAACGACAGTCGATTAATAGACAATTGTCCTGCTCGCCGAGCATAGAAATAAACTGGTCCATGATTCCGCAGTTAACACCAACGAATTCATTTTCAGCTTTTTGGGCGAGTTTCACCATTTCAACAGCTGGTACTTCGAGTTGATTTAACTCTTTTAGTAATAAAGCAGTACCGATCTCTAATGCAGCAGAAGAGGAAAGACCTGCACCTTGGGGTACATTTCCTTGAAGCACTACATCCATGCCTGAAAGTGAATACCCAGCTTCAATATACATTGAACATACGCCACGAATATAATTGCTCCAGGAATTCTCCTGGGTATGTTCAATATTATCCATCGTAAATGAATCGAGTGCTTGATAGTCCATGGAGTAGAGATTCACGGTTGTATCTTGTCTTTTAGCCCCCATTAATACTATTTTCGCATCGATCGCCATAGGAAGCACGAATCCATCGTTATAGTCGGTATGTTCTCCAATTAGATTAACTCTACCAGGGGCAGAAACCATAATTGGGTTTTTAGCGGTTGGAAACTGTTCTGAAAAGGTAATTTCGATTTGCTTTAAATTCATTCTTTATCACCTCGCAAACGTTTTGCTTGATCTTCGGGGCTCATATCGGTAATAAAAGTGCCAGCACCAGATTCAACACCAGCTAGGAATTTTAATTTATTCTCTGCCCGATGGAGAGGATAAAATTCGAAGTGGAAGTGATATTCTGGATAATCCCCTTTTGTTGGAGCTTGGTGAATCACCATTATGTATGGTAAAGAAAACCCAAATAGGGAATCATATTTCATCATCAAATCCTTTAACACTACCGCTAATTCTTCGCATTCAGAATCTGTAAGATCCGCTATGGAACCTACGTGGCGTTTTGGATATACATGTGCTTCATAAGGATAACGAGCGAAGAAAGGTACAAAAGCGGTAAAACTATCATTCCCGGAAACAATTCGTAGATCGTCCTGCTTCTCTTGTTTTAGGATATCACAATACAGGCATGTCCCATGTGTGTCCATATGCTTCTTGGCTGAATCTAGTTCTTTTTCTAGGAAAGGCGGAATAAATGGAAATGCATAAATCTGACCATGGGGATGGTGCAAAGTGACTCCAACAGCTTCGCCCTTATTTTCAAAAATATAAACATACTCTATCTCTGGTCTATTACCAAGTTCAGTGTAACGATCAGCCCATACGTGGATCAGATTTGTTATATGTTCAACTGATTCCTCAGCAAGTGTTCCATTATGTTTCGACGAATAAAGAACTACCTCACAAACCCCTTTATTTGGCGCCACAGGATAAAGCTCGGAACCTTCTACCGCGGGTTCACTAGGTGAAGGGGTTAAAGAAGGAAATTTATTCTCGAAAACTACTATTTCATAATCGTCAGCAGGAACCTCAGTTGGGAATGCCCCTGGTTTGGTTGGACATAGAGGGCAGAATTCAGCTGGAGGTTTGTACGTACGATTTTGACGATGAGTGGCAACGATTACCCATTGTTGGAGTTGGGGATTCCACCGTAGTTCAGACATTATCCTTACCTCGCTTTTTCTTGAATTGATAGAAAATGATGTAACGACCGTCGTCTTTTGTTTTAACCTCTTTTTTCATCCCGTTTTTTGCTACTTTTTTCATGTTACTACCTCCTCCTAATCAGGAAACCCGTTAGGGAATTGTTTATGCCAGTTCCAAGCGGTTTCGATTATATCATCTAGGCTCGGATATTGTGGTTTCCAGCCAAGTTCATCAATGATCTTCTGACTAGATGCAACCAATACAGCTGGATCACCAGGGCGACGTTCCGATTCTTCCGCAGGCACCATTTTTCCAGTGACTTTTTCAATGGTTTCAATTACTTCTCTCACGGAAAAACCTTTACCATTGCCAAGATTATAGATTTTTGACTCAGATCCTCTTTCTAAAGCATCGACAGCAAGGATGTGGGCATCACTAAGATCATTGACATGGATATAGTCTCTAATACAAGTACCGTCAGGAGTTGGATAATCGGTGCCGAAGATCTTTACGGAATCACGTTTACCAAGCAAAGTTTGTAGTACGATAGGAATCAGATGAGTTTCAGGAGAGTGGTCTTCACCGATATCGCCTTTGGGATCCGCCCCAGCAGCGTTAAAATACCTTAGCGAACAATATTTGATTCCATATGCTTGATCGTAACGGTTAAGAATTTTCTCAACGAAAAGTTTAGATTCACCATATGGGCTGGTCGGATCCTTGGGATGATCTTCTGGAATCGGAACAATTTCTGGCTCACCATACACTGCAGCGGTTGAAGAAAATACGATTTTATTAACATTGTTTTCGCACATAACGTCTAAAAGAGTCAAAGCGTGGCCAACATTGTTTTTAAAGTAGGCATCAGGGTGTTGGACGGACTCTCCTACAAGACTAAGGGCGGCAAAATGAATTACCGCATCGATCTTGTATTTTTTAAAAAGATCTTCTAAAAAAGCTCGATCGCCTAAATCGCCAACATATAAAGGAGAGTTTTTGACTGCTGAGCGATGACCTTTAGATAGATTATCCACCACGATCACTTCTCTGCCTTGTTTTTCAAGTGCTCTTACGGTATGACTACCGATGTAGCCAGCGCCTCCAGTTACTAAAATAGGCATCGTTCATCCTCCTGTTTTACTCTAAATTGTTAATGAAGTCTTTTCGGCTGCGGAAAACCGATATCATACTTAGAGAACGTTTATTGTTATCTTAAGACTAACATAATCGCTCCTTTTAAGGCAAGGAATTTAACAATTTGACATAATATATCCAGAGCCTTATTATCATATTATAATAGGTGAAAAAGTGGAAGGTGATAATGTGAGAACAATTATTAGTACAGACAAAGCTCCTGCAGCGGTGGGTCCATACAGCCAGGCGGTGAAAGTGGGAAACTTAGCGTTTATCCTTAGTGTCTACGCTGAACTTATGTTCCGTTAGGAAACGGGGGCCGTGCTAGATG
>JAAYFS010000059.1 GCA_012728115.1 Bacillota bacterium | reverse complement strand
GGGAGATGGGATATAATTGATGGGGTTATTAGCCAACAAAGTTTGGCAACCGATCATCGAGCTTTTTTTGGTGATCCAAACTGGAGAAATTATGAGTTTGAGTTAGAAGCCAAGAAGACTGGCGGTGCAGAGGGCTTTTTAATCATTGTTGGTGCCAAGGATTCTAAGAATTTATACTGGGTTAATATCGGAGGCTGGGGAAATACTCAGTCTACGATTGAGCATGAAGTAAACGGAAATCGCAGCGTTATACGTCAATTTGTCCCCGAATCGCTGGAAACTGATATATGGTATAACATCAGAATTGCTTTTCGAGCAAATAGATTAGAATATTATCGGAACGGCCAATTAGTTTTTACGGAAAACGTTGGCGGCAAAGGAATGGTCGGGCTCGGGACATGGGCTACTTCAGCGGAGTTCAGGAATTTAAAAGTTAGAGCACTCGATGGCTCATGGGAGTATAAACCCGAAATATGGATAAAGGAATAGTTTAAAGAAGAGACAGAGAAAGGGCTAGCTCTCCTTTTAGGTCTTTTCAAAAGGAGGATATTTAATGACTACAGATGCATTTTCTTCGATGTTAAAACAGCTAGATAAAGCTGCCCAAAGTTTGGGATATTCAAGGGAAGAATATGAGTTTTTAAGGCATCCCGAAAAGGAATTAACAGTTTCTTTTCCAGTAGTAATGGATGACGGGTCAGTTAGGGTATTTACAGGATTTAGAGTGCAACATAACAGCCACCGGGGTCCGTACAAAGGTGGAGTTCGATTTAGTCCATCAATAAATAGAGAGGAAGTCAAAGCATTAGCAGCTTGGATGACCTGGAAATGCGCAGTGGTTAATGTTCCCTATGGTGGAGCAAAAGGAGGAGTTATCTGCGATCCAAAAGAACTTTCAGTAGGTGAACTTGAAAGATTGACAAGGAGATATACAGTGGCCATTATGCCGTTAATTGGCCCAGATAAGGATATCCCCGCTCCAGACATTAATACCAGCGCTAGAGAAATGGGATGGATTATGGACACTTTCAGTGTGTTCAAAGGAAATACTACCCTAGGTGTGGTAACTGGAAAACCCGTTGGCTTGGGTGGTTCGGTTGGGCGGCGAGAGGCGACAGGAAGAGGAGTATTGTATACTACTTTAGAGGTCTCCAAAAAATTAGGCATAAAACCTGAAGAAACTTCTGTTGCAATCCAAGGATATGGTAATGTTGGTTCGGTTACTGCTAAGGTATTAGCTGAAAGTGGCTTTAAAGTAGTGGCTGTTAGTGATATCTCTGGCGGTATCTTTAATCCAGAAGGGCTTGATTTGGGATCCATTAACGAGTTTTTAGCTGAGAATCCAAAGAGTACATTAAAAGACTATGCAGCTCCAAATATTTCTCATATCACAAATGGGGAAATCCTTACCTTGGATGTGGACATCCTTATTCCTGCCGCTACAGGAGGACAAATTACTGAACAAAATGCGAACCAAATCAAAGCGAAAGTAATAGTTGAGGCGGCGAATGGACCAACAACCGCTGAAGCGGATGAAATTCTTGAGGCCAGAGAAATACATGTCGTTCCAGACATTTTAGCTAACGCAGGTGGAGTTGTAGTTTCTTATTTTGAATGGGTTCAAAACTTACAGTCGTTCTTCTGGAATGAACAAGAAGTGAATGAAAGATTAGAACAAATTATGGTCCGAAGCTTTGCCAATGTTTGGTCGGTATCGAAGGAAAAAGGGGTTAGCATGCGAAATGCTGCCTACATGGTTGCTATCGATAGAGTTATTTCGGCAGCTAAAACTAGAGGGTTCAATCTTTAGGATAAGGGGCGTTAATGCATGAAGATCTTGGTGGCGTATGGATCAAAATATGGATGTACAGAGAAGTGTGCCAAGCTCTTGTCAGACCAGATTAATCGGGATCATGACGTAGTCTTAGTGGATCATAAAATGAGCGAACCAGCGAACCTGGAAGAATTTGATTGGGTGGTGATCGGTGGACCGATCTATATGGGAAAAACCCTGCCAGAGATCGTTGCTTTCATCAACCACAATTTGCCAGAATTACTCACTAAGAAAATAGGGCTCTTTATTTGTGCAGCCGATTTAGATAAAGTGGTAGAACAATCGCAACTAGTATTTGATCCAGAGCTAACAAGGCATGCAAAAGCCATCGAACACTTTGGCTATGAGTTATCACTAGAGAAGATGGACATCATCTCCAAGATGATCATCAGGATGGTCGCTAGAGTTAAAGAAAATCAATACAATATATTTACCGAGAATATCGAAAAATTTGCAGCAATGATTCTTAATTCAAACTGAGCTAGGAGAAGCGCAACACCCCTTTGACATAATAAGGTCAAAGGGGTGTTTTTTTACTTTCGGTTCAAAAGCGAATCTCTTAGTTTTTCTAATGCCCTAGCGGTCATTTGTAGTTGAGCTTCTAAAGTGGTGGTTCCAATATGCGGGGTTAAGATTACATTATCGAGTTCGACCAGCCCAGGAGTTGTACGTGGCTCTCTTTCGTAAACGTCAAGCCCAGCTGCTTTAATTCTACCTTCTTTAAGTGCTTCAGTGAGTGCTTGTTCATCAACAACTGTTCCGCGAGCAATGTTTACTATGATTGCGGTAGGTTTTAGTAATGAGATTTCTCTGGAGCCGATTAAATGTTTAGTTTCCTCACCGCCAGGAACGCAGAGAATTACCACGTCTGCTTCATTCAAAAGTTGATCAAGTTCACGATACTCAGCATTGAGTTCTTTTTCCGCATCTGGCTTCTTACTACGGTTGTAATAAATAATGTTCATTTCGAATGCTTTAGCCATTTTAGCTACTCTCTGTCCGATTCTACCAAAACCAACTACTCCTAAAGTCTTCCCTTGCAGATTGTTTCCACAAATTAGTGATGAATTAGAGAAGTATGGATTGGATTTGCGAACGATTCGATCAGCTTCGAGCAATCTTCGAGTACAGGCGAGGATCAGGGTCATCCCTAATTCGGCCGTAGTGTATGTAACCTCATCAGGCAAATTTGCCACCGTAATATTCCTTCTGGCAGCAGCCTCCAAGTCTATATGATCAAGTCCAACACTATAAGTAGTTATTGCCTTTAACTTAGGTAATTGTTCAAGAACTTCCTCAGTGATCCGCTCCCCGAAAACTAAGATACCCGTAGCATCATGTGCTTTTTCAATCAATTCTTCTTTCCTAAGATTGCGTTCATGCGGACTGATCCAAACCTTCCAGTTTTCAGGCAAAATTTCAATCATGTCTTGTAGCCCAGGAAGCTGTCTGGTGATCACAATACTTTCGCTCAAGGTGCTTCCTCCTCATTCTAAATGTTATATTGCGCTAACGCCATAATTATACTACGCTTTTGTCTCGATGTCTAAAAGAGTTCATAAAGTTGAAGTAGTAACTAGGGAAAAGCTTCTTGCATATCTTGGTTAAGGAGTTTTCTAGCTATAAACACTACAGTTGCTGACTGGAAGAAAAGGGAGTGTAGGTGCGTGAAGAAAGTTTTCCTTATCGGATTGGGATTGCTGATAGTACTTTCCTATTTTAGCTATGGGCACGTTAAGGAATTAAACAATAAACCTGTTATAGTTGTAACCTTTACAATCCTTGAGGATTTTACAAAGCAAGTAGCTGGTGACCTCGCAGACGTTCGTTGTATCACTGCTATCGGTTCCGAAGTACATGAGTGGGAACTAACCCCTCGAAACTTTGTTGATTTGGAACAAGCCGATATAGTCTTCTACAACGGATATAATACCGAGCAATGGATGAGACAGGTAAGAGCTGTGATCAGAAAAGACGTTCAGGTTATCCCTGTGGCTGAACTAAGCGAATATCCTCCTATGCCAATAATCACGGGTGGTCTAGCAGGTGATCCGGATCCTCATATCTGGATGGATCCTAAAGGTGCTCAAGCCTATGTAGAAGTAATTAGAGATGCTCTAATTGAGCTCGATCCAATCAATGCTTCTGATTATATAGCGAATGCTGCTAAATATTTGGTTGAACTTGAATCACTAGATTTAGAGATTAAGGAAATAATCTCGAATCTCCCTGTTGAAAAAAAAGTTTTGATTACGAGTGAGGCAGCCTTTTTTTACTTCGCAAAAAGATACGGATTCTTTCATGATGCGATTTGGGGTACTAATAGTGAAGAACAAGGAACACCACAACAGATGATGCGAATAATACGCATAATTCGTGAGAAACAGCCAGCAGCTATTTTTTGGGAGAGCACTGGTTCTCCTAGGTTTGCTCAAACGATTGCCCAGGATACAGGAATTAAGATAATAGGACCCCTATATGTTGATTCGATCGGCAATATTAGTTCAGGTGTCGAGTCTTATGTAGAGCTTCAAAGGGCAAATGTAAGGTTACTTCTGGAAGTACTAGGTGAATGAGGAGGAATTCAATTGTATGCAATAATGGCGCGAAGTATCAGTGCGGCCTACCCGACTTCTACCGACCTAGTATTGAATAGAATTGATTTGGAACTGCCTCCTGGAGAATTAATTGCTCTAGTAGGACCGAACGGTGCTGGTAAATCCACGTTATTTAAAATAATCGTCGGTCAGAAAAAAGCTCTAAGGGGGCAGCTTAGGATATTTGGGGAACCAACCCATGTTCAACAACGCAGAGGAGTGGTAGCCTATGCACCGCAAGAAGGGTTCATTGATTGGGACTTTCCCATCGAAGTTCGGGATGTTGTTTTAACTGGAAGATATAATCATTTGCGTTCAAGCGTCGCCTCAAGGTTATTTCCATTTGCAATCAATAAATCACAGTGGCTAGTAATTGACAAGGCATTGGAAATGGTAGGAATGAAATCTTTTGCTCGAAAGCCTATTTCAGCTCTCTCTGGTGGTCAAAAGAAAAGGGTATTTCTAGCGCGAGCTTTAGCTCAAGAGGCAAGTATTTTGCTACTAGACGAACCTTTTAATGGGGTTGATAAGGAATCAGAAGAAACTATTATTCAGATTCTTCTCGCTCTGAAGGAAAGAGGGTGTACCATTATCATGGCATCGCATGATTTAAATAGAATGCGAGAGATCGCCGATCGAGCGATTGTTCTCAATAAACGCATTATCGCTGATGGCTCTCCTGAAAAAGTGCTTGATGAAAAAATAATAAGCGAACTTTTTCAATTATCATAGCATCGCGGGGTGAAGTAATGATTATGATCATGCGATTTGGAGAAGCGCTGGTCACATTCTTGATCAATGGTTTAATGGTTATTGTTAATATTTTACCACCTTCCATAGCAGAGGTATTTCAATTCGCATTCATGCAACGAGCTCTATTAACTTCGATCTTGGTAGGAATACTGTGTGGGGTATTATCTTGTTTTGTTGTTCTAAAGGGGTGGTCACTCTTAGGTGATGCTGTTTCTCACGCGGTCTTGCCAGGTGTAGCAGGTGCTTATTTGTTGGGAATTCCCTTTGCTATCGGTGCGTTTATCGCTGGCGCACTTTCGGCGCTGGGAATGGGATTTATCGAAAGAAACACGCGTATTAAACAAGATGCTTCAATGGGGATAATGTTCACCACTTGTTTTGCGCTTGGGATAGTAATGATATCTAGGATTGCAACTACCACTCATTTAATGCATATCCTCTTCGGTAATGTCTTAGGGGTATCTATGTCTAGTTTAATTCTTACCTTGGCAGTAAGTGTTGCTGTTCTAGGACTAGTATATTTTTTCTTTCGGGAAATACTGCTCTATATTTTTGATCCGATCCAGGCTGCCGCAATGGGCATTAAGACGTCTTTCTTGCATTATGGTTTAATGTTGTTAATCACACTTGCGATCGTCGCCAGTTTAGAGACGGTAGGGATTATCCTAGTAGTAGCAATGCTCATAACTCCAGGAGCAACAGCTTATCTTCTTGTGAATAAACTTTCGCACATGGTGCTAATCGGGACATTTGTTGGTTTCTTCTCTGCAGTAGTGGGTTTATATCTGTCTTTTGTTTATAACATAGTTTCTGGAGGAGCGATCGTTTTGGTCGCATCGGCGATTTTTCTACTTGCCGCTTTGTTTGCCCCACAACAAGGCATTTTAAGAAACCTTATCTTTAATCGTTTCCAGAGATTCGAAAAATAAAAATCAAAGTCTATAAGAGGGCTTTCCAAAGTTTTGGAGAGTTCTCTTTCTTTTTTCTCTATTCTATTGATTTTACCAACTAAAGATTTTATAATAAACATAGATGAACATATGAACAGATGTTGAAATGATTGAATTATTGAAAGGATGGGATCAATGTTTAATTCTAGCGAAATAGACAATTGTGAAGTGCGAATTATTCATCAGGATGTTGTCGACAAAGTAGTTGCAAGTTTACCACCCGATGAGGAGCTATATGATCTAGCTGAATTATTCAAGGTTTTCGGAGATTCGACGCGGATAAAAATTCTTTCTGCACTTTTAGAGCATGAGATGTGTGTATGTGATATCGCAGCAGCGTTAGGGATGACACAATCAGCAATTTCTCACCAATTGGGGGTACTAAAAAGAGCGAAACTTGTTAAGTTCCGACGTGAAGGAAAGGTTGTTTATTATTCTTTGGATGACGATCATGTAAAGCAGGTCTTTGAACAAGGATTCTCCCATATCAAAGAAATTTATTCAGGAAAATAGGTGATTTAGATGAGGCGCTTTTCTATTACAAAACATGAGTATGGTTTGCTAGCGGCAATTGCGTTGTTTGTGATCGCATTAGTTTTAAACAAGTCATTTCAATATTCTTTAGTGCTTTTCGTCATCAGTTATCTTTTGGCTGGAGGCGAAATCCTCCTAAAAGCTATTAAGCAAGTAAGTTTGCGAAAATTGTTTAATGAGAATGTATTGATGTCGATCGCTACAATCGCAGCCTTCGCTATTGGTGAATATCCTGAAGCCGTAGCAGTTATGCTGTTTTTTAGGATCGGAGAATTTTTTGAAGATTTGGCTGTCGACAGAGCTAAGGATTCGATTGCGGATTTGATGAACATTAAACCTGAATATGCGAATGTCAAAAGAGATTCTAATATTATTCAAGTTAGTCCTGAAAATGTTATTAAAGGTGAGCTGATCGTAGTTAAACCAGGCGAACGCGTACCATTAGACGGCATTATTCTTGAAGGTAATTCTTCTGTTGATACTTCTGCGTTAACGGGGGAAAGTATGCCACGTGATGTTTTCCCAGGCGATAAGATACTAAGCGGTTACATTAATATTAGTGGGGTAATGGAGTTAGAGGTGATCAATGAATACCAAGAATCCGCTGTCGCACGGATCTTGAATTTGGTGGAAAATGCATCGGCGAAGAAAGCACTAACGGAGCAGTTTATTACCAGATTCGCTCGTTATTACACTCCTGTTGTTGTCCTAACCGCTCTGTTGATTGCTATGCTACCTCCTTTAATTATTTCTGGGGCTACCTTTAGCGAATGGGTGTATCGGGCCTGTGTAATGCTAGTGATTTCTTGTCCATGTGCTCTAACCTTGTCGATACCTTTAACATATTTCGGTGGTATTGGCGGAGCCTCTCGCCGTGGTGTATTAGTTAAAGGCGGGAACTATCTTGATGCTTTAAATCAAGTTGATGCAGTGATCTTTGACAAGACTGGAACTCTAACAGAGGGTGTCTTCGAGGTGACAGAAATTGTCCCAGTAGAGACTGTTTCCAAAGACTACTTGCTTTCAATGGCGGCTCACGCGGAGTTTTTCTCAAATCAGCCCCTCGCTAAATCAATAATAAGTTTCTACCACCAACAATTACCGCATGCTAAAATCGAGCAACAAGATATTACGGAGTATCAAGAAATCCCTGGTTTTGGTGTCCAGGCTTACGTTCAAGGGATTCAAGTTATTCTTGGAAACCATAGATTAATGAAGCGAAGTGGATTTGAAGTACCAGAAGTAGAGAAGCCAGGATCGGTAGTCTATATTGCGATCGACAATTCTTATGTTGGCTACATTGTATTAGCTGATAAAATAAAGGAAGATGCAACTGCAACTGTGCAAGCTTTAAGGGAAAAAGGTATCTTACATCTGGTCATGTTAACTGGTGATAGAAAAATAGTTGGTCAGACCGTGGGCGAAAAATTGGGCTTAGATGATGTTTATGCGGAACTACTTCCTGAAGAAAAGGTGGAAATTTTTGATCATCTTAAGAAAAAAGGCCTTAAGAAGGTTGCATTTGTTGGCGATGGAATGAATGATGCACCAGTATTAGCAAAAGCTGATATTGGAGTAGCAATGGGTGGACTAGGTTCAGATGCGGCAATCGAGGCTGCTGATATTGTTCTAACCACGGATGAACCTGGAAAATTGGTTGAAGCAATGGATGTAGCCAAAAGAACAAAGCGGATTGTGGTGCAAAACATTGTTCTCGCGCTAGGGGTAAAAGTACTTTTTCTCACTTTAGGTGCATTTGGAGTAGCAACCTTGTGGGAGGCGGTGTTTGCAGACGTAGGGGTAACCATTCTGGCCGTTCTTAATGCAAGCAGAGTGCTAAGAGTTAGAAAGAAACAGGAAGCTCCAATTTCATACCAATTGGAACTTCCCGCACAATGATAAGCCTTATTGTGGCTGACATTGATTGAACTGGCCGATCAAGGCGATCCGATTTAAGTTCGGTGTTGTTACAGGGAAACCTAGTTCCGCAGTAACGATAATATCTTGGAATGGAGCGATTTGTTCATTCGGGTCAAATATGAAAGCTCCAACCCATACCCCTGGCTCGATCACAACAGGGCCCGTTTGTAAGAGTTGGAAGGGGATAGATGGAAGCCCAGGTCGACGGATCCATGCTACGTAAACGTTGCCTCCTAAGGCTTGGGGTTGAGGTAAACCGATTGCAGCAACCAAAATACTTCCAGGACGGTTAGAAATTTGATAAACTCGTGCCACTCCTCCTGCATCTGCGCCAGGAATCGGTGGAAGATTAGCTGTCCTAAATAGCAACATGGAACACTCGAAATTGCGCACTACAGCAGGAATACAGATTACCTGACCAGGAAAAATCAGATTTGGGTTCTGTATTTGAGGGTTAGCTGCGATCAAAGCCTGCAATGGTACGCCGAATCTTTGGGCAATAAAGAACATTGTATCCCCAGGTTGAACTGTATAGAGAAACCCACTACATGGTATTTGGAGTACTGATGACATTAGAAACCTCCTCTCTAATTAGGGATCTAGTGAATTCAGTATAGAATATGGGGATTTTACCAAAATGATATAGGACTAGAGAACCGTTTAATAAAAAGGAAGAACGTATCATTTGGAGAATCATGATATATTGGTTATTTGCCTAACTAGGAGGCACTTTATGGAAATTATTTACGGTTTTAAAGGTACGTCCCAAGATATGGTCGCAAAAAAAGCAACTCAGCTATTTTTGCTCGCAAAGCGTGGCGATCATGAAGTAATCAAGCAAAAAATAGCTGAGCAGAAATTGTTTGCTCTCAAACCCAGCCCAAATCCCGAAATATTTGAGTTTGTGTATATACTAGAAGGTCGAATTAGACAAAAACGTGATGGAAAAATCCTTGAAGAAGGGGATTACATCATTATTCATGGGCTTAAGGACGAGGTCTACTTTGAAACCCTTTCGCCAGTATCTCTTCTTTATTTCACGAACTCTCCTGTTTTCTATGAACAAAAGAGTCGCATACAACAATTGATGAAATTGGCTAAAGAGGTTGAAGAAAAAGATCAGTATACCGAAGAACACAGTTTTCGATTACAAGAAATCGTAACCAAAGTTGGAAGATACTTGGGATTCGATGATGAGAGTCTTTTTTACCAGGTATATGCAGCAGTTCTTCATGATATTGGCAAAACAAATATTCCAGAAGAAATATTACGTAAACCAGATCGATTGACCGAAGAAGAATGGGAGCTAGTAAAAAACCATCCGATTTGGGGGCGCGATATAATTTTAGAGACATTAGGCGAAGGTGATTTTGCCAAGGTTGCCGAGATAGTAGCTCAACATCATGAACGGTATGATGGAAAAGGTTATCCTTTTGGCTTAAAAGGTTCGGAGATTCTTCTTGAGGCTCAGATATTGTCGATTGCTGATGCCTATGATGCGATGACTACTACTAGACCGTATCAAGCAGCCTTTACTCCTGAGGAAGCGTGTCAGCGTTTAAGAAAAGAAAGAGGCGGGCAGTTTTCCGCCGAAGTAGTTGATGCATTTTTGGCGGTGG
The DNA here is from genome assembly GCA_012728115.1 of Bacillota bacterium. Classification (GTDB taxonomy): domain Bacteria; phylum Bacillota; class Limnochordia; order Darwinibacteriales; family JAAYFS01; genus JAAYFS01. The sequence goes on along the minus strand of JAAYFS010000059.1, from coordinate 15,944 downwards.
AAAAATTTCTCAGAAAGGAAGGAATTTCCTCGGATACGTAGAAGTTTAACCACATGGGGTTAATAGGGGGGAAGGGGATGTTAGCGGTCTATGACCGCAAACATCACCAAAAGGGAGGAATTAGTAATGAAGAAAGTAGCGATTTTAACGTTAGTTGTTTTCTTGACTATACCAACCTTTGTATTCGGCGTAAATGGTGCTAATGTGCCAGAAGTTTATCGACAAGAAAGCAGTCAAGTTCCCGTTCCAGAAACCACTCTACCAGGAGATGCGGGTGGTGGATTTCAAACTCTATCAATGCCAATCGAAGTAGCAGGAATCTAAAAAAACCTTGCTTCCGTTAGCGGAAGCAAGGTTTTTTAGTTCATTTCATTTTCCTGGTGGTGCCGTTGCACGATTAATACTAAAGGCCCCTTCAGTTGCTTTAGCGACGGAAGGGGCTAGAAATTTCTTAGATAGAATTGGTTTTAAAGTAGTTACGATAATGTTCCCGCATGATTTCTGGTCGTCTGCGAGCAGAATCTTTCATTATTTCCACAGCGCGCTCCCATTGTTCAACAGAAGTTCCCCAACGCTCGACTTCCCACTTTACACCTGGACGAGCCCATGCGGCAGCCTTCTCTATCTCTGCGATGACGTGATCGGGATGGAGAATGGTATTTAGTATCTCATCGGTGCGCTTTATGAAATACTCACGATACTCCGGGTTTTCTAGGAACTTACGTAACATCAAAGTTGTATATAGATAGGCTCCCCCGCCATCATGAATCCACCAAGGAGTTAGATCGTAGCGTGGACGATCCCTAGTAGCCCACTCTAAGGTGTTATGATGGAGAGTATCTTGACGAAGATTGAAAGCATCATCTAGATCCCACATGACAAAACGCCATTTTGCGCCTTCCGTACGCTCTCTAAACATATAAATATTATTATGAGGCCAATCAAAATTTCCAGCATAGATCTGGAAAATCGTATAGTCTGTAAAATTAGCAATATCGATCATTTCAGTTGCTTTTTTGTATACTTCGGGATCTGTGAAATCTGAGGTTTCGAAGAAACGAAACATTCTATTCCACTCATCCATGTCGCCTTCTTTTAAAGTGAGGATTCCCCACATTTCCATTTTTAAAAGGTCCACATTGTCGGGATCCACCCCATAATTGGAAGCAAGATAGTACTTATCGATTCTTTCACGAAGTACATACATCCCCCAGTTATGTTCATTGATCAGCACAACCACTGGATGATAACTGGAGACCAAACCACCGATTTGCCTCCATAACTCGCTAAATACAGCACAACGCAACAAACTTCCATCCCAATGAATCAAATCTTGACCACCGCAACGCAGGATTATCCTTTTAAACCAGTCAAGCTCTGGTTTATTTGGGAAAAGAGAATATTCAAGCGCGGTTTGGTTGCGCCAGTACAAGCGTAAGGATGATTTTTCATAGCTTCTACTCGCTCCACCATGGACTCTGATTCCAAGATCATCTTCATAATGGAATCCAAGAGTGCCGTCAGCTTCGAAAAAACTGACGGCCGCTGGTCGTTCCCATTCTTCGCCACGTGCATCTTTATTTAACCAAATCCCAGTATCTTCAAACAAAAAGTCCTCTACTGCGATTGAAATCACGGAGATATTGTAATCTTCGTCGTAAAGGAAGGTGCGAGTAAAAGAGGGGCTTGGTTCTTTACCTGGCTCGACCGCCATACCGCGAATTACCGTGGTCATGTCGATCAAGATTGGTTCTGTGTAAACATGGCTAGATAATTTTGGTTCTTCGCCACCGAAAGCGTAGTAAATAGTTGCGCCTTCGGTAGCATCAAGGGTTAAGTAGAACGGTTCGGAAAAAACCTTCGAGTCTTCGGAAACGGAAGGTTTTTGGCTAATTCCCAATGTTGGCGTTGACTCATTCGAACTACCTGGAGTTGGTTCACTAAAAAAGCGCCATTCTCCTGATTCTGTCCTACCATAGGAAACATCTCGATACTGTTGAGGAAAACGAACGTAATCAATTATTCGTCCTTCCTTGTTAAATAAAAAGATTTGTTCGCCTTCGATTGACAGACTAAAGTCGGTATGGATGTGGGTTGTAGATCCGATTTTCGTGACTCGATCTTTTCCAGAAGCATATATTACTAAGTATGACCTTGGTTGAATTTGTATGTCAGGAAAAGTCCAAGGCTCCTTCTTAGTACTGTCGGTAATTCCATAACCGCCAAGATTGATGACTTGATTCGTTGGATTATAAAGTTCTATCCAATCGGGTGAATCGCCATCTTCGTCTCGGAGAGTGTCACCATTTGAAGCCATTAATTCGTTAATAATAAGAGTCTCTACTTGCCCATAGGCAGCACTAATACACATAAGCGGAGTTAGTACAGCCAAAAGGCAGAGTACAATGAACCTTTTCATCAAATATCCATCTCCTTCGTTCTCGATTAGTCTATAAATTCCATAAATTTATGTGAACCCCTGCCAAAAAGAAAAAAGAAACATCCTCTTTTGGGAATGTTTCTTTTCTTATTTATCTTTTTCTTCTACATTATACTTGTGTTTGACAAACTCAATAAACTCTCGGATACTTTCCTGTGCTTTTTCAGGTAGTTTATAATATATCTGCGAAAAATCAGGGGAATTTTCTTCGTATTCATCTGTTCTAAATGCATTTGGATTATTAACGCGCCCAAGTAAGAAATCAATGGAAACCTCAAAGAAATCAGCGATAGTTTCCACTGCTTTCAATTCGGGAGTTCGTCGATTAGATTCCCAAGAAGCTATTGTGCTACGAGAGATACCAAGAGCCTTGGCAAGATCACCTTGGGTTAGACCATTGATTTGTCTTAAATAGCGAATTCGCATTCCAATTTTGGTCAATGTTAACACCTCAGCTATATTTTACAGAAAAAAGTTGCTTAAAGCAACATTTCACGCATTTATTTACATTTTATGGAGTAACTATTGAAATCTGCATTGAAAAAGAGGTATAATAAAGTCGCTTAATGCAACTTTTTGGGGGGTGTGTATTACATTGCGTCACCAATTATTTAAGGCTCGAATGAGAAGTAAGCTAACTCAAGCGGAAGTAGCGAAAGCTGTTGGGATCAGTCGTTCCCATTACACTTTGATCGAGAATGGGAAACGCAATCCATCCCTAGAGGTGGCCTTGAGAATAGCTAATAAGGTGAATTGTGATGTAAGGCATATGTTTGGGGAGGATAAAGAATCGAATTGAAGGATAGGTGTTTGTCGATCCAATTAGTCAGAAAAAATCGAGTAACTAAGATATCGATTAATAATCTAATTCTTGGTTACTCGATTTTTTACGTAATTAGGGTTTTTAATCTTCGAGGCGATGTTTCTCGCGAAGTTCTTGATAGAGACGCTTCCCTGTAGGAGTAGTGGCTAAACCTCCTTGTGAGGTTTCCCGTAAGCTAAAATCCATTAAGCGTCCGATAGATTTCATGGCTTGGACAGTTTCATCGAAAGGAATATGACAGGGAACTCCTGCAAAGGTTAGGTTCACAGCGACTAAGGAGTTTACTGCAGCGCCGGCATTCCTAGTGATGCAGGGAATTTCCACCAATCCTGCAACAGGATCACATACTAGACCAAGAAGATTTTGCAATGCTAACGACGCAGCATTAAAAATATCGTGGTTACTTCCCTTTGCTAAATAGGCGATTGCACCAGCAGCCATTGCGGAAGCTACTCCCGTCTCGGCTTGACAGCCCCCTTCAGCACCACTAATTGGTCCTTGAGAAGCACTAATAGTACCAATTCCTGCAGCAACTAAAAGAGAATCGATAATCTCTTCATCACTAGCTTGAAGTTCTTCTGCGATTGGAAGCAATGCTCCTGGCAACACACCACAGCTACCAGCGGTTGGACAGGCGACAATTCTTCCAAGACTAGCATTCGATTGAGCAACGGCGAGAGAATACACAATTATCTTTTCGATAATCGGTCCACCGATTAAATTTCCTTGTAAACGAGCTTCGTTGGTTTTAAGCCCATATCCCTTAGCTAGATGAGCAAATTTCCCAGCATCCTTTTTTCCTTCCTCAATAGAAAAACGCATTGTACCTAGAATTTCGCCCATTTTTAGTCGGATATGCTCAACAGTAGTATTTGTAAGAAAGGCTTCGTATTCAGCGACTAGGTCAGCTATGGATTTCTTAGTTAATTCTGCTTGCTCTAAAAGTCCTTTGGCAGTAGTAAGTTCCATATTGGCCTCCTTTAGAAGAAACTAGGGAATGATCGAACTTGAAGGACTCCGTAAAGTTCTTTAACGGTAGCGACGATCTTTTCCGTAATTGGATTATCGGTTTGAGCAACGAGTAGAGCAGTGGAGCCTCTTTGTTTTCTACTTACTTCTAAGAATGCAATATTTACCCGATGAGTAGCAAGAGCCTCGGTTATTTCAGCTATTATTCCTGGTTCGTCACGATGTTTAACAATTAAGACGCTGTAACTGCCATCGCAATCAATATCGAATCCATCGAGTGAAGAAATCTTAATTCTTCCTCCGCCAATCGATGAACCAATAATTTCAACTCTATTTTCAGATCCTTCAAGGATTAATTTAACAGAGTTCGGATGATATTCTCCTAAATCAATTGAATGAAAATCAAAAACAAGTCCTTGCTGACATGCTAGGTGTTTAGCATTAGGGATACTTGGATCGTCGACTTCCATTCCGAGCAAGCCTGCAATGATAGCTATGTCTGTCCGATGCCCCCAGTAAGTTGTGGCAAAAGAGCCATGAAAATAGATATTCGCTTTCTTAGGCACTTCGCCGAGGATCTTTCGTGCAGCCAATCCAATCCGAACAGCGCCAGCAGTATGCGAACTAGAAGGCCCGACCATTATTGGTCCGAGAATTTCAAAAATACTTATCTGCGTCAAATCCAGGCTACCTCCTCTACAATAATGTGCTCGATAATATTTTAACATAATATTGACATTGGTGCTGTTAAATTCCTATAAAGAGGCAACCTATGAAATCCCTTGTCGAAACTGACCAAGATAGAGTGAGGCATAGAAACCATTTTGTTCAAGGAGTTCGTCGTGCGAACCTTGCTCAATGATCTGACCATGGTTTATTACCACTATCTTATCGGCATTGCGAATTGTGCTTAATCGATGAGCAATCACAAAACTCGTTCTGCCTTTCATTAAGTTTAACATTGCTTGCTGAATATGGATTTCAGTACGAGTATCAACGTTACTAGTGGCTTCATCCAATATTAAAATAGCTGGATTGGCTAGTATAGCGCGGGCTATCGCTAGTAGTTGTCTTTGCCCTTGACTCAAATCGCCACCATCTTCGGAAAGGACAGTATCATAGCCATTTGGTAATCGGCGAATGAATTGATCCGCATTCGCCAATTTAGCAGCCTCGATTACTTCTTCATCAGTGGCATTCAATCTTCCATAACGGATGTTTTCCTTAACCGACTCAGAAAAGAGATAGGTGTCCTGTAAAACTATTCCTAATTGACTTCGTAAGTTCTTGCGTTTGATTTTGCGAATATCGATTCCATCGATGGTGATCTTCCCAGATTGAATGTCATAAAAGCGAGTTAAAAGATTGATGACAGTTGTCTTTCCAGCTCCAGTTGGGCCAACTAAAGCAATAGTTTGACCTGGTTGCACGTCCAGATTAAATTCTTTTAAAACAGGTTTATCTGGCTCATAAGCAAAATCAACGTTCTCAAATCTTACTGCCCCTTTAACACTAGTTAGTTCAACTGCATCAGGTGGATCTAATGGTTCGGGTTCTTCATCTAAGATTTCAAAGAACCTTTCTGCACCTGCAATAGCCATTTGAAACATATTAAACTGGTTAGCTAATTCATTTAGCGGCCGAACGAACTGGCGAGAGTAGTTGATAAAGGCTGCGATTACTCCAATAGTAAGAACTCCTTTAACCGCAAGATAGCCGCCACCAGCAGCAACGATAATAAAACTAAGGTTGTTAAGGATACCCATTAATGGTGGGATGATGCCAGAGTAAATCTGTGCCATTATTCCCGAGTCCTTAAGTCTGGTATTTAGTTCATTAAATTTTTCTATGACAGATTGTTCACGCCCAAAAACTTTAACCACTTTTTGACCAGAAATTACTTCTTCTATATGACCATTTAATTGCCCTAGGTTTTTTTGTTGCTCAGCAAAGAACGTTCGAGTTCTTTTTGCTAAAGCATTTGTGCTGAAGAGCATTATAGGTATTACTAGCAAAGTAAGCGCAGTTAACAATGGACTTAACCAAATCATCATTGCTAAAGTACCAACTAAAGAAATTACACTGGAAATAACTTGCGTAGTACTTGAGTTGAGCGTATTCCCCACGTTGTCAATATCATTTGTTAAGCGACTCATTAATTCCCCGTGAGTTGTATTATCAAAGAACTTCAGAGGTAATTCTTGCAATTTTGCAAAAAGGTCAGTGCGCATGTTGTATACGTTTCTTTGGGCAATTCCTACCATTAAAAAGCTTTGGAGCCAACTTGAACCTATATTAATTAGGTATATCCCTATCATTAAAAGGCAAAGATAGGCTAATTCTCGTAGCTTCCCAGCTAAAATATAATCATCTATCGCAATAGCGATCAAGTAAGGGCCAACTAATTGGAGAACCGCACCGAGAGCTACAAGGAGGAAGACAATTCCGAGAGTTTTCCGTTCATAATACATATAACGCCAGAGACGTTTTAATGTATTTGTTAGATTCTTTGGTTTTACAATCGGACCCATCATCATACCTCTCGGTCCGCCACCTCGATGTCCACCAAAGCCCATTGGTCGGCCACTGGTTCTACTGTCTCTAGTACTATTATCACGTGCCATTAAGCAACCTCGCCTCCTTGTTGAGACTGGTAAATCTCTTGATAAACAGGATTGGTTTTTAGAAGCTCGCCATGCGTTCCCTCACCAACGATTTTTCCGTTCTCGAGTACAAGAATCTTATCGGCATTAATAACTGAACTAATCCTTTGAGCGATAATAAATACCGTGGTTGAGTTTAATTCTTTATTAAGTGCCTGCTGGATTCTTGCTTCCGTAGCGACGTCAACTGAGCTAGTGCTATCGTCGAGAATCAAGATAGGGGGCTTTTTGATTAAGGCACGAGCAATTGCGATTCGTTGTTTTTGACCGCCCGACAAATTAACCCCGCGTTGGCCAAGAATAGTATCATATTGTTGAGGGCATTCCAGAATAAAGCCATGTGCTTGTGCCAGTTTGGCAGCATGTTCCACTTCCTCGTCGCTTGCCGCTTCCTTACCCCAGCGAATATTGTCGCGGATGGTGCCTGAGAATAAAATCGTATCTTGAAGTACCATGCTTACTGCATTACGGAGAGAATCTATCCTAATGGTGCGGATATCATGCCCATCAATTAGAATTCTTCCATGAGTAGGATCGTAAAGACGGGGAATAAGATTAACCAAGGTGGATTTCCCTGCACCCGTTCCTCCCAAAATAGCTACGGTTTCCCCAGGCTTAGCTTCAAAGCTAATGTTATCTAGTACAGGTTCCAGACTCACGGTATAACTAAAACTCACGTTTTCAAATACTACATGACCAGTTTTAATTGTTGCCTCTACCGATTCTTCAGTATCGGTAATATCAACTTCGGTATTCAAAACTTCCACAAGTCGATCGCTAGAGGCTCTGGCTCTTGAGATACTTACAAAGATGAAACCTACCATTGTTAAAGAGAAAAGAATTTGACTCATGTAATTAATGAAAGCAAGAACTTGACCTACTTGCATTGTGCCAGCGTTGACTTGGAGGCCACCAAACCAAATTACTGCGACTGAACTAAGATTCATAATCAACATAATTAATGGCATCATCAAAGCAACAACTCTAGAAGCATAGGTGGCTGTCGACCTATACTCGTCGTTAGCAATACCAAAGCGTTTTTGCTCCAAATCACCTCGTACAAATGCTTTGACCACTCGTACACCAGCCAAGTTTTCGCGCATCAAGGCATTGAGACGATCCAGTTTCTCTTGTACAACGTAAAAGAGTGGGAAACTCTTTTTAATTATGAAATAATTAGTTATCCCAAGTAGTGGTACTGCGACTAACAAAATCAACGCTAACCGCCCGTTAATCGAAATAGCCATTATTAGTCCACCGATACATATCAAAGGAGCTCTAATCATCAGGCGGAGAGACATTAATACGATGTTTTGTACTTGACTGACATCATTTGTCAAGCGAGTCACAAGTGAAGCTGTTTTAAATTCATCTAAATTGGCGAAAGAAAAGGTTTGTACCTTTTTAAATATCGCCGCTCTAATATCGGCACCAAAGTTTTGTCCAGTTCGGCTACTTAATACTGTACTGAAAAACCCTGAAGCAAGACCTATGAAAGCGATTCCAATCATTTGCATTCCTTTCATCAGAATGAAAGTAACATCACCATTCATAATACCTTGGTCGATAATACTTGCTAACAAAACAGGTTGCAATAGATCGGTAAAGACTGAAACCATACTAAAAATAGGACTTAACAAGGCCATTTTCCAATAAGGTTTGATGTAGGAGAATAGTTTGAACAACGAAATCCCTCCAACTCTAAATCGGTACTAAATCAATTGGCAATCAAATTGTCGATTGCTTTATCTAAGCTTTCTTTCATCCTAGCTAAAAAATTTTCGAACTGCATTTTTTCCTGAGGCGAAAAGCATCCAAAACTTTCGTCTTCGATTTTGCGAAGCGCTTTCTCAACGGGTTCTTTTACGTACCAACCCTTTTTTGTCAAATACACTCTGGATTTACGTAAATCTTTTAGATCAGGTTTTCGTTCGACAAAACCTGATTTCTCCATTCGCTTTAGGATTGTAGTCATGGTAGCTGGTCTAATGCCTAATTTTTCACTGAGTTCAGTTTGAGTTAAACCATCTTTCTCCCACAACACAAATAAAACAGGAGGCTGACCTCTAAATAGTCCCAACTCACTTAAAAGTGTTTGAGCAAGGTGGTGATGTTTTCTTATTACACTCAGAAACAACCAGTTTAGGCCATCAGCTTTACATTCCAAAAGATCACCTCATTTCAAAAAATTGTTAGACGGCTAAATATATTACCATGATAAATTCAAGAAGTCCGAAAGTCAAGAAAAAGATTTATTAACATTAAGGGATAAATAAAGAAAGCTTCCCGTCGTTTGACAGGAAGCTTCTGTTCTAAAAAGCCTGTTAAAAAAGTGTTTCTTAGAGTTTAACGATAGCAACGGTTACCTTCTCGGGTTTAACTGTTAAGGCTGTTTCATTGTCAACACTACCATCAATGGTTGCTACATGAATATCATCAACGTAGATTGCATACTTACCCTCAGGTAGATTTGTAGTTGCAAGGGTAGTTGTATGTTCGTGAATAGTTGAGCTTTCAATGACGAATTTTACTTCTGACAGATCTTTTTTAACTACGATCGGTTGTTCAGCAGAAATGTGGTCGGTGTCGATCGTGAGGTTAAATCTGCCAGTATCCTTAACAACGTGGAATCTACGACGAACTCCATCTCGCATAGTGATTTCATATGCATCATCGGTTTCCACATAGGTTCCACCATAGCAGAACAATCCGAAGAGTGGATCGTCAGCTAAAATGGTTGCTGCCCCTCGTAAAGCACCGCAGTATCCGAGATCAATTTCGCAAGAATAGTACCACGAACCGCGATGGTGAGGTTGTTCAAGCCATGTCCAGCCGTATGGTCCAGGTTCAAAACCCCCGCCAGCAGCTCCATCGTTTTCTTTGCCTGGGAACCAGTATCCATAGTTAGTTTCGGGTGTACCAGTATTCATCAAGGCCCAGGAGCTTAGGTAGGAAGCGTAACCTAACCTCAAGTATTCATAGGAATCATCTGTATAGTGAAGGGCATAGTCTAGGATGGACCAGCCGCCCATTTGCGACATATAACTGAGGGTATAATCTGCACCAGCGCCCATACGATAGTCACTACCATATAGATAGTAGCCAGTTTCGATCCAACCTCTACAGAAGATATTTGCTTCAAGTTGTCTCTGCATGAATTTCAATGCCTGATTATAGGTAATACCGTGGCGTCTTCTTTCTTTTTTCTCAGGATCGATTTCGATATTTTTCTTAGCATTTTTGAGAGCGTACTTAGCTAATGCATGCGTGCTTTCGAAACCAGTTGAGTCGAATGGATATTCCGAACCAAAGAGATCGGATTCTTCACCGACAAAGTGTTGAACTTTCTTTTGCCAGTGTCTCTCCAAACGTTGTGCTTGCATCTTCCAGCCACGTTTGTACAGCTCATCGATAATGTCTACAATTACTAACTCGTTGTAAAGCCCTGTTCGATATGCGATCCAACCTGTGACTTCTGCAGGGATTAAGAATAATGCCAAAGCAGTTCTATAAGCTCTCTTGAGATATTCGTCTCTCTCGAGATAGGTTTTGTACTCAGGATGGTTCTTAGCTACCCGATACATACCCCAGTACATTTGGATGATATGTGGATAGTCATAGATTCTCCAGATATGAGTTTTACCGCCAGGACCATCATCTTCGCTGTTGCGGTTTTGATACCAGTCGGGAATACCATAAATTCCATATGGATATTCTTCCTCTTCGGTCATTTGGAGTCCGCCCCAGACAAAGTTTTCGATGTAATAGTCGAGGGCTTCTATTTCTTCTTGAACAGGATATTCAGCGTTTTTAGCTGCTAGGAATGCTGGTTTGCTAAGCCCTGGGTCATCGCATGTAACTTCGTAAATACGCCAGCCCTTAATATTATCGTAGTTGTCTGGTCCTAAGAGAACTTCAGTTTCGTTGTTCCATTCTGCTAGTAGGCCATTGTACCACTTCGATGGATCACGATGTTGACGTTTAGCAATGAACGCACCACGTTTGTTGATCAATGTTTCAACTGGCTCAGTAGAGAAGAATTCCAAAATGGTTGTTTTTCCATCCCCATAGCTTATAGTAAGCTTATTCTCCCCGAGTCTATTAAATTTAACTTTATAAATATGGGTGTTTTCTACTTTTTCACCTAGGTATTCTAACTCGGTCTCTTCTGGGAATTCTGGTACTACTGATTTAATATCTTGCTTGGTTTTTAAGTAGAATTTAGCATATAAATCAGAAGGTACGGTCATACCAGGTATTACTTGAACATCGATAAAGCCTTCTTCTACCAAGACATTTCTAATGTGTTCGTAGTCGTTTACCCATTGGAATTTAAAGGTGTAAGCAATGCTATCGCCCGCAGCACCTTTTGGCGCTAGAGTTACGCTAGTATGTTCTTGTCTCCAATTGCATCCCTTCTCAGCTGCGATTTCACCTCTAGCCTCGGAATGAATGTAGGCGCTGAAATGGCGATGTCTTCTTCTCCATTGTCTACGACGTTCTTGATCATCAGTTGGTTCTGGACCGCGGCCTCTATAACGATCGAAATACTCGAATTTTGCGTCTCCCGTTGGAGTTAACATTAGGTATGGACCGACGCTATTACAGCGCATCCAGAAGATAAAAGAGTTATGTCCAGAAATTTGATGATGGCGTAGTACACTTTCTGTCGGCTTCTTACCCCATTGGAAGGAAGAATTCATTGGAAATGGGATAGCGATATCACCGATAATTAAACCTGTGTCAAGATTATTTTGAACTTCAACTGTATAGTATAAGGCATTATCCTTTAGTTCGTAGATTACATTTGTAGTTAGAGTATTATCGTCTTGCCCAGCAGGGAAAGTGGCTGTGTACTTACCTTTTTCCACTGTGGTTGATACCAAACCTTCTTTAGCCAAATCCATAGTTGCGATTTCAACCCATTCGCCGTCAAAGGTTTTGTAGGTGAGATCAACATATCCAAACTTTTCATCTGGCCATATGTATTCGGTTTCATAGATGTCATTTAGACGTTTGAAGCCAGATATGGCACCATCGACAAAGCTTAGGTCAAAGCCTTCTTTGGCTAAAAGGTCGATAGTAATCTTCTTCTCATCACTCATGTAAATCCCCTCTCCTTCTCTTGATATATGGTGAATACTCCTTAAGACGTGCAACATCCTTTTTTATTTAGGAAGTCGAAGCACCAAACCAACCATATTACTACTCCGTTAAAAGAAAAACCCCTTCATATTAACAAAACGTTTTTATTTAATCGGCTAAGCATTGCAGAGTTTCCAATATTCGCCTTTTAATTCTAGTAACTCCGAATGAGTTCCTTGTTCTAGAATCTTGCCACGATCGATTACTAAAATTTGATCTGCGTTGCGAATCGTCGATAAACGATGGGCGATTACAAAGGAAGTTCGTCCTTTAAGTAATGTTTGTAATGCGGCTTGGATCTTTTGTTCAGTCAGGGTATCAACGTAAGCTGTCGCTTCATCAAGAATCAGAATCCTTGGATCTGCAAGTAATGCTCGCGCAAACGAAAGAAGTTGTCTTTGTCCCGATGAAAGATTACTTCCTCTTTCGGTTAGGATACTGTCAAGCGTGATTCCAGTTCTAGCGAATTGTTCTTTTAAGCCAACTGTCTCTAAAGCTTCCATCATTTCTTCGTCAGAAGCATTAGGGGCCCCAAAAGCCAAATTGTCTCTGATGGAACCTGAGAAAAGGAAAGGATCCTGTAACACTAAAGCAACTTGGCGACGATAGCTTAAAAGTTCCATGTTAAAAATGTTGTTACCGTCTACTAAAACCTGACCTTCTAACGGTTCATAGAACCTGCATAAGATGTTGATAATAGAGGTTTTCCCTGCACCAGTATGTCCTACTAATGCAATTGTTTCCCCAGGATTAGCAACTAAGTTGATATTTTTTAACACAATATCTTTCTTATTATAACTAAAGGTAACGTTTTTAAACTCGACTTTGCCATTGATTGCAGGCATGGCGGGAAGATTGTTATTTGTTTCGGGAGCTGTCGCCATTATTTCGTTTATTCGAACTGCTCCGGTTAAAGCGCGTACGATTATACGGTATGCTTGAGACAGACCGCGAAGTGGTCCGAAAAACTGACCGTTGTAGGCAAAAAACGCCATTAAAGTACCGATAGTCGTCTGCCCTTCTACAACCCATTTCGCACCAAAATAGATCATAATAGCTGTGCTAAATAACCAGCAGATATCAACTATTGGCCAAAAGAATCCATAGATAGCGACTGCGCGATTACTTGCCTTTAATAAATCCTGGTTATTGTTAGTAAATTTATCGCTGAAAAATCGTTCCGATTTAAAGGCTTGAATCACTTTCAGACCTGAAATGCTTTCTTGCAAGTACGCATTGAGAATGGACGTTTCTTCGCGCACCACATCCTCCGCTTTACGAATTTTGGTGTTCAGGTAAGTCATAGCAAAAACTAATGGAGGAGTGAAGGCCAAAGTAATAATCGTTAATCTCCAATCTAACCAAAACATAACCGCTAAGTACCCAAAGAGCCTTAAAGTATCGATAACCATACTGACGATTGCGTTGCTCACTAGTTCGGAGACTGCATCAACATCACTGGTTAATCTAGTAATCACTTTACCAACAGGAATTTTATCAAAAAAACTTACGGGTAATGTTTGTAGTTTTACAAAGAGATCGTCTCTAATCCGCTTAATTGTATTCTGACCTACCAAAGCCATTAATCTTGCTCTTAAAGCATTTGTCAAACTAATGGCTGCTAAAAGACCGACGGCAATAAGCGCGGTAATTAGTACACCGCGAAAATCGCGTGCGACTATATGGACATCGATGATTTTGCGAGTTACCATTGGCAGATAAATACTGCATATCGCACCGAGGATCATTAAAATGATCGCGAATAACATCTTAAGTCTATATGGTTTTAGGTATGGCAGTAAAATTATTAAATTACTAATTTTTAACTGTTCTCTCATCACTCTGCCTCCTCAATGATTCTCTGAGTCATACTTTGTAGAGTATGGAGATTACTGTAGATTCCGTTTCTAGTCAATAATTCTTGATGAGTTCCTTGTTCAACAATTCTTCCAGCATCCATCACAGCTATTTTATCAGCAGTCATAGCGGTGGACACTCGTTGGGCGATGATAAGCACAGTTCTACCTTTAAATAAGGTTTTTAATGCTTCCTTCAAATTAGCCTCGGTTTGGGCATCCAAACTAGCGGTTGAATCATCAAAGACAAGAATTTGTGGATCGCGGAGCAAAGCTCTGGCAATAGCGATTCTTTGACGCTCTCCACCAGATAATCCGATTCCCCGTTCACCGACAACAGTGTCCAAACCATTAGGTAGTTCGTTAACAAACTTTGCTGCTTGAGCGGCTTGCAGAGCTGCAAAGATCTCTTGTTCGGAGTAATCTCTTCCCATTGTTAGGTTGTCTCTTAAGGAAGCGGAGAACAAAAAATTGTCCTGAAAAACAAAGCCAATGTTTTCTCTTAAGGTTGAAATATCCCAGTCAACAATGTTCACCCCATCGATTAAGATTTCACCACTAGTAACGTCGTAGAAACGCGGCAAAAGATTAGCGACGGTGGTTTTCCCTGAGGCATTCATTCCTAACAAGCATACCGTTTCACCGCCTTGGATTTTCAGCGAGAAATCATTCAACGCAAGTTCTCCGTTAGGATATTTAAAGGAAACATTTTTAAACTCAATATCCCCAGGTATGTCGCGGTTCGGGTTTGTTGATACGGGGATAGATTCTTTTTCGTCAAGGATTTGGAAAATACGTTTAGCACCCGCAGTAGCTCTTTGAAACATCTCTGCTAACCAACCGATCTGACGAACTGGCCAAATGAGATTATCAGCGAAATTAATAAAAGCGATCATTGTTCCTAGACTTATGCGTCCGTTAATAACAAAAACCGCGCCAGCGCAGAGAGCCACATAGGTTGATAAACTACCTAATAAGTCCAATGAAGGATGGGTTAGGCTGTTTAAAATGGCAATACGGATGTTAGTTTGATAAAGTCGATCATTCTCTCGCTTAAATTTTCCTTCTTCTTCTTTATGACGGACAAAAGCCTTGACAACCCTGATACCCGAAACGTTTTCTTGGGCAACAGTGTGAAGTACTCCAGATTGTTTTTGTACCGCACCGTATAACGGACCGATTATTCTACTGTATACCACAGCAACTAATGCGAGGATCGGATAAACGCTAAGAACGATCAGAGCATACAAAGGATCGAGCAAGACCATTGCTACAATAATTCCAATAACGATCAGAAGATTGGTAATTACTAGCATGATAACGAAACCAGTTCCATCGCGAACAGCATCTACGTCTTTGGTAAGAATAGACATTAGATCCCCAGTCTTCGTCCGATCGAAGTAAGAGAACGGAAGTTTTACCAATCGTTTAAAGAGTAATTGCCGCAAATCAAAGCTGATATAGTTTCCTGTACCTTCTTGGAAAAATATTTCTGCGTAGATAGCGAAAAATCGTACAATAGCTAGAAGGAGTAGCATTTGTACGCCTTTATTAATTAAGGGTACAATGTGCTCAAACGTTGAGCCCGAAGCCATAGCATCGAAAAGGTCTCTAATAATCAAAGGAATAATGATTAAGGAGCCTGAATCCATTAGCATAGCCAAGGCGCCGATAATTCGTCTTTTCCATTGGTTGTTTGCAAGTAAGAGAGCTCGCCAAAAGTCGCGCATAATTTGTCACCTTTCCCAGTGTTTCTAAATAATATCAATGACCAGTTTAACGTACCATAGATCAATAACCTTTACAAGATATTAATAGCATTCTATTGACATTTAATTATTTTCCTGTTATGATTAGAAACTGTCGGGGCGAATAGCTCAGCTGGGAGAGCACCTGCCTTACAAGCAGGGGGTCACAGGTTCGAGCCCTGTTTCGCCCACCATTGCGGCAGTAGCTCAATTGGTAGAGCATCGCGTTGCCATCGCGAAGGTTGCGAGTTCGAGCCTCGTCTGCCGCTCCATCATGCCGATGTAGCTCAGTAGGTAGAG
>JAAYFS010000058.1 GCA_012728115.1 Bacillota bacterium | reverse complement strand
CTCTACCTACTGAGCTACATCGGCATGATGGAGCGGCAGACGAGGCTCGAACTCGCAACCTTCGCGATGGCAACGCGATGCTCTACCAATTGAGCTACTGCCGCAATGGTGGGCGAAACAGGGCTCGGAACTGTGCCCCCCTGCTTGTAAGGCAGGTGCTCTCCCAGCTGAGCTATTCGCCCATTGCTTCCGAAAGCCTAACTCCTTCTGGCAATTTAAAAGTATACCAGCTATCAAACTAAAAGTCAACTCTTTTAACGGCGAAGACTCTAAAAACTTTTTTAAATCCAATTCATCCTTCTCATAACCGATTGTATACCTCCGAATAGTTATTATATAATGGACAGGGAAAAAGGTAAATTAACAATTGGAGGAAATTTATATGGTAAAACAAAGAACTGTTAAAGGAATTATTCTTTTTCTTTTAGTGATTGGTCTGTTTTCTTTTACTTTATTAAATGGCAAATCTTTGGCTTCACAACGTTGGATAGTAACTAAGGCCCAATCGGAGGAAGCTCTAGCCTATGCTATGCAATATGTTGAACATGAGGTAGCTTACCTTTTTGGCGGTCGCTACACAATCGATGAATATCTTGAAGCAATCGGCGATGGCAAAGAAGCTGGAATCGAAGTTGGTGTTGATTCATCTGCGGTTGTACTTAACTCATACCGCTCAGCAATACCAGGGATTTTGTTTCGCATCGATGAAACTGGAAGTCGTTTAGCAAGAGATATTAGTTCCTCTGCTTTATATCACTATAATACCCGCCACATTTCTTTAGATCAAGTACGCCCTGGCGATCTAATTTTCTTTAAGAACTCCGCAGGCGCAATCACTGGCGTTGGTATTTATTCGCATACTAAAGGTAATAATGTAGTTCATTTTATTGTTGCTTCTGCCAACTCTGGCAAGGTAGTTTTAACGAATGTTGTCATTGGGGGCAACTATTGGGAAACCAGGGTTGCTGGATTTGGTCGTTTAGAGTATAGCGTTATTAGATAATACGGATGCATGAGGCAAATTGCAGGATTTTTTTTATAAAAACCGAATGATCACATCGAAAGAACAACTCAAAACGATTGGAGGGGTAACAATGAAGCGCACCTTGTTGATCGTAGTGTTCTTAGCCATAGTCTTTAGTTCGGTTGGTTTCGCCCAGGTTAATAAATACCCGATTGATATACCAGGGACAAATGTTTTATTCTTTAATCTTCGCTACGAAGGAACTACTATCCCATTTGAACTTATTAACGAAATTTGGGAGCGGATAAATGACGTCTTTATAACCTGGGTAGAAAACGGACAAAATCCTGCTGAATTAACCGCTGATGATGTCACAATCGGTAAAACTACTGATGGTGAAGTTGCAATTTTTCTAAAAGGTTCATTGATCGTTATCGTCGATGAATTCCATGCTCGGATTAATAAGACTACACCTCAGAAATTAGCGGAGGTTTGGGCAAACAATTTAAAAGAAGGCGTAGAAATATTTGTCAAAAATAACACTCTTGCTTCAATGTAGAATACTATGAGAACTTGAAGGACTTTTAGCATGGCTTGTTGATTTAGCTATGTTAAGAGTCTTTTTTGTTAACTATGAAGTACGCTATTTGCGCCTTTGGGATAAATTAGAAAGTTTTGCCATTAGTGCAGGAATCTTTTTTGTATCGACGAATATAGACTTGGGGGTGCCGATATGCTAGATTTCATGAAAAAAACCATTGAATCCGTTCAAGGGGTCAAAAATTGTAAAATAATTGAGGAAAACGGCGAGATTTCCCAGATCTTTGTCGAGGCCGACCTACAGGCCCTTTCAGAAGTCGAGCGTACTTCGGAAATCAAAAGCATTGTTCGCTCTGTTATTGGTGCTGTTGCAATTAAGCACAACGTAGAATTAGACTATCGAAAAATCAAGGTAATAGAATATAAGCATGATGAGGTTGCCGAAAGTATTATTAATCCGCGGATTAGGATCGTTGCGGCCTATCAAAAAAGGTTTCCAAAACCTGAATGTGTTGTGCAACTTCATTGTTTTGACCAAGAGTTTCAAGGGACAGCCCCACTAGGCGACGATGTTGCCACATGTACTTTTAATGCATTTTGTGATGCCTTCAACCAAATAGGGTTGGGCACAATGAAGCTTAAGTATATACATACCTTTACCGATATTTCAATGAAAAAAGTTCTGTTAGTGAAATTGGAGTATTATCATACGAATGGGGCTACAGACACTTTAATGGGTGTTACGGAAGTAGATGAAGATCTACCACTCGCAGTCGTGAAAGCTACGCTCGATGCAATTAATAGAAGGATTCTTATCAAGCCAAGTTTGCCTACCCGAATCTAACCTAATAAGACCTAACCTAACCCATCTTCTTATTGGGGGAGGTAACAAGATGAAAAGATTAATCGCTCTTGCCGCCGTTGCATTCACCTACTTAGCATTAGCAGCTACTGCTCTTGCTGATACAATTAAGATTTTGAAATAATTCTAGAAACGGGTAGGCATATCCTTAAGGAGGATCCATGATGAAATTGTCATTGCGTAATTCGTTCCTCATTTTCTGTGCAATTACAGCAATTATATTTATTTCACTTACGTTACCACCTTCTCTTGGTGACTTTGATATTAGGATCGTTATTATTCTTGTGTTACTTTTAATTAATGCCAATTACCAAATAGAAATCGAAGGCAGAAGTTTTTCAATCAACTACCCCCTCTTGTTTCCAGTAATTGCATTTTTTGGTCCAGGTTGGGCTTCTCTTCTAGCTGCAATTGGATTAATCTCGGTGAATGAATTTGAATCTCCTAAATTCGTATTTCTTTTCAATCGTGGATCGCTAGCACTGGCAGCAGGTTTCAGTGCTTTATGTTTTAATCAGTTAAGCCAATCCCGAGGGTTTCTTTTGGCACTAACAGTCAGTACATTAGTATATTTTTTCGTTAACCTTATTCTTGTTATCATTACTCTTTTATTTGATAAAGAAACCAGAAACGATATTCCTTTCCATGCTTTTATTGATACATTTAAGACATTACTTCCATCGATCGCTATCTCGGCTCTTTTTTATAATGCTTATCGTTATTTAGATGTTTTCGGTGTAGTTGGTGGCTTTTTGATTTTTATTTCCTTACGTTCAGGTGCTTTACTAGGTCTTCTTGAAGCGAATTATCGGATTTCGTTAATCAAAGCTCTCTTGCGAGCGGTTTATGCGAAAGACCCAGATTTAATGGAGCATCTTGAGAAAGTAGCTTACTACAGCAAATTACTAGCTAAACGCTGTGGCTATCCACGCTGGAAACTTCAAATACTAGATGAAGCATCCTATTTTCACGATATTGGCAAACTGGAAATTGCTGATGATATCCTAAAAAAAAGCTCTTCTCTTACTTTAACGGAGTATAAAGAAATGCAAACTCATCCCGAGAGGGGATTATTGTTTTTAAAGGAAATCCCGCTTCCAAAAACACATCGAAAGATTGTCGAAAATATTGCTCTTTACCATCATGAACGTTACGACGGAAAAGGATATCCATTCGGGCTTAAAGGAGACGAAATCCCACTTGAAGCGAGAATAGTTGCAGTAGCCGATACTTGGGATGCAATGACAGGCAAACGTTGTTATCGGGAGGCAATGTCACCAGATAATGCTATCGCTGAACTATGGAGAGTAAAGGGAACCCAATTGGATCCTGATCTGGTGGAAGCCTTTATTGAAGCAATACAAGCCGAAATAAAACATAGTCCACAGAACGTCACAAAAAAACTACCTATTCAAAAGGCTTTGTAAACCAAACCCCCGCTAGCTTAAAAGCAAAAGTTAGCGGGGGTTTTCGTTTTCTAAATGATACAGCTATATAGCAAAGAATTTGCCACTAAAGAAAATCCAAGCAGCTATTAAAGTCATTACTACGTTAAAGATTTGCCCAACTATATGCAGCTGGATTGGACCTTTGCCCTTACAAAGCCTAAGGATATCAGCAAAACGGGAATCTAGCCCAATCGAAACAAAAGCTAGGGTGAACAACCAACCACGCAATCCTTTTGTTGAACGAAGGATGGTATCAACTGTATCGTTACCCATTAACGGGATCAAAACAAACGAGAAGACTAGTGAAGCTGCGATGAATCCAATAATAAATTTAGGGAACCTTCTCCATAGTTCGCCTAGACCTGGTTTAGGATCATCTGGACCTCTTTCCACCCTGGTGATAAAGAACGTGGCTAAAATGAAAGCAACAAACCCAATCAACACATTTTGCAACATTTTAATTACTGCCGCAACCTCCATTGCTTCGTTACCTACCATACTGGCAGCAACCACAACCGCTCCTGTACTATCAACCGTTCCCCCAATCCAAGCTCCACCAACTGCTTCCGATAATCCCATGGCATTGATTAAGAATGGCAAGGCAATCATCATAATGATCGTAGAAAGCAGTGAAATCGAAATAGCAACACTAATTTCCTCTTTCTTTGCTTTCGTTGCCGAACCTGCAGCAATAGCTGCCGAAACACCGCATACAGCAGTACAAGCCGCCACCGTTGAGACAAGAGATGGACTCTCTATTTTCAAAACTTTGTTCCCATACCAATGCATAAAGATTAGAACTATCGGCGGAATTATCCAGGCCACACCCAGGCCATATCCCCCCAGCGTTAACACCCTGTTAAATAGAATTTCTGCTCCTAATAGGATTAAACCAGTCTTAATAAAGAGTTCCGAACGCAACGAGGGGGTCAACCAAGCTGGTTTCCCAAAAATGTTGGAGAAAACCATTCCTAGCACCAATGCCCAAATAACATCATTGAACCCATAGTGTGCCATGGTCGCATGGTTTCCTATGATGTATGCTAGTACCGCTAGGACAAAAACGAACGGAAAGCCAACCAAGTATTTGCGAGCATTTCCTTTCATTACTGCAACAGCTATCGCTGTAGCAATCCCCAAACATACTCCAAGAATAAGTAACGAAGGTACTTGTTCTAGTGGGAGAGCTTGAGAGATTTCTCCAGCCCATTTTGGTAACCGCGGAACACTTGTTATAATGCCAGCAACAGCTAAAACAAGTATTATACCGCCCAACCAGACCGTCCACCAATCCTCGGTCAACCATAGTGGGGACCAATCCGTTTTTCTAGCTTTTCTCTGCGCTAACACAATCTGCTCCCTCCTAGTACTAAAGGACTATTTTTACCGATCTCATAGTATGCGGTAGCAGATTGTTGTGATACAAATTACTAATTTATTCCTGATCCTTTTTCCTCAGCATTCATTTCTCTAAATAAACTAGGAGAAACACCTACATGCTTCTTAAACGCTTTAGAGAAATTAAAAGGGTCGACATAACCTACTGAGCGGGCAATATCACCAACTGCTAATGAAGTTGTAGCAAGCAGCTCTTTTGCCTTTTTCATTCTAAATTGAATCAAGTATTCTTGAGGCGATATCTTGAGGCATGTTCGAAAGAGTTGACTAAAATAGCTACGGTTTAGACCAACATAAGAAACTACATCAGCCACTCCAATATTGCGAGAATAATTACGCTCCACAAAATCAATCGCTTTTTCTATATAAATTTCCTGTTGAACATTTATGGCCAGGTCTTCTTCCTCATCAGATAACTGTTTATATATCTCCGAAAGGAATAGGTACATCAATCCCCTTAGACGAAAAATACTCTCAGGAGCATTGGCATCCGTTCTTAATAATTGCTTAAGATACTTGCGTGCAAGATTTCCCTCCTCGATTTCAAAAACAGAACTTTCTGCTAATTTTCCTTCATGTAAAAATTGACATGATTGTCCGCCAACAAATCCAATCCATGCGTATGTCCAGGGCGCATCGAGGTCCGCTTGATAAAACGTTATCTCCCCTGGTCGAATAAGAAATGCTTGATTTTTGGTTAGTGTCTTAACAACTCCATCTTTCCGAAAATATCCTTTCCCATCAAAAATGACATGGAGCAGGTAATGATCTCTGACGCCAGGGCCCCAGGAATGTCCTTTTTCACATATCTCATAACCATAGTAATATAATTGGATTTTATCACTAAACTTCCACCTAGGCACCACAATGTCCAATACCAAGTTTCTCGCCCCCCTTCTATCCAACATTATACCATGAACAAATATCTTTTTCCCATTAACAAATAAAGTATGGTAGACTATAATCAAGATGACTAACTCTATAAAGGAGGGTACTTATGCCAAAAATTGCCTTTTTGGGTGCAGGAAGTACTGTTTTTGCAAAAAACATTTTAGGTGACTGTCTTCTTACGCCATCTTTAAGAGAATCAGAGTTTGCACTGTTTGACATCGACCTCGAAAGACTCGGCGAATCCGAGGCCATGTTAAACAATATTAATAAAAACACTGGGAACTACGGGAAGATAGTAGCCTACACCGATCGAAAGAAAGCCCTCGAGGGTGCAGACTACGTAATCAATGCTATTCAAGTTGGTGGCTATGAACCATGCACCGTAATCGACTTTGAAGTACCAAAGAAATATGGTTTGCGTCAAACTATCGCCGATACTCTCGGAATTGGAGGAATCTTTCGCGCCCTCAGGACTATCCCTGTAATGGAAGATTTTGCCCGCGATATGGAAGAAGTTTGCCCAGATGCGTGGTTCTTAAACTACACCAATCCTATGGCAATCCTCACAGGATACATGCTCAGATATACTGGTGTAAAAACCATCGGTTTATGCCACAGCGTTCAAGCCTGTGCAAA
This sequence comes from Bacillota bacterium, assembly GCA_012728115.1. Lineage (GTDB taxonomy): Bacteria > Bacillota > Limnochordia > Darwinibacteriales > JAAYFS01 > JAAYFS01. Next base: position 14,335 of record JAAYFS010000058.1, on the reverse strand, counting down.
ATGGTTGTTGAAACCTCTTGGCATGGAAACCGATAATATCCAATGGAAAATCGCTGGAATTAACCACCAAGCATGGCTACTAGAGATTACCAGGAATGGAGTAGACCTCTATCCCGAGATTAAGAAACGGGCACTAGAGAGACCAACACCTCACAATGACATGGTTCGTTATGAAATTATGAAGCAATTCGGATATTATGTAACCGAGTCAAGTGAACATAATGCTGAATACATGCCGTACTTCATTAAGGATAAGTATCCTGAGCTAATTGAAAGATTTAATATCCCATTAGATGAATATCCTCGCCGCTGCGTTGCCCAAATTAAGGGTTGGAAAGATATGCGCGAACAATTGGTAAACAATAAAGATTTAAGTCATAAGCGCACTGGGGAATATGGTTCATATATCATGGAAGCAATGGAAACCGACGTTCCATACAAAATCGGCGGTAACGTGCTGAACACTGGTAGATTAATTTCCAACTTCCCAGAGGAAGCTTGCGTGGAAGTTCCTTGTCTTGTAGACGCTAGCGGAATTGCTCCTACTTATGTAGGTAGCCTACCGCCACAATTAGCTGCTTTAAATATGACCAATATCAATGTTCATCTCTTGACCATTGAAGCAGCTAGAACAAGAAAGAAAGAACATATCTACCATGCTGCATTACTTGACCCACACACAAGCTCTGAGCTTTCAATCGATGATATCATTTCACTCTGTGATGATTTAATTGAAGCTCATGGTGATTGGTTGCCTAAATTTAAATAGTGATAAGTAATCAGTAATAAAAAAGGTGCCCGCAAAAAGCAGGCACCTTTTTCTACTTTTTATGTCTTTTATATTTCCACATCTGTCTCCGTTTTCTTGACAACCTTTTCTTTCCTCACATGGAAAAAGGTAGCTATCGCTGCGGTTAGAGGAACTGCTAAAGTAAGACCCGTACTACCAGCCATCGCTCGAACAATTTCGGTTGCGATCAGATCTAGATTGAGGATGTGAGAAATACTGGTATCGTAGGTTTGAAACAACAGTAATAGTGGTAAAGACGTTCCAACGTAAGCTAGGATCAATGTATTGGACATCGAGCCGAGTACGTCTCTACCTACATTCATACCTCGCTTTAATAGAACCTTCGAAGATATCGTTGGATCTGTTTCGGAAATCTGCTCAACAGCGGAAGCTACTGACATTCCGACATCTAGGATCGCTCCAAGGGCACCGAGCACTATTCCCGAAAACAAAAGTCCCTGAAAATCAATCTGAGTTTCGAAATATTGAAGCATTTGGGCTTCACTAGAAGAAAGCCCTGTTAGGTATGCTAGTTTTCCAAAGATAAAAGCTAAAACTCCTGCTACAATCAATCCACCTACGGTTCCAATGGTAGCCGAAAGTGTCTTTTTATTAAAACCGCCGATGAAGAAGAGAAACAAAATTGCTACAACCGAAGCTATTCCTACTGTAACTAGGACTGGATTATATCCGCGTAAAATAAGGGGCAGCAAAACTGAAACAACCATTATTCCCATGAAAGTAAGTGAGACTAGTGCCTTTAATCCTTTTATTCCCCCAACTACTACGAGGCTTAGAGCAAACAGAAGCGTAATTATACCCAGAGCGGAGTCTCTTGCGAAACCAGTCAGATTAGCCTGGTACTCTCCATTTACAACATCAGTCCACTCGATCATGATGAGAACCCTATCACCTTTTTTAACTTCAAGATCAAAGTAAGGTTGTCCAGTTATTGTGTTCTTTATCTTCACATGCTCGCCCTTGTAAGGTTTTTCGGTCAATTCTACGGTAAGTTCATAGTTTTCCATTTCCCCAAAGGAACCGAAGGTACTTTCTAATTGCTTAATATCCCTTACAACACCTTTAACAACAACTGGCTCTTCCGTCTCTAAAGGAGTTAAGGTATGCCCCACCCCTCCGACAGCCAACACGATGGCCAGAGCAAGTAGAAATGCTCTAAAGCTCATTTTTTAATCATCCCCACTTCTTTGCTAGCTACTTCTTTGGCTGCAGTCATCCATTCGGTATGAAACTGCCCAGGTCGATCGATTCTTTGGTATGTATGTGCACCGAAATAGTCTCGTTGTGCTTGGATAATATTCGCTGGTAACCTTTCGGTATGGTAACTGTCGAAATAAGAGATTGCTGAGGCAAAACCAGGGATCGCTAGTCCTGCTTTAATTGACTCAGCCACCACTATCCGCCAGTCTTTTTCGGCATTTACTACTGCTTTTCGAAAATATGGTGCCATTAAGAGGTTTGCTAACGAATTTTGTGCAAAAGCTCCTTTAATAATATCCAAGAATTGAGCTCTAATTATGCATCCATTTCGCCAAATATGGGCAATTTCTCCAAGATTTAGATCCCAGCCGTAGCTTTCTGAAGCTTCTCTAAGTAGTGCAAATCCTTGAGCGTATGAGCAAATCTTAGAGGCAAATAATGCTCGCCTAACCATTTCAACGAATCTGCTTTTATCGACTGATAAAGCAGCGCCTTGCGGCTCTGCGAACGATTTACTGGCAACAATTCGTTCTTCTTTAAGTGCGGATATATTACGAGCATAAACCGATTCTGTTATCGTTGGGGTCGCAACACCTAATTCCAAAGCTGCCTGACTCGTCCAACTGCCAGTTCCTTTTTGTTCTGCTGAATCTAAAATAAGATCCACCAAAGGAACCTTAGTCTCCTGATCAACTTTTGCTAAAATCTCACTAGTTATTTCGATTAAGTAACTATTTAGTTCACCTTTATTCCATTCAGCAAAAATATCACTTATCTCGTTGAGGCTTAGACCCAATGCCTTTCTTAAGATATAGTAGGCTTCACTAATTAGCTGCATATCACCATATTCAATGCCGTTGTGAACCATTTTAACAAAGTGTCCTGCGCCCTCGGGGCCAATCCAGCGACAACATGGATCCTCATCTACTTTAGCAGCAATTTTGTTTAGTATTGGAGCGATATGTTCCCAGGCTTGGTGTGCTCCCCCAGGCATAATGCTCGGTCCATGTAAAGCGCCGTATTCTCCTCCAGAGATACCTGCACCAACAAATAGTACATCCTTTTCCATTAATGCTTTAACTCGCCTGTTGGTATCTACGAAATGAGAATTACCACCGTCAATTAGAATATCTCCAGCTTCCAAAAACGGTAGTACCCCATCGATAAACTGATCGATCGGTGCTCCTGCCTTGATCATTAAGATTAATTTCCGAGGTTTTTCTAAAGAATCAATAAACTCCTTGATTGAATATGTACCGATGATTTGTTTTCCTTTAGCTCTTCCTTCGACAAAATCTTTCACCTTTTGGGTGCTACGATTGAATACCGCAACGTTGTATCCATTACTTTCTAGATTCATCGCTAAGTTTTCGCCCATTACTGCTAAACCAACTACCCCTATATCAGCCTTTTTTATTGTTTTCTCATTCAAGGTCATAGAGCAATTCACGTCCTCTCTTTCCGATCTCTTTTATTTCACCCATACGTTTTAGACAATAAGTAATTTTTCTCGCTTTGTTGACAGAAACATCTAGTAAACTTGCTAAGTCTTTGTTGGTAAACGGATAACATAGAGTACTCGGTAAAAATGTTAGAAAATCTTTTTTCTCAGCGAAGAGCACCGATGATCTTACCTCCACTAATTTTTTATCGACTATACTAACTCCGTTTCTTCTCCAACTTCCTTTTCCATCATTTAATCGCCATTCTTCCATCGTTACTAACAAAACGTCAAGCGAAAAATTCCTGCTTTTAAATAGCTGAGGAAGTCTTACAAGTTCATCGAACACATCGAGTAATTTACCCTTCTTGGGAGATTTTCTTTTGCTGAGCACCTTTTGCTCGGAATTATGATAATCTAAGTCTGAAAACTTGATAATTGTTTTTTCAACGGGAATGGGAAAAACCAAACGAACTTTGTGGCTCTTGACTAACGAGTTTAATTTGGCTCTGATAGCCGAAAAATTTTGGACCTGGATTTCGATTAAAATATCCCCTCGGACAATATCTATTATATACCCATCCACTCGTTCTTCTATTTTGTCACCAGGTTGTTGGTACCATTTCTTCAGTGAAGAGTGGAGCGAGCTTTCATTAAGCATCCCTATTCCCACAACTATTATCTCCTTTGCTTAGGCGATCATCCTCCAAGTACTTAAAAGGAAGTATTTCTTCATCAGTACCGCTTTTCCTTTACTTTTAAAAGAAGATTGAATAGGAGGCATTTGAAACTATCTTGACACGATATTCCAATAATGTTAGTATAGAGAAAACTAAATAATAAACGCTCTTATGAAGAGTGGTGGAGGGACTGGCCCAATGAAACCCGGCAACCAACGCTAATGCGTACGGTGCTAAATCCTGTAGGCAAATGCCTAAGAGATGAGAGAATGGTAATTTTATCCCCTTCTTTTCGTCCGAAGGGGTTTTTCAATATTAGTAGGAGGTAATGTCTATTATGCCAGTAAAGATTCCTGATAATCTTCCCGCTGTGGAGATACTAACCAAAGAAAATATTTTCGTGATGAGCGAGAAACGAGCCCTACATCAAGATATCCGACCCTTAGAAATACTGATTCTTAATTTAATGCCAACCAAGATCACCACCGAAATCCAACTTTTACGCCTTTTAGGAAATACTCCTTTACAGGTAGATGTTACCTTAATGCATCCAGAATCGTATCAATCGAGAAACACCCCTGCAGAACATCTTTTGAAATTCTATAAAACTTTTTCTGAATTAAAAGACCATAAGTTTGATGGCTTAATTATTACTGGTGCACCAGTGGAGCACTTACGTTTCGAAGATGTTGCGTATTGGGATGAGCTAACCCAAATTATGGAATGGTCGAAAACTAATGTCACCTCGACTTTTCATATCTGTTGGGGTGCGCAAGCCGGCTTATACTATCACTATGGCATTCCAAAATATCCGCTTAAAATGAAACAATCGGGCGTCTTTGAGCATACTGCAAATGTTAAACATTGTAGACTGCTTCAAGGGTTTGACGACGTTTTCTATGCCCCTCACTCCCGTCATACCGAGATTCGCCGTGAAGATATTGAGAAGATAGAAGACCTTGAGATCCTCAGCGAATCCGAGGAGGCTGGAATTTATATAGTCGCATCCAAAGATGGTAGACAAATTTTTGTCACAGGACATTCTGAGTATGATCCACTTACTCTCCAATCGGAGTATGATCGCGATGTACGAAAAGGATTAGATATTGAACTTCCGCGGAACTATTATCCAAACGATGACCCATCCAAACAACCGATCGTAAGATGGCGGGCGCATTCGAACCTGCTGTTCTCAAATTGGTTAAACTACTATGTCTACCAAGTAACTCCATATGATTTAAATGAGATAAAATAACCAAAAATTGAAGAAAAAAGCAGGATTTCAGCATTTGTTTGCCGAAAATGACAACTTAAGTTTAATTTTTATGGAAAACTTATCTCGATAATGGCAAACTTGTCGAAAGACAAGGACGCAAAGCTTCCAGACCTAAGGCTATTTTGCTATGGTGGCTGAGTTACCGAAGGATAGTTATTGGATAACAACAAAATGTAGGTCCTAATCCTCCTTCGGGAAGCTAGGACCTTTTTTAATTTTTGCTTTTATGTCACTCCCCATAATTCCCCCTAGTGACATAATAAATAGGTACAAAAACGTATGCGCACCCCCATGCCATACGTTTTTGTCTTTTCCGCGGAAAATCTAAACAGGAGTTCATTGTCAAAATTGCCAAATTAACAGGCGGGGTGATCGATATGAATTGGGCATCAATCCAATCAGTTCCACAGCTTTATGAAAAGGCTCAGAAAGCTTTTGAACAATGGTCAGAGATGGATCTTAAAAAGCGCATATCATTAATTCGCAGATTACGTTTCGTGATAACCGAGAATCTAGATGAAATCGTGGATGCGATTACTAAGGATACTGGAAAAGTAGAACTAGAAGCTCTATCAGCAGACATTTTGCCCGTCCTAGATGGGTTAGAATATATTGAGAAAAATGCAACTAAGATTTTGAGCCCGAAACGGCGAAAAACTCCTTTACTGCTATTAAATAAAAGGTCTTTTGTGGAGTATATGCCTCGCGGGGTAGTATTGGTTATTTCACCGTGGAACTACCCCTTTCAATTAAGCATGATTCCCGTTGTTAGTGCTATCGTTAGCGGGAACTGTGCAATTTTAAAACCTTCAGAAGTTACTCCTTTAGTTGGTGCAGTGATCGAAAACCTTTTTCACCAAGCTAATTTTACCGCTAATGTTGTTCAGGTAGCTCAAGGTGATGGTTCCTTAGGATCTGCTTTGATTGATTTTGGTCCCGATTATATCTTTTTCACTGGATCAGTACGTACTGGGAAAATTGTTCAGGAGAAGGCTGCTCGAAAACTGATCCCCACTACACTTGAGCTTGGTGGTAAAGACCCAATGATTGTTTTTGCTGATGCTAACATCGATCGTGCGGTAGATGGCGCTCTCTGGGGGGCATTTACTAATTGCGGGCAAGTTTGTATGTCAGTTGAGCGTTTATTCGTACAGAATTCAATCTATCAACAATTCGTTGACAAAATTGTCGAAAAAACCAATGCTCTCACCCAAGGATCTGGTGATTTTGATCTAGGCTCTCTTACTTTAGAACAGCAAAAAAATATCGTCAAAGAGCATGTCCAAGATGCGCTCAATAAAGGTGCAAAAATGCTCACTGGACTACCACCAGAAGCTTGGTCAGGCGACCTATTTATTCGCCCGATTATTTTGACAAACGTAAATCAAGATATGAAAATCCTTTCTGAAGAGACGTTTGGACCAGTTCTACCTATTATTCCGTTTGACACCGAGGAAGAAGTAGTTTTACTAGCAAATAAATCAAACTATGGTCTTAGTTCTAGTGTATGGACATCTGACCAGGAAAGAGCAAGAAGGATTGCCAAAAAGCTTCTAGCTGGGAATGTGGTAATTAACGATGTGATCGTCTCCGTGGCTAATCATTATCTTCCTTTTGGTGGAGTTAAGCAAAGTGGAATAGGTCGGTATCATTCCGAGATCGGTTTAAGAAACTTTTGTCATGAAAAAGCGGTTCTGATCGATAAAGGTAAGCGCCCCTTCGAGTTGCAATGGTATCCTTACAAGGACAAATATCCAGCATTCTATACCTTAATAAAGAGTCTTTACGGTAAGAGAAGAGCTTGGTTAAAGGTAGCTAACTCTGGTCTGAAACTATTAAAACAAGCGAAGAAAAAGTAATTCATGAATTATTTGACATTACTCTTTGTATCAACTATAATTAGCGTAATATGAAAAATAAAGATGATGAAGAGGAGAAGTAAGCAACCAAACTAATTCTCAGAGAGCCGAGGGGTGGTGAAACTCGGTAATGGTGGTAACTGAAATACACCTCGGAGTCGCTGGTTGAAATAGTAGTAGACCATGCCGCGTCCCGCGTTAAAAGGATGGGATTTTTCATCCCGATGAGTGAACCCATTTTGGGTTAATTCAGGTGGTACCGCGATTTTAGTCGTCCTGTAATAGGACGGCTTTTTTTTATAAAAATTTATAGGAGTGATACCATGGGAAAGATTAAGTTTTATTCTGAGAGACCATTTCCTCTGGAAATGCACAAAGTTCGCACAGTACAAAAGCTGTCACTACCATCGATTGACAGACGCCTAAAAGCAATGGAGGAAGCAGGTTATAATACTTTCTTATTAAGAAACTCCGATATTTTCCTCGATATGCTAACTGACAGCGGGGTAAATGCGATGAGCGATCAGCAAGTAGCGGCGATGATGCAAGCGGATGACAGCTATGCGGGGTCTGAAACATTTACAAGGCTCGAAAAAAATGTGCGGAAATATTTGGCAAAAAGTATTTTCTACCAGCTCACCAAGGGCGCGCTTGTGAAAACCTAATTTCGCAAGGCTTTGTTACGCCTGGCACTATTGTTCCTATGAATTATCACTTTACCACCACAAAAGCACATATCGTGTTAAACGGAGGGTCGATCGAAGAAATACCGATCGATGAAGCATTAAACATCACAAGTGCTCATCCTTTTAAGGGAAATATGGATATACCTAAACTTAAAGGAGTTATAGACAAGCACGGTTCTGAGCGTATTGCTTTTGTAAGATTAGAGGCTGGCACAAACCTAATAGGTGGACAACCTTTCTCCCTTTCTAATCTGGAAGAAGTACGTAAGGTTTGTGATTCACACGGAATTAAGATAGTTTTAGACGCAAGCCTGTTAGCGGATAACTTATACTTTATCAAAGTTAGAGAAGAAAAATGTAAAGAAATGTCTATCCGCGAAATAACCCGCGCACTCTCAGATTTATGTGATATCATCTATTTTTCAGCCAGGAAACTCGGGTGTGCTCGTGGAGGCGGTATTTTAACCAATGACGAAGAATCATATTTAAAACTGCGTGAATTAGTTCCCTTATACGAAGGTTTTCTCACCTATGGCGGAATGTCAGTAAGAGAAATGGAAGCTTTAACTGTAGGGCTTGAAGAAACTATGGATGAGGATATGATTAGCCAAGGACCGATATTTATCGCCTACATGGTTGAAGAATTACAGAAGAAGGGAATCCCTGTCGTTACTCCTCCTGGTGGCTTAGGCTGTCATCTTAATGCGATGGAATTCCTGGATCATATTCCTCAAAAGCAGTACCCCGCTGGAGCTCTTACTGCGGCATTATATATTGCTAGTGGGGTTAGAGGAATGGAACGCGGTACTCTTTCTGAACAACGGGATGAACACGGAGTTGAACCTTTGGCGAACATGGAACTACTTCGCCTAGCCTTACCAAGACGAGTGTTTACTCTCTCACAATTAAACTATACCGTGGATCGTATTGTGTGGCTTTATGATAATCGCAAGCTAATCGGCGGCTTGGAGTTCGTTGACGAACCTCAAAACTTACGATTTTTCTTCGGTAAGCTTAAAGCAACATCCGATTGGCCAAGCAAACTAGCTGCAAAATTTAAAGAAGATCTAGGTGACTCGGTGTAAGATAAGAGATTTGATAAATGAGCGAAAAATGGTGGTAGTTGAATATTTAGCTACCACCATTAATTATCTAGTTTTTGCTTATATAAAGAAGTTCATGTTATGGGTTTACCTACTCTCCAATTATTTTAACTAGTACCCGCTTTTTCCTCCGCCCATCAAATTCACCATAAAAAATCTGTTCCCACGGACCTAGATCTAAATCTCCATCGGTAATAGCAACCACTACTTCGCGTCCCATAATCGTTCTCTTTAGATGGGCATCAGCATTATCCTCATAGCCATTATGTTTGTATTGACTGTATGGTTTTTCTGGTGCTAATTTTTCTAGCCACTGTTCAAAGTCATAATGCAGTCCTGGTTCATCATCATTAATAAAAACACTAGCAGTTATATGCATCGCATTACAAAGAAGCAAGCCTTCCTTTATCCCAGACTCCACCAGGCATTGTCGTAGCTGTGGGGTAATGTTGATGAATTCTCTTCTAGTTGCAGTATTAAAAATAAGTTCCTTTCGATAACTTTTCACCGTACTACCTCCCATATTCCATATATGTTATTTTGGTCACTTGTTCGTTAACAAGTATAGTCATTCCTTCTTTAATGGCTTTTATTAAATTAAAGAAGAATCTCCTTAAGATCCTTCTTTAATTCTAGGTTAATTGGATAATGTTGATCACGTATTTGTTTGTTCAGAAAATCCTGCCAAGATTCATTCCATTGTTTACTTAGTCGCTCTTTATTCCGATGATAGTAGTTCCATTGCTTCACAGTCCATTCTTTCCCTTGATAGAAGAACTGCTCCTGAGTCAGATCGTGGAGTGCCCTTCTCCATGTACGAAAAAACCTGTTTTGTTCATAACTTCCACCACCACATCAACGATTAAGCCTAGGAGAGGATCCACAAATCTTTCGAACCAGCTTGGGAAAGTAAAACCAAGGTTAGCAATTTCTCTTTTTAAAAGATTAACAACCTCTCTTCGCTTTTCTTCACCTGGCTTTCCAGTTTCCTCCAAAAGCACGGCAAACGGAACAACGAATGGTATCGCAATGAATAAAGTCTTAATTAATTTCCAAATACCCATCTTTCAACCTCCTCACCCTCATTGTATTTAAGCTAAACCTAATGCGTTCTAGGAATCTAAAGAACTATTCACACGGAATTAACTCATTTGGAAACAATTCAAAAGCTAATTAGTTAAAAAACTAATAACTTTCACCAAAAAATGATAAAAATAAAGGAGATCGCAAAAATTTGGGGAACAATTAAGGAACAAGATAGGAGGTGCAGTTTTGCAAGAGAAAATTGGTATTATAACCGATAGCACCTGTGATTTACCAAAAGAGCTCGCTAATAATCTCGGGGTTGAGATCCTACCACTACGCATTCTTTATAAAGACAGAGAGTACCGAGATTCAGTCGATATCAGTTTAGACGAAGTGTATAGTTCACTGGATGTTGAAATTCCATCGACCTCACTTCCATCACCTGAGGATGTATCCACTCTTCTTAATAAAATGAAAGCTCAAGGTTATACTCACATAATAGCTATCCATTTATCTTCAAAGCTGAGCGGAACTAGTCAGATGATTCAAACCGTGGCTGATAACGTCAAGGATATGGTTGTGAAAGTAATCGACTCCAAGTCTATTTCAATGGGCTTAGGTTTAATGGTTATGGAAGCTGTGGATGCGATTAAGAGTAATAAGAGCTTTGATGCTATCTGTCAGCATGTTATGGCGATTCGTAAAAGATTGTCAGTATGTTTTGTTTTAGACACCCTAGAATATCTAAAACGTGGCGGTAGAATCGGTAAGGTTTCCGCTACCCTTGGTCAGCTCCTTAATGTTAAGCCGATTATCACTGTAAACGAAGAAGGAGTCTACACAACGTTAGCCAAGGTACGAGGAAGAAAAAAGTCGCTTGATCAAATGTTTACGATTGCGAAGGAAAAGATCAGCGACGTGATTAGTAGAGTTGCAGTTTGTTATGGAGGAGCAGAAAATGAGGCTAAGGAACTGCTTTCCAAATTTCAATCGCTTCCTAACGTGCAACAATTAGTGTTATCTAAAGTAAGTCCAGTTATCGGTGTACACACAGGACCAGGGACCGTTGGGTTTGCTGTCCTCCAAAAAGATTCTTAACTACGACAAAAAAGGCCGTTTTGATGTTGCCCCCTAATTCCGTGTCTGGATTTAGGGGGCAACATCAAAACGGCCCTTTTTCATTTCCTTTACTTTATGAGTTTGTCAATGATAGTCATGATTTCTTCAATCTTTAGTTTTCCTTCACCAGTTTCAAAGGCTTCTTTAACGCAGGTTTCCAAATGGTCCTGAAGAACTTGTTTATTAATACTTCTTAAGATAGCCTGGGTAGCCAGGAGTTGATTGGAGATATCGATACAATAGCGATCTTGTTCAACCATTTTTATTAAACCATCTAGTTGTCCCCTTGCTGTTTTCAACAACCGAGTAATTTTATCCTTATCAGATCTCAACATTATCACCTCAAGACTCAATAGCAATACAACCCCACCCCAGGGGAGTACCTAGGTTTAGTATAAAGATAAATTGTGGAATAGTCAAATGAGTCTCTGGTGCAAAAGAATCATTTTACAAACGCACCATACTTTGGTTCCGCATGAACCCAGTTCTTAAGTTTTCCATATTTGACGAACTTGTTATAGTTATTAAGTTCATCGATTAACAAATCTCTAAAGATTTGTCTCACTGAGTCGTTAAGGATAGTCTGTTTGATCGCTTCTGAGTGCATGACAAGTGCTCCTTGATGCCCACCTAATATACTTCTAAAGATGGTAATGGGACACCGTACTTTTTACACTGTCTTTCCAAAAGATCGATCTGTTTTTCTAAGGTTGTAATTCCCCTACCTATTACCAATTTAAAATCCGCGTCGTGTACCATTTCATTAAATAATTTTGTTAACCAAATATTGTCATAACGAAACGAAACATGTTCCCAAAGATGAGCCGCCGCGGCCAAATCAAGGGTTTCGTATACATCGACAGGAACATTTGGATAAATCGGAGGAACGTGCATCCATCCTCTCAGCTTTAGGTAAGCGATTAACGGATCAAACTCATGTACAACATCGAAAGCCATATTAATAAATGCAATCCTGATCTCATCGTTTAAGTAACTATTTTTACCCATTTTAAAAGGTTTTCCAAATGTGCTCCCATATCTGTTAACAGGCCACGAGCAATAAATTCGTCACGCACAATTTCAGGGTTTCCAGACCAATCGGACGGTATTCTCCATTGATCGGGAGGTTGGACTCCATACTCCATCATTAGTTTCTCTAGATTCTCTTTATGTTGAGTGACGGTTTTGATCACTCTATTAATTATTAGGCGTAAATCAATGTCGTGAGCTAAACGTTCATGCATTCCAAGTTCCTCAATATTAACGTACTTATAACAGAGTACATCCCATAAAGAAAAGGCTTCATGGGCGCTAATAGCGGCTTGTTTTTGTTCGGTACGTTTGGATTTTAGTTTCAACATTAGTAAACTCGCTCCTATTTAGTAAACTCTTCACAAAGTAGTTTTTCCTTAGCGAGCATTTATATTCCAGGTAATTACCTAGAAAGAAAAAGACCCTCTCGTTAATGATTTGCTATCATATGTTAAACACATGAATTCTTTAATTGGTCTTTCATATCATGAAAATATCTTTAATAAACTTTTCAACTTCATCCCAAGCTGCATTTGCTTCGGGAAGCTTTGGAAAAAGCATTTGAAAAACATGGAACATCCCAGGATATGTTGTTTGTTGAACCAAGACACCTGCAGTTTTTGCTTTTTCTGCTACCTTAAGAGTATCGTTAAGGAGTATTTCATCTCCCCCGACCTGCATAAGCATTGGAGGAAAATCATGATACTCACCAAAAATGGGGGAGATATAAGGATTATCGGCTCGTTCATTACCCACATATGGTGGGATCCATCTTAGATAATTAAGGTTTGTCCACGCTGACATAGATATTAAAGCAGCTGGCATTGGCATGTTTTGATCTCTTATATACAGAACAGTGGCTAACGCTAGCCCGCCTCCTGCCGAATCACCTGCTATAATAATATTCTCTGGTAAAAACCCCTGTTCTAAAAGCCATTTATATGCTGCAATAGCATCTTCGAGAGCCCCAGGAAAAGGATGTTTCGGGGCGACGCGATAATCAACAGTTAAAACACCAGCTCCACTTATTTTCGCGTAGTTCACCGCCGCTCGTCGATATGTAGTGCCATTATCCTCCAAGGAACGGATATAGGCTCCGCCATGAAGTTGGAGAATGACCTTCTCGGGTTTCGTTCCTTTTGTCTGAACCCATTCCATCACTAATCCATTTATTTCTATTATCTCAAGTGAGTATTCTTCCGGTAAGGTCCAGATAGAGTTTAGTTGATCCAAAAGTTCAATATTGCTGTTTCCACCAATCACTAACCCATTGAGTGAAATGCTATTTCCTAAGGTCTTAAACATCCCTCCCGAGCCTCCGATTACCGTAATTATAATTAAACAAAAGAAAAGTGATTTTATTAACCCTGCTTTCTTTTTTCTATTCATCCGTTCTCACCTCGTTTTTCTCAGATATTGCTTGAAAGATAGCTGCAAGATTATCCATTGTTCAATCCTTGTCGATCTGTCTTACCTTATAATCACGAAGAATCAAATATCAGCAACAAGGCCAGTAGCAATCCTGTACCTTAAAGTCCTTCTCGCAACTCCATCTAAGTCAGCAATAACTTCATCCACAAGAACTCCGCCATTAGCTTCAATTATTTGTTTGGACGGTAAGTTTTCCGAAGCACAGGTTACCAAAGCCTCTTTTATTCCAAGTTTTGCGGCTTCGGCTAGTAATAGTTTAAGGATAATTCTGCCGTAGCCCTTTTTACGATAGCTTGGACGTATTCCATAGCCAATATGCCCGCCAATAACCTTTAGGTAATCGTTCAAAACATGACGTAAACCGCCGGTACCAATATATTCATTACCCTCAACCAACCAGAAGGTACTGTATGGAACCCAATTCTCTGGTAAATCCAAACCTCTTCGATGGTTATTCAATTTCTCGATATATGCTTCAAAGTCTGTTGAGATGTTAACATATTCTTCCCTGGAGTTTCGGAATTCCTCATTTCCAGCAATGAAGCTTTCTTTGTACTCCGTAGATGGCAAAACAAGCTTTATGGGTTCTAGAACGTAAGCCATCGGTAGAAACCGCCCATCGTTAATGAAATGACCTGGTAAACTAAAGTTGTAACACCTTGATATAGGAT
>JAAYFS010000057.1 GCA_012728115.1 Bacillota bacterium | reverse complement strand
GTGCTAAGAACAATATATGAGAAAAAGGATTATCTAGTAAAACGTTCGCATTGGTTGATCGGTGGCGATGGTTGGGCATACGATATTGGATTTGGCGGACTCGATCATGTCCTAGCGCATGGCGAAGACGTTAACGTCCTTGTTTTGGACACCGAAGTTTATTCTAATACTGGCGGACAAGCTTCGAAAGCGACCCAAACTGGTGCTGTTGCTAAATTCGCTGTCTCAGGAAAGAGAATTCGCAAAAAAGACCTTGGGTTAATGATGACTAGTTACGGCTATGTTTATGTGGCTCAAATCGCCCTTGGAGCCAATATGGTTCAGGCAATAAGAGCGATTAACGAAGCTGAAGCATACAAGGGTCCATCCTTAATTATTGCTTACTCGCCTTGTATTAACCATGGAATTAAAACTGGAATGGGTACAAGTATCGCTCAAGAGAAAAAGGCTGTTGAAGCAGGGTATTGGCATCTCTATCGCTACAATCCAGCATTAAAAGAACAAGGAAAGAATCCATTCATCCTTGATTCTAAAGAACCAACGGGTTCGTTTAGAGAATTTATTGAAAGCGAAATTAGATATACCACATTGGCCAATGTCTTCCCAGAATACGCTACTGAGTTATTTGAGTTAGCAGAGAAACATGCTAAGGAAAGATACGAAACCTATAAACGACTAGCATCACTCGAATTTTAGTGGTAGTATAATACGATTAAACGGGCTCCTTGCGAGCCCGTTTTTCGTCCTGATCTACTTGTGATTTTCATCGACATAATCTTTTGCATTAGCCATTTCGAATTCTGCTGGCACTGTTACTTTAGATTTTTCTTTTTCATAAGCGATACTTGCCCAAGCAGCTGTATCATGACGTTCGATTGGTTTAGCTTGGTGTTTTCGCTTAACCTTATCGTTTTTCATATGACTACCTCCTTTAAGATGTAGTGTGCGATAATATTCTACGAATTATTTAGAAGACCTGCAAAATTCCTTCTAAATTTTTGCCCTTTAATTAAAAATTCTGTTATTTTTTGCAGGATAATACCATTTTATGTTGAAGTTAGGGGCGTGAGAATGTCTATCACAACTAGAAGGAGGAGGTAGGGATTGTGTCCAATGGAGTGGAAGTATTAATTGTAGATGACGATGAGAACATTCGCTGGGCGATTCAGGAAGTCTTATCTTTAGGCAATATTGAGTGTAAGTCAGCATCATCTGGTGACGAAGCTCTATCTTTGATAGAAAAGACTAATCCATCGCTTGCTGTCTTAGATTTAAGACTAGGACCCATTAACGGTGTGCAAGTAGCCGAACGAATGTTTAAAATTAAGAAAGACATTAAGTTTTTGTTCGTTACTGGGCAGGCAGAGATGTTGAAAAAGAAATCTCTTGATTATCTTCCAGTCGTTGGAATATTGAACAAACCCTTTAATATTGTGGAACTTCTAGAGAAAGTAAAAGAATCGCTGGATAGTGATTAGTATCAACTTAGGACAAATGGAGGCACTTTATGGATAACAAGATTCTTGCTACGTATGACGGCTTTATTCTGGATTTAGATGGAACAGTTTATCTAGGTAATGAACTGATTCCAGGGGCTTTAGAAACAATAGAATATTTAAAGGCCAATAACAAAAAAGTGCTTTATTTGACTAACAAGCCCCTTGAAACGCGAGAACAATATGCTAATAAACTTACTAAATTAGGAATACCTACAAAACCAGATGAAATCCTAACATCCTCGGTTGTGATGGCACATTATCTTAATAGACAATCCTCAGGACCATTGGTTTATGTAATTGGTGAACAACCATTAATTGATGAACTGCAATTAGCGGGGATTAAAACAATTCAACAACCAGAACTAATAGAGTTTGCAGTTGATTACGTGGTGGTAGCTTTCGATCGAACTTTCGATTACAAGAAGTTAAACAACGGATTTCAAGCGATCAAAAAAGGAGCGCGGTTTGTTGCCACAAATGGCGATCGCACGTGTCCCGTACCTGGCGGGGAAATTCCCGACTGTGCTGCTATGATCGGTGCATTAGAAGGTGCAACGGGGAAAAAAGTGGAGATCATCGTTGGTAAGCCACATCGCTTAACGATAGAAGCTGCTTTAAGTTTACTGAAAGTAGAAAAGGAAAGGGCAATTATTATCGGCGATCGAATTGAAACGGATATCTTGATGGGTAAAAATGCGGGAATAGCTAGTGCTTTAGTTTTGACAGGCATAACGAAAAAAGATGATTTCTCCAAAAAAGGAATAACTTATAGACCTACGTATATTTTAGACAGTATTAAACAAATATTAACAGCAGGTTAGTTCTAATCTGCCAGCATGCTTAGTATTAGAGTTAGATAAATGTTTCGCTCAGCTATTCAAAATGGTCAATTTTTATCAAAGTTATCCACATTCTCCACAGGTTACCCACAACATTACGCGTAAAACGGTTGTTCGCTAGCAAGATTTAGTTCTAAATGTTTATTAGGTCTGTATATCATTAAGCCTTTACTGACAATGGTATTGATTACCATTAAGGGATATGGTACAATCCATATAAAATAAATTTACATCAGGAGGTATTGTTATGAGAATCATGACCACAAACAATTTAAGAGAAGCCTTTTCGGGAGAGAGTCAAGCGTACATGAAGTACACTATCTTTAGTGATGTTGCGAAAAAAGAAGGACTAGAAAACGTTGCAAGATTGTTTAAAGCAATTGCTCATGCTGAGTTAATTCATGCGAGAAATCATCTGAAAGAACTGGGTCTGATTAAGGATTCCGTAGCAAATCTTCAAGAAGCCATTGATGGTGAGACATACGAAGTTGAAGAAATGTATCCAGCTTTTCATGCAGTCGCTAAGCTTCAAGAAGAGACAGGTGCACAACGGTCGACTCATTATGCTTTAGAAGCAGAGAAAATTCATGCTGATATGTATAGCGATGCAAAAACAATTGTCGAACAAGGAAAGGATATTGAAATCGGCGTTATCCAAATATGCGAAGTATGCGGATATACTGCAGAAGGAGATGCTCCTGATAGATGCCCAGTTTGTGCAGCGCCTGCATCTAAGTTTAAGGCGTTTTAGGCGTTGGGTAGGGCGACTATGAATACTATTAATATCCTGATCGGCGGCGAAGCCGGTCAGGGTCTCGTTTCTACTGGTAACATTCTTTTGCAGGCAATTGCCCAAAAAGGCTGGTTTTTGTACGCTACACAGGATTATGAATCAAGAATTCGCGGCGGACATAACTTTTTCCAGATTCGGGTTAGTCAAGAACCTGTCTCGACAATGAAAAATGAAGTTGATATTTTGGTCTCATTAGATAAAGTTACATACGATCGACACAAAGATTTATTAGCGCAAGATGCAGTAGTGATTTTTGACCCTGAATTTTCAACAGTCGAAGGAGAAAGTCGAGCGAATGTGGGTATACCCTTTGGTAAGGTAGCTACGGATAATAATCAACCGCGAGTTATGGCTAACGCGGTCGCCGCTGGAGCTATTTGGGGTTTATTAAGTGATGATTTTGAGTTGCTAGCAAGTGTGTTAGCTAATGTTTTTGCTTCCAAAGGTGCGGAGATAATAGCTGGTAACCACTTAGTTGCTCAAAAAGGATTTGAAATCGCTAAGGGTTTAGTTGGTTCCGAGTTGAAACTAGCTCAACCAAGCAATCCAGAGCCCAGGATGCTGTTAAAAGGCAATGATGCTCTACCTTTGGGTGCTTTAGCTTCAGGGTTGCAGTTTATGAGCGCTTATCCAATGACCCCTTCGACAGGTGTGACAGAATTTGTTGCAACACATTCTAATCGATTATCAGTGGTAATGGAACAAGCAGAGGATGAAATTTCTGCAATCAACATGGCGATCGGAGCTAGTTACACTGGTGTAAGGGCAATGACCGCTACCTCTGGTGGGGGATTTGCACTTATGACCGAAGCATTGAGTCTAGCGGGAGCGGCTGAGATTCCGATTGTGGTAATTAATGCTCAACGCCCTGGTCCAAGTACAGGTCTGCCTACTAGAACAGAACAAGGCGATCTCCTATTTGCTTTTGGAACATCGACGGGCGATTTCCCTAAAGCTATTTTTGCACCAGGTGATGTTGAAGATGCGTTTTATTTAATGTGTCATGCATTTAATATTGCTGATAAGTACCAGATGCCAGTGATCGTTTTAAGTGATCAACATTTGGCTGATTCATATCAAACTATAGAACCATTAGACCTAGAAAAAGTTAAGATTGAACGGGGATTGATCGTATCTGGAGATAAGGATTATAAAAGGTATGCCTTTACTGAAACAGGAATATCGCCTAGACAATTCCCAAACTTTGGTGAAGGCTTAGTTGTTTCAGCTGGTGACGAGCATGATGAGTATGGTCATTTGACCGAGGATGCGACAATTCGCAAAAAAATGATGGAAAAGCGAATGGCTAAAATGATCTTGGTTCAAGAAGAAGCGCTCGATCCATTAGTTGTTGGGGATGATGATCCTGAGATAGTTTTAATAGGTTGGGGTTCGACCAAAGGCGCGTTGTTAGAAGCTGCAGAATTATTCCGTGCGGAAGGAAAAACATGCCAGATTGTCCATCTAACTCAGGTGTATCCGCTTTCCAAGAAACTCGAGGATATCTTAAATGGCAAGGGTTCTAAATATGTCGTGGAGAGTAATTACACTGGGCATTTGGAAAAGCTGCTGGCTATGGAATTTGGTTGGAAGCCTACTGGGCATGTAAGGCGGTATGATGGCCGTCCAATTAGTCCTTCATTCATTGTTGAGAAACTACAAGGGAGGGATGCTTAGTGGCTGAGAAAAGATTCCAGTTAGCGGAGGAAACAGCTTGGTGTCCTGGATGCGGAAACTTTGGGATCCTAGCGTCTTTGTCAAATGCTTTAGACGACCTTGAGTTAGACCCTAAACAAGTGCTTTTTGTCTCTGGTATTGGGCAGGCGGGAAAAACTCCTCATTATATAAAGGGAAATGTATTGAATACGCTTCATGGTCGTACATTGCCTACCGCTACAGGGGCAAAATTGGCTAACTCCGAATTGACTGTAATGGCAATTGGAGGTGATGGCGACGGATACGCAGAAGGAGGAAATCATTTTATTCATGCGTGTCGAAAGAATATCGATATCACCTATATAGTCCACAATAACCAGGTGTTTGGTTTAACTAAAGGGCAAGCTTCTCCTGTTTCGGAACTTGGTATGGTAACTGGAACAACGCCAGATGGTAGTTACTACGAACGCTTTAATCCGCTAGCAGTAGCGATAAGCCTCAATGCTGGTTTCGTTGCAAGAAGCTATGCTGGTAATAGAGAACATTTAAGTAGAATGATTAAAGCTGCTATTCAACATAAAGGATTTTCCATCATCGATGTACTTCAACCTTGTGTCACTTTTAATAAAATTAATACCTATCAATGGTTTAGAGATAGGGTATATGATTTGGACGCTGAGGAAGGATATGATCCTACTGACAGGCAAGCGGCTTGGGAACGTAGTTGGGAGTGGGGTGAACGGATTCCGATCGGTATCTTTTATCGAGTAACTCGTCCATCCCTACATGAAAGATTTAGTTTCATGCGTGAAGGTCCGTTGATAAAACGGGATAACTCTCAAGGTAGACTCAAGGAGATAATCGATGAATTAGTAATTTCACCCTAAAAGAGCGGAGCCACATTCCATTTCGGAATGTGGCTCTTACTATTTTTTTGAAATTTATAGAAGGAATGTGAAATCGTTCGCAGAAATAACTAACAAATTTGTTTGCTAAAATTCTGGAAGTGAGGCTTAGTTAATCGTGAGTATTGTTTTAATAGACCGTTGTGAAGAAACTCGAACGATGATCAACTCTTTTCTTCAAGAAGCAGGGTATGAAGAGATTATCATGATTGATTCTATCGATGAATTATCTCCGCAAGTTCCTTTATCTTCTGTCGACATGGTGATAATGAATATGAAGTCAGAGTCACTCGAACTACTTAGCGATTTACACAATAATCGGATATGCAGTACTGCACCAATTATCGTTATCCTCGAGAATCATAATAGTGCTGTTTTCAAATATGGGTTTGCCGTCGGAGTAAGCGATTTTGTATTTTTGCCTTTAGACAAGGAAGAGTTTTGTGTTCGTGTGCGCAATGCCTTAAAAAGGAAATACGAACTTGAGCGATTGCATTATCAGGAAAAGAGTCTTCGAGAACAGCTAAGACAGCTAAAAGACGCTAATCAGGTTTTGCAAGCCTTGTCATCGATCGACAGCTTAACTCAAGTATTGAATAGGCGTGCTTTTGACAGCGTGCTAATCACCGAGGTTCGCCGAGCGGCGCGCGAAAAATATCCTATCTCACTTATTTTTATTGATATTGATTGCTTTAAAACATTTAATGATCGCTTTGGGCATCAAGCTGGTGATCGTTGCTTAAAGGTGGTCGCTCAAACCTTGAAAGCGACTCTGCGACGCCCTGGCGATATTCTTGCACGTTTCGGCGGTGATGAATTTGTTGCCGTTTTACCAAATACCCCAAATGAGGGAGCTAGTATTGTAGCGAGCAAGATGCGTTCATGTGTCGAGGCATTAGCTATTGAATGTGGTGAAAATAGTCATAGGTCTGTAACTATCAGTGCTGGTATTGCTTGTATAATGCCTGATGGTTGTTATGATAGCGAGAGATTACTTGAGCTAGCTGATAAAGCGTTGTATAAAGCAAAGCAAGCTGGTGGTAACACCATCAAGTTCGCACTTAATAAGGGGGCGAAGTCGGAAGATAGTGGCGAAGAAAGCGAAATTTCAGAAATATGTGAGCGATTGAAACAACTTGAGTTATTGGTAAAAAAGCTAGCTTCAAACGGAGATAACGTTCCTTTAAAAACTGGTGAATATATCAAACCAGAACTTACCTGTGAAGAAATGGCTGCGTTAATGGGTGAAATTGACGATGAAATTCTGAATGAAATGGATGAAGAAGTCGCTTTAGTAGGGGTTCTGCCTCCAGATTGTAAAAAGCTATTCGACGATTCCATTCATTTGCAAGCTATGATAACTTTAACGGGTAGAATATTGCAGGTTAATCCTGCGTGGGAAGAACTACTTGGCGACTTTTCCCATAGCTCAAGTCCTAGCCATATAGGACATATAATCCATCAAGAGGATTGGAGCAAATTTGGTTCGGTACTAAAATTGATCTCTTCGGAACATTCAGCTAAGACGGTTGAAACCAGATGTCTTACTGACTCTGGTAGTATAGTCTGGATCTCATGGCAGTTGATTTATCTTCCTGAACAAGATCTAATCAGCCTCGTTGGAGTGGACATTTCAGACTCTAAGCAAGTTGAACAGAAGTACCAATGTGTTAGCAAAGCGATCGAAAATATGATCAAGTTAAAATAGGAAAGTACTTGAAGTTAGTATTTTGATAACATAAGTTAATATTTTTTTAACAGGTATTTAGCTTTGTTTGTGGAAATATTGAACACTAGCTTGTTAGAAAGCTGAGCTTTTTGAAATTATTCTAAATCTTCGCTTAAACCTCATTGAGGTTTTTTTGCATGATTTAAATTTCTAGGACAAAGTCCGTCGAGGAGGGTTGAAATTGCAGCAGTCTGCAAAAACAAGCACGCATTCAGAGAAGCCTGAGAATATCGTAGAAATAAAGGATGTTGTGCGAACATACTTAGTAGACAACCAACCAGTTCACGCATTGCGAGGGATTACACTAAACATCCCAAAAGGCAAATTAGTTATCCTAAAAGGACCATCGGGTTCAGGTAAAACAACAATCCTCAATATTATTGGTGGATTAGACCAACCTACATCAGGTACTGTGCTTTTTCAAGGGAGAGATTTAACTAAGTTTTCGGAAAGGGAATTAACTACTTGGCGCAGGAAACAAATAGGGTTTGTTTTCCAGACATCTCCATTGATTCAAATCCTATCAGCGTTTGAGAATGTGGAATTAGCGTTACGAATAAATCGCGTTCCCTGGGCTGAACGTGAAAAAAGGACGAATAGAGCTTTGGAAATTGTCGGGTTGAGGAAACGGGCGAGTCATAGAACTTTTGAACTTAGTGGTGGAGAACAGCAGCGTGTCGGTATCGCTCGAGCAATTGTTACAGAACCAGAATTAATTCTTGCGGACGAGCCTACTGGAGAGTTGGATTTCGCAACTGGAATGCAAGTTATGCAATTGTTTAAGGAACTAGTTAGAGAACGTGGTATCACCATATGTGTTGCTACTCATGACCCAGCGACAATGCAGTTTGGCGATATTGTCTATGAATTACATGATGGAGAGATAATCTAAGAGGAGTGATTATTAGTGCTAGTTAGAAAAAGAAAATTTAGTAAAAATCTATTTTTATTATTAGCGCTCTTATTTGGCATTTTCTTAAGTGGGTGCGAACTTCTTCCAGCCGAGAAAGTAGACGCTCCTCCCCCATTGATTGAACCGCCTAAACCACGCCAAACACTTCATATGGTGGTGCGCGGTGATATTACTGAACAAGTTAGTGGTTTAGTAAGAGTAGCTTCGGAGATTGAACAAGAGGTTTACTTTACATATGGTGGACGTGTTAGTGATGTCTTTGTTAAGTACGGAGACTGGGTTGAAGAAGGGCAACCACTGGCCAGATTAGAGTCTGGTGATTTAGAGTATAACCACGAGAGAAGTAGACTTGGACTTCGTAGGATTGAAATGCGCATAGAAAGAATGGAAGAGCTTGCGGAGATCGAAGGTTATATGAATAAGTATGACTGGGAATCGCTGATGATCGATTATACGTTGGCGAAAATGGATTTTGACCGGCTTAATGATCAATTAGAAGCAGTTACTTTGCGAGCTCCGGTAGCGGGCCGAATTGATAACGTTTCCATCAAGCCGGCACATAATGTAGCCGCTTATGAAGGTGCTGTTTTAATTGTTGATCCAACTAAATTAGTTCTCCAAATGTCTATTACTGCACAACAAGCTCGACAATTAGAAGTAGGAATGCCAGCTAAGATCCGACTCCAAACTGGGGAAGATCTTGATGCCGTGGTTAGCCAAGTTTCCTCTTCGACTGCTTCGAGTAGCGAGCGCTTTGCATACTTTGATTTGGTTGACCAAAGTAGATGGAAGGATTTGACTTATAATAGCTTGCTACAAACTAGAATTATTGTTAGGGAAAGCAAAGACACTCTCCTCCTGCCTCGAGCTGCTTTGCGTGAGTTTAGAGACAGAACGTTTGTTCATATCATGGATGGCGACGTTCGAAAAGAAATTGACGTAGTTACCGGACTTGTTAGCCAGACTCATGTTGAAATCTTAGAAGGATTAGAAGAAGGTCAAGAAGTCATCGGTAAGTAGGATTAGTGGTCCCAGAGGTCGTTGGAAGGAAGGTGTTAGCTTAGTGGGTGTTATAACCGTTTTATGGATAATGATTAAACAAATATGGAACAACTGGAAACTAGAGTTAATCTTACTACTAGGTTTAACCTTAGCCGTAGGTGTTTTTTCCAGTATTCCATTGTATTCAGAAGCATCACTCCAATATGGCTTAATGAGTTCGTGGGAGTCTGGATCTTCGCCACGAAATCCTCCAGGCATGATTCGCGTTAGTAATGAGCAATGGAAGGACTACCATCCTGTATTCAATCCTAGTCAATGGCGGGATCAGGATGAAGCTTTTGGCGAATTTTTGGCATTGGATAGTATGTTGAAAGAGGAAATGCCAGTTAGATTCGGCGAGGAGCTCTTATATTTTGCTCAGGTTGGCACGATTGAGCGTCAATGGTTCCGACCAGTTGAAGAAGATGGTTGGCCAGGGAGAAGATATGCTGATATTAGGTATCTTACTGGCTTGGAAGACCATGTGACTATTATTGAAGGAAGATGGCCAGATCCTGAGACAGCTTATACGGGTGATGCCATTGAAGTAGTAATCGATGAAACCGCTCGTGATAACCTGGGTCTTTTCGTAGGTAGAACCTATCTATTTCCTTTGCGTCGAGAACCTGGGCAAGTCCAACAATTTATTGATGTAAAAATTGTTGGTATTTATAGAACAGATATCGAAGCGTACAACAAACCTGTTTGGGTGTTGAATGCTCCGTTTTCAGAGAGTTTTATGGTGTCAAAAGAAGTCTTTGAGGAACTGGTTAAGCGCGACGATCTCGTTCCTTACACTTACGAGTGGATGTGGGTATTTGATCATAGCACAGTTAGGGTGCATGAACTTCCGCAAATTGTTGAGGGGTTAACAAATCTTGAATCGAGAATGCTTCAGCTTACGAATAATGTTCGATTCACAAAAACTCCTGTAAATATGTTTAACACCTTTATCAGTCGTGCCACAGTTTTGGAACAATTACTCTTAATTTTGAGCTTGCCTGTTTTAGGAATAGTTCTTTACTATACCATCCTTGTAGCAGGTCTAACCATTCGTAGAAGAAGAAACGAAATTGCAATGCTCAAAAGTCGCGGGGCTGGATTAACTCAAATTATTGTTATCTATGCCTTGGAGTGGGGTATTTTAAGTGTAGTAGCCCTTGCTATTGGACCTCACCTAGGAGTATTGATTTCGAAGGTAATGGGTGCGTCGGCAGGATTCCTATCCTTTGTAGGTAGAGAACCATTGCCCGTAATGTTAAATCCCGATGCCTATAAATATTCGTTGATCGCGTTAGGATTATCGCTTGTTGCTTGTTTATTCCAGGTGATTCCTGCAGCTCGCCACAGTATCGTTAGTTATAAGCAAGATATTGCGCGAGGCAGTGGAACTCCGTTTTGGCAACGGTATTTCTTGGATTTCGGCCTTTTGATCGTTAGTTATTATGGCTATCGCAATTTGGAAACTCAAATAGCTTCAATGACCGCAGCGACGAACACCCAAGCCCAGTTAATTGTGGATCCGATGTTGTTCCTTGTGCCTGTATTATTTTTATTAACTGCGGGCTTGCTTGTGCTGAGAGTATTGCCATGGCTCATTAGGTTACTTTCATTTGTAACGAAAAGATTACCTGATGTTCAATGGTCAATGACCTTGAGGCAGTTCTCGAGAGATCCAGGTAGATATAGTCCACTGATGTTGTTTATTATTCTAACTGTATCCTTAGGAATATATGGTGCATCGATAGCCCGTACGATCGACCAAAACTATATCGACTCTCAACTATATCGCGTTGGTAGTGATGTAGTATTGACAGAGAATTGGGTAGTTTCAAGTATCGGTGGTGGAATAGACCCAGTTACTGGGGAGGCTATTCCTGACCTTCGTGAGATTGCTGAGCCTCCTTTCTATGTCCATAAAGAAATGCCTGGTGTAATTGATGCAGCGAGAGTATTCAAAAATACGATTCGTGTTGGAATCGGAAATATGATGATGGGCAATGGAACGATTATGGGTATCGATCCCGTTGATTTTGCCAATGTTGCTTGGTATAGAAGAGATTTAACAGATTATCATTTGCACGAATATCTAAATCGCTTAATCCTTTATCCTGAAGCAGCTTTAGTCGATCGCTTGTTCTTCGAAAATTTCGGATTACAAATCGGCGACTGGATTGTGGCTGAAATTAATCAGCAAAAGATCGACTTCTGGATAGCGGGAGTAGTAGATTTGTGGCCAACTGTATATCCACGTGAATTCCCATTAATTGTTGGTAACCTGGACTATATTCAGTCCCAATACGTTATCGAACCATACAATGTCTGGTTACGCGTAGAAGATGGTGCGGAATTGGCACCGATTATTAAGGAATTAGCGGAACATGGGGTTTATGTCACGGGAGTTAATGACGCTAGAACTAAATTGATCGAAGGTAGACGCGATCCTCAACGGATGGGGTTGTTCGGAATGCTTACAATTAGTTTCTTAGTGTCGGTAGTAATCACTATTGTCGGATTCCTCCTTTATACATTCTTATCTCTTAAAGATAGAATGTTACAGTTTGGAGTACTAAGAGCGATAGGGCTATCTTTTGGTCAGTTGATAGGCATGTTAAGTATTGAACAGATACTATCTGTAGGAGTTTCTTTGGGATTTGGAACGATCTTTGGAATTGTTGTAAGTTACGTATTTATTCCATTTATGCAAATCACCCAAGATCTTGCAGGCGCGGTTCCAGATTTCTTAGTTGTTGTTAGACCTGGCGACATTCTCCAGATCTGTATCGTGATAGGTGTAACACTGTTGATCGGTATCATTGGTCTCGGTGTTGTCATTAGCCGCATGCGCTTACACCAAGCTATCAAACTTGGGGAGGAAGTCTAATGTCTAAGATTCTAGAAAATATCAAGAAACAAGGTGGCTGGAAAGCAAAAATTGTTGACCTGTTCTATAAACAGACACCTGTCGCCATGGAAGGCGAAACAATTATTGAATGTGAAAACTTAGTTAAGATATATAAGGTTGCTGATCTTGAGGTTATGGCCCTCCAAGGGTTGGATTTGTCCATTAAAAAAGGTGAATTAATGGCCATAATCGGTAGTAGCGGAAGCGGAAAGACTACGCTATTAAATATTCTTGGAGGATTAGATTCACCATCAGTTGGTAGGGTTCGTGTTGCAGGATGGGATATAAACAACTTAAGTCGTCGCGACAGTATTACATACCGTCGCGACGTGGTTGGCTTCGTGTGGCAGAATATTGGACGTAACCTGATTCCATATCTTACTGCCCTGGAGAATGTTCAGGTTCCAATGATCCTGGGGGGTAAAAAGGAACGTGAAGAATGGGCACGTGAACTTCTAACAGCGGTAGGATTAGCCGATAGAATGAAACATCGACCTTTAGAAATGTCTGGAGGACAACAACAAAGGGTTGCGATCGCAATTGGTTTAGCAAATAAACCTAAGGTGCTCCTCGCAGACGAACCAACCGGTTCGCTAGACTCTAAGACTGGTGATGAAATCGTAAAAGTTTTTAGAACGGTTTGTGAAACATTTGGTACAACAGTTGTCTTGGTAACACACGACCGTGGTCTAGCGAGTGCGGTAGATCGTGTAGTAGAAATTCGTGACGGAAAAATTACTACAGAAAGTGTTCGGACAGAAAAATTTGATTCAGAAAGATATACTCAAAATATTGGATTACACGTTGGATTGTCGGAAGAGAGTAAGACTCATATCCATTATTCAGTCCTGGATTCCGCTGGCAGGCTACAGATTCCTGAAGAATATCTAAAAGAACTAGGAATAAAGGGCCGAGCAGCTATGGAAAAAGGTGAAGACTGTATAATAATACGTCCGCCGAAGCAGAATCCATCCGAGGGAGATGAAGGTGGTGATTTGCGACAAGCCGAGCAGGGTTAGAAACTTGTTTTAAGGATAATAATACATATGGAGGGGATTAAATGAAAAATAGATTAGGTTTATTAAAAAGTCTTTCAGTAATTGCCCTTGTATTAGTCATTTGTTCTGGAGTAATTTCAGCGGATACCTCAAAAGTATTGACCCTAACATTAGAAGAAGCTATCGATTTGGCTTTGGAAAATAATATTGATTACCAAATTGAACTGCTAACCTGGGAAAATACGCAGATTGACGAAAAAATAAGAGCTCTTAGACCTCTAGAAACCGAAGAGGAGAAGCTTCAATTCAAACTTTTGACCCGTACTAACGAAGAAAATCTTAATCGCGCATACGTTTCCGCCATCGTGAACACCATTAGAGATTATTTTAATCTCCAAAAACTTGGTCGTTTGGTTGAAATTGCAGAGAATAACCAAGCAGTAGCTCAAAACTCGTATCAGTTGGTAAAAAGACGAGTAGAATTAGGCGAGTTGCCAGAAAGAGATCTCTTGCGTGAAGAAAAGAGTTATGAGGCTAGCCAAGCGGCCTTAGCTTCTGCTCAAAGAACATATCAAAACGCTCTGAACGATTTCCTTTTCGTTCTCGGTGTTATTGGTAATTATGATAAGGCGGTTCTGCCATCAGAGGTTCCCGTTGTTACCTTTGATTTAGAACTCAACGATACCTTACGACTTGCCAAAGAAAACAATCTTGGTATTTGGCAACAATCAATAAATTATCGTTTAGCAGAAATCAATTTTGAAAAAATTAAAGCACAAAACCCAGCACCACTAGAGTTACAAAAAGCTGAAAATAATTTTGCAGTTACGGTGTTGAATCAACTAAAAGTTGAACGGAATGTTGAACGTCAATTCGTAGATCGTTGGTATAGTATGCAAGATTCCAAGCGATCACTTGAATCGGCAAATCTTAATCTTCGATTTGCTGAAGAAGACTATCAACGTAGCATAAAACAACATGAAATAGGCTTAATTACAGAGACTCAACTTACTCAAAGCAAGAATTCGTACTTAAATACTGTAAATCAAACTATGGATACTAGAGTTTCATTCTTAACATCTGTCATCCAGTTTCGCTCTGATTTAGGTCTTTCTGTATGGCCACTATAAGTGGAGTGTTAGTCAAGGCGAGGAGGAAGAGTAAAATGTTGCAGAATTTGTCGGTGAAAAGATTAGTGGCAGGTTTAACTCTGTTACTAATGGCGATTTTACTCATTCCTAGTTCAACATTAGCTTCTGAACCATTATCTTTAACCTTTGAAGAAGCACTGGATCTGGCAGTTGAAAACCATCCACAAGTGCTAGCCGCAAGGCAGAGTCTTGAAACAGTTGAACGGGATTTAGCAATCGCTAAAGGGGTGTTTGCTCCAAATTTGAGTATCGGTGCTACACCACTGTACCGAGTCGATGCAAAACAAGCATCGGTATCAATGAGTATCAGAAACAATACAACTTTACCGATGGGTGTAGATACAGAAACTATCCTATCTGGAAATATTGCTAAAGGCTCACAATCGCTTAGTCTGGGGGTAAATACCAGCTTTGATTTCGGTTTGAGGGCAGAGGCTTCCGTTTCTAGAAATGTTCTCGGCGAAAATGAGCCAAAGTATGGCTATAGATTTTACGTAAATCAACCGTTATTCACAAAAACTCCACCGCTAGCGTCTCTCCAACAAGTCGAAAACACTGAACTTCAGTTGGAATCGGCTAATGAAGCGGTATGGTTAGCTCAACAAAGAGCGAAAATAGATTTATATGATCGCTTATTCCGACTGGAAACCACAAGGTTACGGTTGGATTTTTCTAAAGCCTCATTGGAAAGAGTTCGTCAATCCTATGAAGATGCCCAATCAAGGTATGAGATTGGAGCTGCTAATGAAATTGATCTTCTTAGTGCGAAGATCAATGTTCGACAAGCAGAGCTGAATTTCCAAAGGGCTGAGCGTTCCTATCAACAGCTGGTGGATTCCATCAAAGAAGTCCTTGGATTGGATAGCAACGCAGAAGTGGAATTCCCATCGGTTATAAACTTAGAGATTGCTAGTGATTTGTTGAGCGAAAACGAATACATCGCTCGTAGATTAGCAACAGCAGCGAGTTTAAAACAGGCAGAACAGGCTGTTGAAAGAGCGAAGGACGATTTGGATTCGACTCGAAGAATCTATGGACCAACTGGTAATGTAACTGGCGGTTACAGCATTAATCAACAATTCCCAGAGCAATGGGTTGTAATGTTAAACATAAGCTATCCATTAGCAAGTCCAACTAAAATCCATGTGATTTCTGAGAAGGAACAAAACTTGGAAGTAGCTATTGAAAATTATGAAGCTGAAAAAGCAAGACTTGAAGCAGCAATCCGCTCAACGTTCACGCAAATAAAGGATATCGAACAAGAGATTGAGATCGCTCAACTAAATTATGAAAGATCACTCCTAGAAAAGCTACGTGGAGAGCAACTCTTTGAACGTAACTTAAGTGATGAGGAAACTTTACGTCAGTTAGAGCAACGATTGAAGGAAAGTCAATTGGATCTATTAGAAAAAGAGCATAATTTCCTCGTTCAAGTAATGGAACTGAACTTACTCATTGGTGAATCGGTTAGTTTTTATTAAAAAGTAACGCTTCTGGAAAGAGGCTGTGGTATTAAGTCATAGCCTCTTTTATTTTTTAATAGAAAAAATTTCCGATCTATTCGGAGTAAAGTTAGTAAAATTTATGTAAAAATGAAAAGGAGAAATTAACAAGAGCGTCAAATATAGATATAACACAACGCCCTGGAATTTGTTTTAAGGAGGTATCAAATAAGTAAATTAAGGATCATCTATATTAGGGTAAGGCAAATGATTAAAGAAAGAGGAGTGAAATAGGGTGAGAAAGCTAATTGCAATAATGTTGCTGGTTGGTCTTTTAACAATTCCAGCCGCAGCCGCTTTTGATTTTGGGGGAGAAACGGTTTACTTAGGTCAGTCTGTTTGGTTTGGAGAACAATACAATAGAATTACAAACGAGAACTTTGCTGATCCAAGATGGGAAGCACACTGGGAAGACATCGAAGCAATGTTTAATGTTAATCTCGAGTGGGACTTGGTTACAAGTCAATGGCCTTATACTGAAGCCATTAACTACTTACTACCTCGTGTAATCGCTGGTGAAGGAAATGCCATTGCTGTTACTACGGACACCATTATTCCTATTCTAGTTGCTAACAACTTAATTATGCCTGTTACAGAATGGATCAATGAAGATTATTTTGCTCGTCTTCCAGCTCCATTGAAGCCAATCGAACGCTTTACTACTTTCTTAGGCGAGAACTGGGCCTTTGCTTTTGGTCCAAGAATGGGAACAGAGGCAGCTGGTATCTTCTTTAATAAGGACATTATCGAACAATATGGCCTCCCAGATCCATACGAACTCTATGCGAATGGTGAGTGGACATGGGATGCATTTGAACAAATTGCTATCGCTGCTACCAAGGATACCGATGGTGACGGAGAAATCGACCAATGGGGCGTTGAAATTAGGGACGGACGTCTTGACTACAGATTCCAAACCTTCTGGGTTTACACCAATGAAGGTGCGCTAGTGAAAGAAGTCGACGGAAAAGTTATTTACGATCTCAATTCCGATGCAGCCATAGAGTCATATGAGTTCTGGTATCGGTTAATTACTGAGCATAACACAGTTTCGGATACAATTTTCTGGGCTGAATTCTCCCAAGGAAACGTGGCTCTCTACGTTGACTTTGCTGCGGAGGTAGGACGTTTCGGAAACGTTGACTTTAACTTTGGATTCGTTCCACTACCAAAAGGACCTCGTGCAGATAAGCACGTTGCAATCGAGTTTGCCCGCTGGGTGGCAGTTCTTCCAATCACAGCACAAAACCCAGAGGCTTTGATCGAATTATGGCATGCGCTCTACAATCTTGCTGAACCTTATATTGATGATCTTGACTACTGGGAAGAAGAGTACTATTCAAACGTTGCAAACTACTCTCAAGATCTTGAGACCTACGAAAACATCGTTTGGGTCACAGAGAACGCTCAACCAGCTATGCTTCTTGACGTATTCTCATCAATTCCAGGGTTTACAGATACGGTTGTTGAAATCTTAAGCGGTGAGACAGAAGCAAGCGTAGGATTGGCAGCTATCGAACCAGCTATCCAAGCTTACCTTGACGAGTTGTTTGACCAGTAAAAATTCGGGGGATTAGGAAGGATAGCGAATTTGCTATCCTTCTTTCTTATTGAATTCTCATCATAATTATGATAAACTGAGAGTAATAATGGCCCTGTAGCTCAGGGGATAGAGCAACGGTTTCCTAAACCGTGTGCCGCAGGTTCGATTCCTGCCAGGGCCGCCATTTAAAATGCGTGTTGTAGCCTTCTGCAAAATAACTTGCGGAAGGCTTGTCTTATATCGGCGAAAAACAGAGCCCTCAAAATGATGTCAAGTACAATCATTTTGAGGGCTTTTCTTTTCAGTTAAAGTATGAGCAGTCACACTTGCATGGTGATCGGTAATATGCTATTATTATCTCAATACCCCTAGGGGGTATAAAAGAATGTATAGGAGGGTTTTAGATGTCTTCCGCATCAAGTACTAAACGTGGAATAACTTCGTTACAGAGGTATACTTGGCCTTTCACCATCTTGGTGGCGCTCGGTGGTCTGTGGTTTCCTTGGCTCGGTCTATTGGTATTACCAATTATGTTGACATTAATAGTGATGTCTTTCATGAGAGGTAGGTTCTGGTGTGGTAATATTTGCTCTCATGGTAGTCTATTTGATTATGTTCTTGGTCGAGTTAGTAAGAATCGGAATATACCAGGATTCTTAAAATCTCCTTTATTTGTATCCGCCTTTTTTGCATTCTTTGGTTATAACATGACCAGGCGCTTACTAGTAGTAGCAAGGCTATGGGGAACCATTCAATTCTGGGAACGTTTAGGCTTCATCTTTGTGGCGGCTTACTTAATGGTTTTTGTTGTAGGTGGGGCATTAGCGGTAGTCATTCGCCCACGCACATGGTGTAGCTTCTGCCCGATGGGGACCGTTGAGAAATTATCGTACAAATTAGGCAAGCTATCGGGAGTTGCCAATCGAATCGATCTTAAAGTTACCGTTTCCAATCGGGAACTTTGCAAGCTATGCGGTAAATGTGCCAAAGTATGTCCGATGGAACTTACTCCATACAAGAACTTCTCAACTTCTAATCAGTTTGATAATGAAAATTGCATCCGTTGCGGTAAATGTGTCGAAGCCTGTCCGTTCGATTTGCTGAGCATTTCCAATAGTTCTTCCGTAAGTGAAGGAGCAAGGGTTGCGTAGAATATTCCTTTACCCGATTGGTTCTAAGGGAAATTATTGTTTAAAAGATATAGTCCCTAGGGGTAAATATTATGCCTAGGGGCTATCGTTCGTTTCATATGGATTTAGTTCAAGTTCAATCTCATAATTTCCTCGCTCGGTACGAAGATGCAAGCCACGTTCATCGATAGCACTAAACCAACTATCGGTGAGCGCTATCTCAAATGTTTGAGAAGGCAATTCTTCGTTGCCAAAATCAGTTTCAATTGTTCCTTCTCCCAAAAGTACGAGGGATTGAGCAGAAAGGTAATCCTCAGTATCCTGATGTCGCACAAAATCTACATCCTTCAATTTCATCTTAGCGGAATCAAAATCGCCATTTTCTTCTTTACTGATTTTTATCACTCTATTCTTTTGTTGTTCGAGCCAATCTTTAATTTTATTCGGAGATTTTGTCATAATCTGCCCTCCTTTTCTTTTCCTATTTTGACCGTATTGAAGCGTTACCATTCCAGAAACAAGGCGTTTTACATCCTAAAGGGACTAAGATATTTTTCATTTTACTGGGCATGCTAATCTCAAAAGTAGGAAAGGAAGGTTAACTATGTCTACAGTGATTCAAGCGACATTATCCCAAACAGAGCTTGAAAACGCTATCCTTGCCTTTGCCCAAGAGCGTGACACAGGTTATTTAGGAACTTCTGGACCAGGTGGCGTACATGTAAGCCCTGTAAAATTCTTTATTGATTCAGAGTTAAATATCTATATTCATTCACGCGGAGGTACCAAGTTTGAAAACTTAGCTGCGAATGATCAGGTATGCTTATTGGTTTCGACCCCATTTGAAAACGATTTTCATGAAGTTAAAGGTGTTCAATTCTTTGGAAGGGCAAAAGTGGCAGAACCTAACAACCATTTATATGAGATGGCGGAAGAACTCTGCCCTTGGGAACATCAAGATGATGTAAAGTTAATTAAAATAGATACAACTGAGGCGGTTTTCGTTGATCGTCTCGGTGGAAAAGACATTAAACAAAAATGGAGTAGAAATAGTTCTTGAAAAAAATTAAAGGGCGTTTTCGAATACGCCCTTTATTCTTAGAACTCTTTCTTTTGGTAAACCTTAATTGACAGTAGAAGTGAACCTACAAGAAGGACCAGGACAATGATAGGAATAAAGTAAATAATTCTTTCGAAATCAACACCTGACAAATCAATGTTGAAATATTTTGAGCCTAAAACCACAACCAATAGCGGAATAAACCCAACGATCATAAGGAGGATTCTTGCTTTTTGAACGCCAAATTTAAATAACAATGGGAAGAGGACTGCATTAAAGACGAGAGCTGCCATGCAGACACCTAATGAGCCAGCAATTGTTGCATCCAGGTCTCCTAGATTAAAATAGGATACAAAAACCACATTTGCTATTAGGACGATGATGGTAGCCAGAATAGTTAAACCAACTGACAAGAGGTACTTACTGACTACTATAGTGCGACGAGAAACGGGCATCGAAAGCGCATATCTATCCCAGCGACAGTGTTCATCATAAGCAACCGATGTTAAGGGTAACAAAAGTGAAATTACTATAATTAAAATACTGAACATTCCTGGGTTATTGGTCATGAACGAGTACAGAAGGTAAAAAGCCGCTAGCAACAACGTTATCCGCCCTTGCTGTTTAAGCGTATAGAGATCTTTTAGGATTAATCCTTTCATTGCTTTGCCCCCCTAATGGTAAATAACATGATATCCTCGATCGAGGCGGGCTCGATCGGTAATTGTGTCTTTAAATTTGGCTTTTTAACTAATGCCTCTACCCCAAAATTGCTCTTGCGATATCCTTTAACATAAGTTTTATCGAGCGATTCAAACTCACTAGTTTTGCACCTTATCACCCCATAGGTGTCTTGGAGAACGTCCTTTTGTTCGGCAAGGATCAGTTTTCCACTATGGATAAAAGCAATGTAATCAGCGATCTTCTCGATATCGCTTGTAATATGAGTTGAGATAAAGATAGAGTTTTCATCGTTTTGAATAAAATCTAAGAAGATGTCGAGTATTTCATCGCGAACGATTGGATCGAGACCGCTTGTAGGTTCATCTAAGATTAAGAGTTTTGCATTGTGCGATAAAGCTACCGCAATCGATAATTTCATCTTCATACCACGTGAAAAAGTCTTTATTTCCTTATCTGTTGGTAAGGAAAACTTCTTAAAATAGTGGAGATACAGCTTTTCATCCCAGTTTCGATAAATCCTTTTCATGATCGAATTAATGTTCTTTCCGTTCAAACTCTCAGGGAAATTGCTTTCATCAAGAACTACACCAATATTTTGTTTAATTTGTTGCTCGTACTCTAGATTATCCTTCCCGAAAACTTTAATCTCACCTTGATCCCGATGAATAATATTGAGAATTAGTTTAATAGTAGTGCTTTTCCCAGCGCCATTTTCCCCTACGAAGCCCATGATATGTCCTTTGGGAAGGCAAAGATTCAAGTTATCTAAAACAAAGTCTTTATAAGTCTTGGTAAGATTCCTAATCTCTAAGACATTTTCCATTTTAATCCCCCTTATGGTACAATTTTCTAAGAAGCTCCGTTAATTCTCTTAAAGATATCCCTGTTACTTTGGCAACATCTACTGCTTTAGTAAAGTGTTCTTCAATTACACGGAGTTGTTCGTCGCGGATAAAGTCGACATTTTGGTCAGCAACATAGCTACCTTTTCCTTGAATGGTAATAATAAAACCATCTCGTTCTAGTTCTTCGTAAGCCCTCTTAGTGGTGATGACACTTATCTTTAATTCTTTTGCTAAAAAACGCATTGATGGCAGTTCGTCTCCAGGCTTTAACTCGCCCGATATAATCATGTTTTTGATTTGAGACGAAATCTGTTCATAGAGAGGCTGACCGCTCGTGGGGCTTATAATGATGTCCACGAATTCACCTCCAAGTTTAACTGTTACTACTGTATATATTGAGTATATACAGTAGTAACAGTGTTGTCAATAGAATTTTGAATAATTGTTAGGGGTGATAAAATGTTCTTCATCGGAATTTTTGGAATCAACACTAAGGAAGAAGAAATCAAAACGGAGAATTCTATTATTTGCCCAATTTGTGAAGCCTACGGGCGTTACGAAATAATAAAAAGGTATACCTACTTTCATTTTTTCTTTATCCCCTTATGGCGATGGAATAGGCAGTACTTTATTAAAACTCGCTGTTGTAATCGAATTTGTAAACTCGATACAGAGATAGGGATAAGGTTGGAACGTGGCGAATCAATTAGTATTGGCAAAGAGGATCTTCAATGCGAGGGACATTACTTTCCGCAGGTTTGTCCTCGTTGTTCCATACCTTTAAATCAAGCTTTCAATTACTGCCCTAATTGTGGCGAGAGAATTAAGTAGTTTGGAAAACTGCCAAAATAAAGCGAGTCTTGGGTTTCATAAAACTAATATCCCGCTTTGTGGAATGAATTTGGAATAGCTCGAAAGGGGTGCCTAAGATATTGAGTACAAAAACTAGTAGCTTTGGAATTGGGAAACGAGAGAGCCATGATTCATCAGAGTTTTATCGACGGCGCCTTTACGATTTTGACGAAATGGGGAAAGTAGACGGGAAGCAGATCAACGACTTCCCAGACGAGTATTTAGATCAGGTTTGGCATGGCGATTCACGTAGCCTTCATTTTATCCCAGATAACTCCGTGCATTTAATGATCACATCACCACCCTACAACGTTGGTAAAGAATACGATGAAAATCTATCGTTGAAAGAATACCTGACTTTAATCACCGAAGTTATGAAAGAGGTTTATCGAGTTCTCATCCCTGGCGGAAGAGCTTGTATTAATATTGCCAATGTCGGTAGAAGACCATACATACCTTTGAACAACTATATTACCGAAATCATGATTAAGCTGGGATTTTTAATGCGTGGTGAAATCATCTGGGATAAAGGAGCAAGTGCAGGGGGTTCTTGTGCTTGGGGAAGCTGGCGTTCAGCATCTAATCCAGTGTTAAGAGATGTCCATGAATATATTTTGGTGTTTTCTAAAGGAACTTTTTCAAGACCTGATAACAAAGAAAAGACTAAAAGAAACACTATTACCCGTGATGAGTTTCTAGAATACACTAAGAGTATCTGGGCGTTTAAAGCTGAGTCAGCTAAACGAGTGAATCATCCCGCCCCATATCCTGTGGAACTACCATACAGGTTAATCCAATTATACTCTTTTGAAAATGATATTATTATCGATCCTTTCTGTGGAAGCGGCACAACCTGTGTTGCTGCTTTGAAAACGAATAGACGATATATCGGGATAGATAACAATTTAGATTATGTAGAAAATGCGCGTCAGCGTTTAATTAACTATCAAGAACTTGGTGAAGATGTAGTTGGGAGGAAATAGGAACAGCAGTCGTTTGAAACGACTGCTGATTCATTGTGGCTATTATAACGTAGTCAAATATTGTTCCAACTCCCATTGGTGAACCTGATTGCGATAAACACCCCATTCGATCAATCTCGCTTTCATGAAATGTTCGTATATATGTTCACCTAATGCTGATTGGATCACATGGTCTTCTGACAAAGCTTCTAAGGCTTCACGCAGATTATCGGGAAGGATTTCGATGCCGCGTTCTTTTCTATTAACTAAGGAAAGATCGTAGGCGATTTCATTTATTTGGGGTGGAGGTTCGATTTTCTCCCTAATTCCCGTTAGCCCCGCTTTAAGGATACAAGCTAAAGCAAGGTATGGATTTGTTGACGGATCGGGGCTTCGATATTCAAGACGAATTGAATTGCGAACCGACGGTATTCTGATCAATGAACTACGGTTTCTGATTGACCAGGTTATATCAACTGGTGCTTCAAACCCAGGAACTAGCCTTTTATATGAGTTCACAGTAGGGTTAGTTATCGCAGTTATTGCTTTCGCATGTTTGAGCAAACCACCGATATAGAATCTCGCTATTTGAGAAATTCCGTCTTCCGCCTCAGGATCGTAAAAAACATTTCTTTCGCCTTGATGGAGCGATTGGTGGATATGTAATCCTGAACCATTTTCACCCTGAATCGGTTTTGGAATAAAAGTGGCATGAAGTTTGTGTTTTTTTGCGACTGCTTTGGTAACAAACTTGAAAGCCATAATATTATCAGCTGCTGTAAGAGCATCGGTAAAATGAAAGTCTATCTCGTGTTGTCCAGGAGCAACTTCATGGTGGCTGGCTTCGATCTGAAAACCCATTAATTCAAGAGCCTTTACTATGTCATTGCGGGCTTCTTCACCTTTATCAACTGGAGAAA
Source organism: Bacillota bacterium (assembly GCA_012728115.1). Classification (GTDB taxonomy): domain Bacteria; phylum Bacillota; class Limnochordia; order Darwinibacteriales; family JAAYFS01; genus JAAYFS01. Next base: position 8,123 of record JAAYFS010000057.1, on the reverse strand, counting down.
GGTCGAAATATCCTCCTCTGTCTTGAGTGATATTAATTGGATTTCCTTTTTCATCAGTTTCAAAGAGAAAGAATTCTGGTTCCAATCCAGCAATTAGTTGATAGCCTAATGTTTTTGCCTCATCGATTACTTTTTTTAAAGCATTCCTTGGGCAACCTTGAAAGGGTTCACCTTGGGGAGTGAAAACGTCGCAAATAAATCGAGCAATTACATCACCATCTTTATCCACCCAAGGAAGAATAGAAAAGGTGTTCAAATCAGGGTGAAGGTACATATCGGATTCGTGAATTCTGGCAAAGCCTTGAATAGACGAACCGTCGAATAAAACACCCTCTTCCATAGCTTGGGTCAAGTAATTGCTTGTGATGGTAACTGTTTTTAATGTTCCTAGAATATCTGTGAAATGCAACTGAATGAATCGCACGTTTTTCTCTTTAGCTTGCTCAATGATTTCCAAATGGCTTTGATTCAAATTACGCACCATCCTTTCGCATTGAGAAATAGCTGATCATTTCCTGATCAGCTATCAAGAGTTATGTTATTGACAAGTATTCATCTAATTCCCATTTATGAACTTGGGTTCGATAGCGATTCCATTCGATGGTCTTTGCATTTACATAGTTCGTAAACACGTGCTCGCCTAAAGCCCTCTTAATTACCTCATCGGTTTTTAGAACTTCGAGAGCTTCGAAAAGACTGGTAGGAAGACTAGGTATACCTGCCTTTTGACGCTCTTCATCAGTCATTTCAAAAATATTATTGTAGCATTCAGGTCCTGGAGCGAGATTGTTCCTAATTCCTTCTAATCCAGCTTCCAAAGTGACTGCTAACGCCAGATATGGGTTGGCGACTGGATCTGGACTACGAAGCTCAATTCGAGTTCCTTCACCTGTAGCAGATGGAATTCTAACAAGTGAGCTACGATTCTTGGTCGACCAAGCAACATAGACTGGTGCCTCATATCCGGGTACTAATCGTTTGTATGAATTAACACAAGGGTTAGTAATCGCAGTAAATGCTCTGGCGTGCTTTAGGATTCCAGCAATATAGTTGCGACAAATTTTGCTTAAGCCTAATGGATCATCCTTGTCATAAAAAACGTTTACTTGATTGCTGAATAGAGATTGGTGAATGTGCATACCCGAACCAGCTTCTCCGAAGATAGGTTTAGGTATGAACGAAGCATGAAGTCCATGTTTTTGAGCAATTATCCGGGTAACAATTCTAAATGTAGCGATATTATCTGCTGTACTAAGAGCATCGTCGTATTTAAAATCAATTTCATGTTGCCCAGGGGCGCATTCATGGTGACTAGCTTCGATTTTAAACCCGATCGATTGGAGAGCAAAGACGATGTCTTCGCGTGCAGCTTCACCTTTATCGACGGGGGAGAGGTCAAAATATCCGCCCTTGTCATTAGTTTCGATGATCGGTTCGCCATTCTCGTCGGTTTTAAATAAGAAGAATTCTGGTTCAGGACCAACAAATAATTTATAGCCCATTTTCTCCGCATTTGCTATTGCTCGTTTAAGTACGTATCGTGGGCAGCCTGCAAATGGTTGACGGTCTGCGGTGTAAACATCACATATAATTCTCGCGACCTTAGAACCATTGCTGTCCCATGGCAAGATTACAAAAGTATTTGGATCGGGGTACAGGTACATATCGGACTCTTGAATGCGGACGAATCCTTGGATCGAAGAACCATCAAACAGAATTTCGTTTTCGAGAGCTTTCTCTAATTGTTCGACAGTGATGGTGATGTTCTTCGCTGTTCCTAAAATATCAGTAAATTGCAAACGCACCAGTTTAACATCTTCTTCTCTGACGATCGAAAGGATTTCGTGTTTAGTGTAACGAGCCATAGATTCACATCCCTAGATTAATTTCGATGTTCTAATGTTAGCATTTGGCAATATTAGTGTCAAGCAGATGTCAGGTTTTAGTGTAAACTTCCTAGTTCGTTGACAAAGAGGAACTGATTTGCTAGTATTACATCAAGAAAGTTGACATCGGTTTTTGATCCACTAACGCGAGCAATCAAGAGAAATAAAAGAAATTAGGATATCTTAAATAAGGATAGCTACTAGTGGACTGGGGGAATGGGAAATGTATTCGATCGGGATTGCACAGCAGAAAACGGGATTATCTGCCCGTCAGATCAGATACTACGAAAAAATGGGGCTGATTCAGCTTAAAAGAACGAGTGGAAATCAACGCAGATTTAGTGACGAAGATATAAAACTACTCTTAAGGATTAAAGAATTATTATCTCAGAATCTAGATGTTAAATCTGTAAAAGAAATTATTTCTAACGAAAAGGAAACAAAAACGCTTTCACCAATTCCAGAACTTGAAAAAATTAAAGTCTTCGGTACCAATTTAACATCCCTCTACCCAGTATCGGATCGTGCGGAATTAGTTTCTTTGCTAAATTCGATGGAGATAAAAGAAAAACCTAAAGAGCAAGATGAATAATAATTAAATTAAACCGTGGTTACTTAAAGTAATCGCGGTTTTTATTTGGTCGTTTACAAAAATATAACAAAGAAATCCTCGCTAATAGTTGCATAATAATACGCATATCTAGTATAATGTTTCAAAAGATGCAAGAATGGGAAGTGAAAAGATGGTGAGTAAATTACGGGCAGCGATAATAGGGGCGACTGGATATAGCGGGGTTGAGTTAATTCGAATTCTTTCTCAACACCCCCATGTTGAAATTGCAATGGTAATATCCACTTCACAAGAAGGTCAGGATTTTTCAAAAGTTTATCCGCATCTGAAAGGTATTATTAAGGCGCGATTGTCTGCACTTGAGATAGATAGCATAAGTCAGCAGGTCGATTTAGTGTTTTTCGCAACCCCAGCGAGAGTAGCCAAAGATTTAGTACCGCGTTTTCGAGACAATGGGGTAAAGTGTATCGACATTTCAGGTGATTTTCGCTTTAAATCGCCAGAAATCTACCAAAAATGGTATCAAGCTGAAGCTGCCAATGAAAAGTATCTGAAACAAGCTGTTTATGGTTTAAGTGAGATTAATTCCGAACTCATTAAGAATGCTGAATTAATTGCTAACCCAGGATGTTATCCAACAGCAACCTTATTAGGTTTAATCCCCGCTATCCAAAAGAACTGGATTAATCCATATTCGATCATAGTCGACGCGAAATCAGGCGTATCGGGTGCAGGTAGAACCCCTGCAGTCGGAAGTTTATTTGCTGAAGTCAACGAGAATCTTAAGGCCTATAAACTCGGTACACATCAACATTTGCCAGAGATCGAACAAGCAATCAGCGATTTTTGCGGTACTCAACCGTTGATAAGTTTTACTACGCATCTGATTCCAATGAATCGCGGTATAATGTGCACTATTTACGCTAATCTTATCGCCGATATTCAAGTTGATGATCTAATTGAACATTATCAAAATTTCTATTATGACAGACCATTTATTCGTATTAGACCTAGCGGAACCTGGCCTAGTACAAAGGAAGTCTATGGCTCGAATTATTGTGACATTGGATTCTTTGTGGATCAAAGAACGAGAAGGTTAACAATAGTATCGGTAATAGATAATCTGGTTAAAGGGGCTGCAGGACAAGCAGTGCAAAACCTAAACATTATGTATGGGTGGAACGAAGCAACTGGATTGTACTTAAATCCTCTGTATCCTTAACACCCAAAGGAGCTGAAAAAATGATACAAATCGAAAAAGCACTACAGGATCAAGTAGAAATAATTAGCAACGGATCAGTTGTTTCTCCACGCGGGTTTTCTGCTGGTGGTTTATTTTGTGGGATCCGGCGCAAAAGATTAGATTTGGGATGGATTTACTCATATGTACCCGCTTCGGCAGCTGCTGTTTATACCACTAATCTTTTTAAAGCTGCTCCGCTTAAGGTATCCAAGGAGAGTATCGATCAAGAAAATCGACTCCAAGGTGTAATAGTTAACTCGGGAAATGCTAATGCCTGCACTGGCGAGAGGGGTCTTAAAGATGCTTATACCATGCGTGATTTATATGCCGCGCAAATGGGGATTGAACCACATCTGGTGGCAGTTCTTTCTACTGGTGTGATCGGTGAATTCTTACCAATGGAGAAAATCCAAGCGGGTATTAGTCGCATCGGATCGGTTGAACAACCCGCAGACGTTGTGGACTTCGAAGAAGCTATTCAAACGACGGATACCTGTCGGAAGAGTTGTGCAGTTAAGATAACTATTGATGGAAAGCTCGTTTCCATCGGTGGAGCAGCAAAAGGTTCTGGGATGATTCATCCAAATATGGCTACTATGCTTGGTTTCATTACTACCGACGCTGCAATTGATCCCGCTAGTCTACAACAGGCTCTCAGGCAGGTAACGAACAAAACATTTAACATGATAACGGTTGATGGGGATACCAGTACTAATGATATGGTTTTAATAATGGCGAATGGGATGGCAGAGAATCTTACCTTAAACCCAAGTCACAAAGAATGGCCGAAATTTATAAATGCCTTAGAAATAGTCTGTCGTTCTTTGGCTAAGAAGATCGCTAGAGATGGTGAAGGTGCTAGCCGTCTAGTTGAAGTTACAGTCAAAGGTGCTTTAAACGATCAAGTAGCGGCACATGTAGCGAAAGAAGTAATCGGTTCTAACCTTGTCAAAACTGCTATCTTTGGTGCAGATCCAAACTGGGGTCGAATTATCTGCGCGATTGGATACAGCAAACAACCGATCGATCCAGAAAAAGTAACCGTTCATATCGGTCCGATTAAAGTGGTGGAAAATTCATTGCCCTGTGGTTTTAACGAGGAGGAAGCCAAAAACTACCTACAGCAAGAAAATATCCATATTTTAATCGAGCTAAATCAAGCTGATGGTCAGGCAACCGCTTGGGGTTGTGATTTGTCGTATGACTACGTTCGAATCAATGCGAGTTATAGAACGTAGCGAAGGAGGATTTCTATGCAGTACATCGTGATTAAGGCTGGCGGGAGCGTGCTGAGCGAACTACCAGATTCGTTTTATCAAAATGTTTTACAACTACAAGAAGAATACGGTTTGAAACCTGTGATCGTACACGGTGGTGGTCCATTCATTTCCTCACTTTTAGATATCCTGGGTGTGAAGACCGATTTTATCGACGGCTTGCGTGTTACAACTGAGGAAGTGCTAGATGTGGTGGAAATGGTTCTGAGCGGCCGTGTTAATAAAGATGTAGTAAGAAGATTATCTAAAATAGGGGCTAATGCCATTGGGATTAGTGGAGTCGATGCTAATTTAATTGCAGCAGAACCTTTTGGAGATCAGAAACTCGGTTACGTCGGGCAAGTTATAGGAGTTAATGGCGCGATTATCGCTCAATTATGTGCAAGTAACTTGATTCCTGTTATTTCACCACTTGGGATCGACAAAGAAGGCCAGCGTTACAATATCAACGCTGATACTGCTGCTGGTGCAATTGCCAGAGAATTACAAGCTAGATTGTGCTTTGTTAGCGACATTCCAGGTGTGTACCAGGAGCGGCATAATAAAAAAGAGATCTTCCCCTCACTTACTAAGTATCAAGCGGAAGAACTTATTCAATGTGGAGTAATAACTGGTGGGATGATCCCTAAAATCCGCTCGGCGATCGATAGTTTGATACATGGTGTACCAGAAGTGGTTATTCTCGATGGATTTGACTCAAGTAGTCTTATAAAATTTGCCAGTGGTCACCACTGTGGTACAAGGATTATTTCAGGAGGTTAAGTTGATGAATAGTGCATTAATGAATACATATAATCGTTTTCCGCTTACGCTGGTAAAAGGGGAAGGTAGTTACGTCTGGGATGATGCTGGTAACAAATACTTGGACTTTACGTCAGGTATCGCTACCTGCAACCTAGGCCATGTAAATCTTTATGTCAAAGAAAAAGTAGAACAACAATTGAATACGCTTTGGCATTGCTCGAACTTGTATCATATCCCTCCTCAAGAAAAACTTGCCTCCCAGTTGGTGAATAATTCATGTTTCGATCAGGTTTTCTTTGGTAATAGCGGTGCGGAGGCAAATGAAGGGGCGATTAAACTAGCAAGAAAGTATACCAAAACAGTTAAGAATAGCTCTGCTTATGAAATCGTAACTTTTAAACAATCATTTCATGGACGTACTTTAGCTACGTTAACAGCGACCGGACAAAGTAAAGTTCAAATCGGTTTTGAACCGTTACCTGAAGGATTTCGATACCTGCCGTACAATGATTTCGACTCCTTAAAAGATTTATTTAAGGAACAAACCTGTGCAGTAATGCTGGAGTTAATTCAAGCAGAAGGTGGGGTTGTGGTCGCCGATAAAGAATGGGTTAAAGAAGTTGTTAGGATTTGTAAAAAAAACGATGTCCTTCTCATTATCGATGAAGTACAAACGGGGATGGGCAGAACGGGAACTCTATTTGCCTATCAACAATTTGAGATTGAACCAGATATCATCACTCTAGCTAAGGGATTGGGTTCTGGCTTTCCAATTGGGGCAGTTCTAGCCAAAAAAGAAGTTGCCAAAGCATTTACCCCTGGAAGCCATGGAAGCACTTTTGGTGGGAATCCTTTGGCAACAACAGCGGGATTAGCCACGATCGAATACATTACTGAAAAAAATATCTGCCAGAACGTGAGCGAGCTAGGAAACTACTTTAAGGATAAGCTGCACGAGCTGTTACCGCTTAATCCGATTCTGAAAGAAGTTCGCGGCAAAGGGTTGTTGCTAGGTATCGCGCTGGAAGGAGAGGCTATCGACGTTGTTAATGCCGCACGTCAGAAGGGTGTACTGATTCTAGTGGCTGGTGCTAATGTAGTAAGAATTTTACCTCCATTAACTACAAATAAAGATGAAATTGATCATTGCCTTAGTGTTCTAAAAGAAATCGTTACAAGTTCTGAGTACATGGTTTCATGTTGAATGTCTAAATTAATATCGCAATTTTGGGGAAGGTTGGGACACGAATGAAGAAAAAAGACTTTCTGACACTTGGTGATTTTTCAAGCGAAGAAATTACAAGCCTTTTGGAAACCGCCATTAAACTTAAAACTGATGCCAAAAGCGGAGAGTATTCTCCATACTTAGCAGGTAAAATTCTGGCGATGATATTTGAAAAAGCTTCGACACGTACAAGGATTTCGTTTGAAGTTGGAATGAAGCAATTAGGAGGAGACGCGATTTTTCTCAACGGTAATGATCTTCAATTAGGGAGAGGAGAGACAATAGCTGATACCGCTCGTGTACTATCGCGTTATGTAGACGGAATTATGATTCGTACCTTTGCCCATTCTAAGGTAGAAGAGTTGGCTCAGTTTGCTTCTGTGCCAGTGATTAATGGTTTAACGGATTTGCATCATCCCGCTCAAGTCTTAGCAGATCTGTTGACCATCCTGGAACACAAAGGTAGGCTTCAAGGATTAAAAGCGTGTTACATCGGTGATGGAAACAACATGGCGCATTCACTGATTGAAGGTGCAGCAAAAGTCGGAATGGATATTTCCCTAGCATGCCCAGAGGGTTATGAACCAGATCAAGCAATCTTACAGAATGCGGTAATTGCTGCAAAAAGCTATGGCAGTAAGATCGAGATCGTGAGAAAACCAAAAGAAGCTATTGCGGATGCTGATGTAGTAATTACCGATGTCTGGGCTAGCATGGGACAGGAAAACGAACAGCAAGAGCGCCAAAAATTGTTCAAACCATATCAGGTAAATTCCGAGCTATGTCAGTTGGCGAAACCAGATTACATTTTCCTGCACTGTCTTCCCGCTCACCGTGGTGAAGAGGTTACGGTAGAAATAATCGACGGTCCTCATTCCGTGGTATTTGATGAGGCAGAAAATCGGTTACATGCGCAAAAAGCCATACTGCTAGCACTAATGAAATAAAATCGGCTGAGTACAATGAACTATCAAAGTTCGTTATACTCAGCCTTTTTATCTCGTACTATTTCTCTTCTATACTTTCCTCAGTGTTCGACGATCCTTCAAATTGTCTCACTTCACTTACAACATGTTCAGTAGCTACTCTTTCGCTACTTTTTGTCTTTACTGCTTCTCCTCCCGATTCGTGGATATTGCTATTAATTTCCTCGGTGGTAAAGAGGATGCTTTTGATC
>JAAYFS010000056.1 GCA_012728115.1 Bacillota bacterium | reverse complement strand
GTTCTAGATATTGCTCAAACAACGCTAGTTCTTTTTTAAATATCGCGATCAGTTCCAAGAGCTTGTCTTTGTTGTTAAAACAAATATCTTTCCAAAGGGTAGGATCCCCTGATGCGATCCTAGTTGTATCGCGAAAACCACCCGCGGCAAGGGAGAATGTTCTCGGTAGCTTCTCATTAATTTCCGCTGCAGTGTTTACCAAGGTGGAAGCAATTAAATGGGGTAGATGACTGATAGCTGCTGCCATTAAATCATGATCATCGGGATCAACTAAAAGTACTCTACCACCGATTCCTTCTGCTAGGCTTTTAACTAAATCCAAGGCTTTTGGATCTGTTTTTTCGGTGACAGTTAAGAGATAATAGGCGTTTTCAAATAGGTATGGATCTGCTCTCTTGATCCCTCCGATTTCCGAACCCGCCATCGGATGACCGCCTACGAAGAATTGGTCAGGACTAAGAAGTAATTCTGCTTTTTGGACGAAGTCACCCTTAGTACTACCCACATCGGTAACAATCGCTCCTTCTTTCAAATACGGTTTCATCTTTTGGAGTAATTCGAGATTATAACTTATCGGAGCTGCAAGCACTACTAAGTCAGCATCTTTCACCCCAAGTGATAGTTCATAAAATCCTTGATCGATCGCTTCTCTCTCCACAGCAAGCCTTAAGGTCTCGGCGCAAAGATCTACTCCGATTATTTCGGAAGCTAAGTTGGTGCGTCTGAGTGCCATTCCGAAAGAACCACCTATCAAGCCCACACCAACGACTGCAACTTTAGAAAATAGGGCTGGCACTAAAATCCCCCCTCGGATCGATGTTCTGAAGTACGATTAATAATAGCTGTGCGAGCTAATTTATCACATTGATTATTCCATTTATTATCACTATGTCCTTTGACTTTCAACCAGTCAATATCATGGATTTTGGCCAACTTCCATAACCTTTCCCAGAGATCACGGTTAGCTACTGGTTTTTTTTGCGAGTTAAGCCAGTTGGTTTGTTGCCATTTTTCGATCCAGCGTTGCTTAAAACAGTTAACTAAATAGGCGCTATCGGAATACAGTTTTACTATACAGGGCTGATTAAGTAGTTCCAAAGCTTTAACTGCCGCAAGTAGTTCCATCCTTTGGTTAGTTGTTTCTGGTTCATAACCCGAAATCTGTGTCATTTTATCGCCATAGAACAGAATGGCGGCCCAACCGCCAGGACCTGGATTATGGGAACAAGCCCCATCTGTATAAATTGTAACTTCCTTCAGTTTCATTAGTAACTCCCTTCCTTGTATCTTGGCAGAACTTGAATAATATGGTATTTTAGTATTGACGTTTGATTATTGCACCATGATGAGGTGACAAAATGGAAATATCGAACGCTGATAAGCGGCATCCAGAGACGGATGCTGAAAAGCAAAAATTAAGAACTAAATATATTGTTGGCATCGCGGGTTTAATAATTGCCGCTTTATTACTTATTGTCTTTTGGCCTAGAAATGGCGAGGAATTCTTTGATCGTACCAAGTTAGAATTTCTAACCGAAGCATCGTATGCCAATTGGTTTAATCCTCTTATAGAGACATATAACGAGAGTCAAGAGGAAGTATATGTTGAAATCCAATACGTTTCTTTTGGCTTAGTTAAACAATCTTTAATTTTGGCAATTGTTGGGGAAAGTGCCCCCGATATTTTCACTATACCTAACGAAGACTTTGATTACTTTGTAGAACACGAGTTGCTATTGCCGCTTGAAACTCAAGATGGTAAGCAAGTACTCGGATTAGATTATCCTGGAATACCTGGAAAAATTTGTATTTTTGTTGCTACTGAAAATAAAGAAGCGGCTCGTAAGTTTCTTGATTATCTAGTCGAAGCAGCAAATGAAGCTTTGATAACACCCGAAAACCATTCGGATTAGAAGGAGATTATATGCGAATAGCGTTATTTACAGATAGCTATACACCTTACGTTAGTGGCGTAGTACGCTCTATTCAACGTTTTTCACAACAATTACTTGCTCAGGGGCATGAGGTTTATATCTTTGCCCCTGATTATCCTAATAGGAAAGTTAATGGAGAAGTTCAGATTTTAAGCCAAGAATCCGCCACTAAAGTGTTTAGATTCTATTCTGTACCCGCGCCCACCCATCCTTCTTTTACCTTGCCGATTCCAATATCCCCAAAAGCAGATGGCTTGATCAAAGAATTGCAGATCGATATTATCCATACCCATTCACCGTTTTTAATGGGTCAACTTGGCGCGGTTTTGGCAAAAAGGCATGGCACTCCGTTAGTATTTACGCATCACACATTATATCATGAATATATCCACTATGTTCCTGCTTTTAAGCGTTTTACCAAGCAAATGATTATTAACTTCCTTCATCATTATTGTAATAAATGCACTCATATCATTGCTCCTACTCCTTATATCAAGGACATGATCATTGATTTATATAAAATAAAACGACCAGTAAGTGCAATTCCAACAGGAATTGATTTGAAAGCTTACCAGGGCGATCAAATCAACAAAGATTGGTTAAAAAACAAATTAGGAATCCCTGCTTCACACCAAGTGATCCTGTTTGTCGGTAGACTCGGCAAAGAAAAAAACGTTGATATCGTGATCGATAGTTTTAAGATTATCAATGAATGTTTGAGTGAGACAGCTCTAGTTTTTGTGGGCGAGGGTCCTGAGTTAAAGCGTTTAAAAGAGCGTGCCAGCAGTTTGGGTCTCGATAAAAAGGTGTATTTTACTGGTCTCCTTGATTCTACTGAAATCGTCAATGCATACTATGGTGCCGATATCTTTCTCTTTGGCTCAATTACCGAAACTCAGGGATTGGTCACAGTAGAGGCAATGGCAGCGGGATTACCAGTGGTAGCAGTGAATGCCACAGGAACCAGAGATATCGTAATGGATGGATTCAATGGATTTTTGACAGCGAATAATGCCCAGCAATTAGCTGAGAGGACGATAGAAGTGCTAAAAACACCTGAGTTATACCAAGACTTACGTAAGAATGCTTTGACAACCGCCCAAGAATATAGTTTGGAAAACACTACGAGAATACTTCTGCAAGCATACGAAAATGCTTTGAAAAATCCTATTCTAGCAAAGCCAAGAAGATATGCGAAAAGAAAGGACAAATGAGTTTCCTTCCTCATATACTATACTGGTGCCTTAAACTTACACCAATAATAGTGTGAGGAGGGTCTGCATGCGGAAAAAGAGAGTCCTTAAAGTTAAAAAAAAGGACGATCAAGACGATCATAATGTTTATAATCATTCTTATGATTATTATGGATACAACTTTTCGTTTGATAATTACTCGTTCAAGAGAAAGCCCAAGCGCCTAATTAATGGCTTCAAAAAAACCTCCAAAAAGGCTGGTGATTAAGACCAGCCTTTTCTGCATATTATTACTGAGGTGTTTTGCATGCGATTAGTTAGGCCGACCTTGTTCGTAATCCTTCGTAAAGAAAAACTCATTATGTTATCCATCTTTTTTATTTTAACTTTGTGCATCTATACCTTAAGAGGACTCTCTACCAAGGTTCCAGAAAAACCGTTAAGTAATCGAATCATAGCAGTCGACCCTGGTCACGGAGGTATGGATTCTGGTAGTTCTCACTCAGGTTATTATGAAAAGGATTTAACTTTAGACCTTGCATTGGTACTTGCCAAGCAGCTTGAAGCCGCAGGAGCGACTGTGATTCTTACTCGAACAACCGATACGGATTTGATCGATCTTGTGACCATCGAAGAAGAGATAAGAATTACAAAGGAAGAGTATCAAAAAAAACTTGAAGAAGGAACGAGGATTAACGCCCTTGATAAAGGAATTGCTCTCGGTACTAGAACACCACCTCTGTATCGTTTGGGACTAAGGGCAAGACTTTTAATTGCTTATCAGCATAATGCCGATATCTTAGTAAGTATTCATACTAATCATTTCCGCTCTTCTAGTTCAAAAGGAGCGGTCACTCTTTATTATCAGAGTTCTGAAAAAAGCAAGCTACTTGCGGAAAGAATTCAAGATCATTTAGGTCCGCTTCGCCCTGGGCGTAGTCATCCAGATGAGGTAGCAGATGATTTTTTTATTCTCCGCGTCAGCCAAATACCTGCGGTAATAGTAGAGGTTGGATTTATCTCAAATAAAGATGATCGAGAATTTATGTTATCTGATCAAGGAAGTAAAGAGATCGCTGAAGCGATCATTCAAGGTATAATCAACTATTTTTCGGAAAGTGATCAATAAAAAAACGGTTGGTTTGCGCTTAAACCAACCGTTATCATTTTTCTCCCTAAAAACTAACTTGTGGCACATCACGAGCACCTTCAGAAGCTTCAAAGTAAGCTCGCGCTTCTTTGCCAAATAGGCTTGCTAATAAAACTGTCGGGAATTGTTTAATCGTTCTATTCCAATCTCTCACTGCCTCATTGTACCTCATCCGTTCAGTTGCGATTTTGTTTTCGGTTGAAGCCAATTCGTCTTGGAGTCGAATGAAACTGCCATCGGCTTTTAGTGCTGGATAGTTTTCACTGATTGCTAGTAATCTGCCGATCGCACTGTCTAATCCTTGGTTAGCCTCTATTTGTTCTTCAGGTGTTCTTGCTCCTAAAAGTCTGCCACGAGCATTCGCAATTTCGGTAAAGATCTCGTGTTCATGGCTCGCATACCCTTTTACGGTTTCTACTAGATTAGGGATAAGATCTGCCCTGCGTTGTAAAACATTTTCAACCTGTGCCCATTTTGCATCAACTTCGGTTTCTAAGTCTACTAATTTGTTGTAACCTGAAATAACACCTAAAACTAAAATTGCGATTACTCCTAAAACCACTAGTAAAACAATGGTTCCTCGTTTCAATTAGTCCACTCCCCTTTTCCTTATCATCGAAAACTTCTTCCTGCTCCGCCTCCACCACTTCTACCTCCGCCAAAACCACCGAATCCTCCTCTACTGGAACCTCCACCAGATGACGGGAAGCGTGTTCTGGTTGTGATAACTACTGGCGGTGTTCGACGCGGACCACCTGTACCTGTACCTGAACCAGTACGGTTTGTAGGAGGTCTCCGATTCAGGGAGGAGAACAAAACTATGATCGCTAGGAAAACTAAAAATGTGAATAGCCAATTAGCACCTTCTTTTTTAGCAGCTATTTCATATTTTTCGCCAGCAAGGATTTTCTGGAAGCTTTGCACCCCTGCTAAAAGCCCCGCTCCGTATTCCCCTTCTCCAAACGGACCTAAAACCTCCTGATCCAAAACTGCTCCGACTAAACCACTTGGCAAGGGCTCTTCTAATCCGTAACCTACTTCTACCTCGATCCGACCCTCGTCCCAAGCAACTAAAATCAAGAGACCGCTATCTTCTGGACCACCGATACCCCATTGTTCGAAAAGTTTAATTGCGTATTCTTTCGGTTCTAAGGGCTCCGTTGTCGGAATTGTTACTACGGCCACCTCGATTCCTTGTTCTTTCTGCATCGTTATCGCGATTTGTTCGATCGCTGCCTTACTTTGTTGATCCATGATATTAGCAAAGTCATTTACAAAACCTATCGGCGATGGAAAATTCGACGACGCTACGGCGACGATCGAAGATAGTCCCATCAACAGACAGATCAGAATTAACACAGTCTGCGTTCTTCTCAAAATTATCCCTTCTTTTTTTCTTATTAGTACGACAATTATACCACATCTTCGTGTTTAGCAACATAGACTTGTTGTTCAATTATCCAGCTAAATTGGTCCGCGGTCAAGTTCTGCACTACTTCGTGGACTCTGTCGCAATCTTCGGGTAAAATCAATATCTCAAAAGTAACATCGGTAAAATATTCGACATTCTTGATCTCGATTCCCATATTAATTAGTTCATTTTGCACTTTACCCATAATCCCGTAATCAACGGTTAATTTCACCTGATTATGTGGCACCATTCTAACTACCCCTGCAGCCAAAACCCCAGCCTTTGCCGCTTTACCATAAGCACGAATAAGCCCACCACGCCCAAGCAAGGTTCCGCCAAAATAGCGAGTAACCACTACCACAACATCAACAAGCTCGAGAGATTTTAACACTTCCAGCATCGGCATACCTGCCGTACCACTAGGCTCCCCATCATCACTAGCTTTTTGAATTTCACCATTTTTACCAATAATATATGCAGGAACATTGTGGGTAGCACTATAATGCGTTTTTCTCACTAGGCTTAAAAACTCTTCCGCTTCTTCTTGGGTAGTAACAGGTTTCACCTGTGCGATAAATTTAGACTTTTTCTCAATTATTGTTGTTTCTGCTTCTTTTAAAACAGTCTTATACTCTACTAACACTCGACAAACACCTCGCCCGATTAATTCAACATATTCTTTACGAGTTCCTTTAAAACTGATATAACTTAAAAGAGGAGGTCGACGTCATCATGGATATAAGCAAACAAATAGCACAAGAATTGGGGATCAAAGAAACACAAGTTATTAATACTATCAACCTACTTGATGAAGGTAATACCATCCCCTTTATCGCTCGGTATCGCAAAGAAATGACTGGTGAGCTAGATGAACTTACCATTAGAAAATTATCAGAGCGATTAAGTTACTTACGAAACTTGGAGAATAGAAAAGATGAAATCATTAGACTGATCGAAGAACAAGAAAAACTTACTCCTGAGTTAACCGAACAAATTAAGCAAGCTACAACCTTGCAAGAATTAGAAGACCTTTATCGACCATTTAGACCAAAAAGACGGACAAGAGCTTCGATCGCTAAGGAAAAAGGGCTAGAACCACTAGCAGAAACTTTACTTACTCAAGAGAATGATCTTGATCTTGAACGACTTAGTGAGCAGTATCTTAATGAGAAAGTTTCAACTATCGAAGTAGCAAAGCAAGGCGCATTGGATATTCTTGCTGAGAAATTCGCCGATGATCCAGCTATCAGACAAGCAGTGCGTCAATTGTGTTTCGATAAAGGATATATGGTTTCGGAACAGAAAGCAAGCGAAGATAAAGAAGATATCGCCAAGGAATTTACGATGTACTTTGAATTTAGGGAAGCGGTGAAAAAGATTCCGCCCCATCGGATTTTGGCGATCAACCGCGGGGAGAAACTAGATGTATTGAAAGTAAAAATTGACGTTGACCCAGAATTATGTATCAGCGCAATGGAGAGAATGATTATTTCGAATAGCAATTCTCCCGCTATTTCGTGGATCTTAGAGGCAATCAAAGATGGTTTTCAAAGGCTTCTGTTTCCAAGTATTGAACGGGAAATACGCAATGCCCTAACCGAAAAGGCTGAGGAGCATGCGATAAATATTTTTGGGAAAAACCTTCATAGCCTGCTGATGCAACCACCTGTGCGAGGCAAAAAGGTGCTTGGCATTGACCCTGCCTATCGTACGGGATGCAAAATTGTTGCGGTGAATGCTTATGGGGATCTATTAAAGACAGGTACGATTTACCCACATGAACCCCAAAATAATTGGGACGAATCGATTGCAGTTCTGCAGAGTTGGGTTGATGAATTTAATATCGATTTGATCGTTATCGGTAACGGTACCGCTAGTCGAGAGAGCGAGCTGTTGGTAGCGGATTTGATTAAGAATAACCCTTCGTTACAATATCTTGTGATCAATGAAGCAGGGGCTTCCGTTTACTCGGCTTCAGATATCGCTCGGGAAGAATTCCCTGAACTTGATGTTTCAATCCGCGGTGCAATCTCCATCGCCCGCCGAGTTCAGGATCCTTTAGCAGAGTTAGTAAAGATCGATCCAAAATCGATCGGTGTTGGATTGTACCAGCATGATGTGAATCAAAAAGCTTTAAGCACTACACTCGGTGAGGTTGTCGAAAGCTGCGTCAACTATGTTGGCGTGGAACTAAATAGTGCTTCGGTGCCACTTTTGAGATATGTAGCGGGTTTATCTGCTTCGGTTGCTAAGGAAGTGGTGAATTACCGCAGAGAAAACCAAGCTTTTAGAACCAGGAAAGAACTCAAGAAGGTAAAAGGATTAGGACCGAAGGCTTTTGAGCAATGTGCTGGTTTCTTACGAATTGCCGATGGAGACAATCCTCTCGATAATACTGCTGTTCATCCCGAATCATATGAACTCGCCGAAGAAGTCCTTAATCTAGCTGGATTTTCGGTTGATGAACTACAAAATCCAGAAAAACTGGAAGCGATTAAGGAAAAACTAAAGATCTTGGATCCAAAGGAACTTGCGTCCAAGCTTGAGGCTGGTGAGCCTACAATTCGCGATATTTTAGCTTCTCTGGCTCAACCAGGACGAGATCCTCGCGATGAACTTCCCCCACCGATCTTTAGAGTGGATGTAATGAAAATCGAAGATCTAAAACCTGGCATGGTACTCAAAGGTACGGTCCAAAACGTGGTTGATTTCGGTGCTTTTGTAGATATTGGGGTAAAGAGATCTGGGTTGGTCCATATTTCTCAGATCAGCGATGAATTTATCAAACATCCAACCGACGTTTTACAAGTTGGCGACATTGTCGATGTCCAAGTACTAGATGTCGATTTGCAAACTGAACGTATTTCACTTACTATGCGGTTTTAAGAGCAAAAATGGAGTGGCAAATTTGCCACTCCATTTTAGTATAAAAAATCTGTTTGGAGTTCTTTTTAGAAACCTTCTTTTCTTATAGTCCTTCTGCAACCATGTCGCCAACTTCTGTAGTTGAATATCCCATCTTGCCTGCCGAAAGGCTCTTTAATTTGTATTGGCAGACATTCATTACTGATTTTTCGATCATTTGGGCAGCTTCAGTTTCTCCTAATGTGTCTAACATCATGCCCACAGCACAGATCGCTGCCAATGGG
The DNA here is from genome assembly GCA_012728115.1 of Bacillota bacterium. Classification (GTDB taxonomy): domain Bacteria; phylum Bacillota; class Limnochordia; order Darwinibacteriales; family JAAYFS01; genus JAAYFS01. Next base: position 30,160 of record JAAYFS010000056.1, on the reverse strand, counting down.
TTGATTACGTTTTGTCCAGTATATTTTGGAGCAGAACCTCCGATCGGTTCAAACATTGATGTTCCATCGGGGTTTATGTTTCCGCCAGCTGCGATTCCCATTCCGCCTTGGATCATCGCCCCAAGGTCGGTAATGATGTCGCCAAACATATTATCGGTAACGATCACATCAAACCATTCTGGATTCTTGATCATCCACATACAGATCGCATCGATATGAGCATAATCGCGTTTAATATCTGGATAATCCGCTTCCCCGATTTCATTAAATGCTCTTTCCCAAAGATCGAAAGCATAGGTCAAAACATTTGTTTTACCACAGAGGGTTAATGTCTTTTGCTTATTTCTTCTTTGGCAATATTCGAAAGCATAACGTAAGCAACGTTCAACACCTTTACGGGTATTGATCGATTCTTGGATCGCTACCTCATCTGGGGTACCTTTCCGTAAGAAACCGCCACCACCTGTATATAAACCTTCGGTATTTTCACGCACTACCACAAAATCGATATGTTCTGGACCCTTATCCTTTAAAGGTGTTTCTACGCCAGGATAAAGTTTAACAGGTCTTAAGTTGATGTACTGATCTAACTCAAATCTTAAGGTTAAAAGAATACCTTTTTCTAAGATTCCTGGTTTTACATCGGGATGACCGATGGCACCCAAATAGATCGCATCGAAACCTTTTAATTCTTCAACAGCGGTCGGTGGTAAGATTTCACCAGTTCTGAGATAGCGCTCGCCACCGAAATCAAAGGTGGTTGTTTCGTACTTGAAACCAGTTTTAGCGGCTACCGCATTAAGTACTTTTAAACCTTCATTAACTACTTCTGGACCTGTCCCATCTCCAGGTATAACTGCAATTTTGTACATATCCTTTCCTCCATTTATTAATACTCTTTTTGAAACCTTTTAAGTATCTCTAGTTACTTTTGACCGTAGTATGCGCCTGCTCCATGTTTTCTTAAGAAATGTTTATCTAATAAAACTTGATCGATCTGTTTAATTCCTGGTGTTAGAGCGAAGGTATTGAAAGCCATCTTAGCTACTTCTTCTAAGACAACTGCATTGTGGACAGCATTATCGGCATCGGTACCCCAGGAAAACGGTCCATGGTTATTTACTAGTACTCCAGGAATATTTAGAGGATCAATCCCTAGCCTTTCAAAGGTTTCCACTATAACATTACCTGTTTCTTTTTCATATTCCGTTTGGATCTCTTCCGCAGTCATTTTTCTGGTACAGGGAATCTCACCGTAGAAATAGTCGGCATGAGTGGTTCCTAGGGCGGGAATTCCTCTACCAGCTTGTGCCCAGCTAGTAGCCCATGGCGAGTGAGTATGTACAACTCCGCCTATATTCGGAAACTTATTGTATAAAACCAAGTGTGTAGGTGTATCCGATGATGGTCTTAGTTTTCCTTCTACTTGTTTACCATCAAGATCTAACACAACTAAGTCATCGACTGTTAGTTCTTCATATGGAACTCCACTTGGTTTAATCACCATTAAGCCTTTTTCGCGGTCAATGCCGCTAACATTACCCCAAGTAAAGGTTACTAGCCCATGTTTAGGCAAATCAAGATTCGCTTTTAATACTTGTTCTTTTAGTTGTTCCAACATTTTATCTAACCTCCCATTAACTAAGAAGTTTTCTCTTATCTTAAGCGCTTTTCCTTCTGAAATATCAATAATTTGCAACTTAACACAACGTAAAAAGGAGCTTAATAGCTCCTTAATGAATTTCGGCGAAAATCTCTGGCGGGCGAACAATCGTAAGTTTTGTAACAGGCCAGTATCGCCAGATCGCCCTTCCTACAATTAACTCTCGCGGAACGAAACCAACACTTCTAGCTCGAGAATCCTCACTATTGTTTCGGTTATCACCCAAGACAAAATAATGGCCTTCAGGCACAACCTGAGGTGAGAAACCAATCCGTGCTGGTGCGCTTATGTAATCTTCTTCTAAGACTTGATCATTTACATAAACTTTTCCGTCTATGATCGCTACTTTATCACCAGGAATTCCGATAATTCTTTTAATAAAATGTTCTCTTGGATTAGCTGGATATTTAAAAACAACGATTTCTCCTCTTTTCGGTTCAACAAACCGATAAGAGATTTTATCAACTAATAATCTTTCGCCATGATGCAATGTTGGCATCATCGAAGCCCCATCTACAGTAAAAGCCCTAGCGATAAAAATCATAATCAGACTAGCTAGGATAATAGCTCCAATCAATGACTCAACAAGTTCCCGAATCTGGCTCTTTTTTCGAACTTCAGGTTTCAGTGCAAACCCTCCTTAAACTAGACAGAAAATAGTTGCTTTTATATAGATTCGAGGAAAGCTGGCGATATTCCTTGCACCGCTTCCCTCGGAATTAATATTCTTTTGATTTATATTTAGATTTGCCAGAGACAATTTTCACGTACTTGATTATACATTTTTACAACTGCAAAAAATTTATCTCGATCATGATCCATTAAAGCGTCGTCAATCTCTTTTTTCAAAGTGATTGCTAAAATTGCTAAATCAATTTGTTCATGAATAATACTTGAAAATTCCGTTGAAACATCGCTTTTTGTTCCAGAGGATACTACAGTCTGATAGATCGGCGGTTGTTCGCCATTAAAAATCAGCTCTACATGTAGTTTACCAGTAAAGTTACGAAGAAGCTCTACTGCCTCAACTGGATCATGGGTCCAGGTTGCTCTTGTCTTCTTGGTTTGTTTCACCAATCTGCCATTAACTAATGAAACCTCTTCATGTTCCCTTACCCCTAACTCCAATTCAAAAGGAGACCCCTCAGTCCCAGCCTGTGCTATAACCATTGTATTAGGCAAAGAATTTCGTGACTTAACAAAAACAATCCGTTTGAGCAGATCTTCGTTGTTTAAGATAAAGTCCAATAGGTATTTGCCCATCCGGTGTTTGAGAGGGGTTTTACTAAACTCACGAAGTATTTCAATAGTCTTGATCATATACTCCACCCCTGCTCTAAAGATCATTGTACTACACTATATGCCACCTTGATATTTGAATGACTAATAATTTAAATTAATTTAGACCTGTACGATTAAACCATCATAAGCCAATTCAACACCATCAGGTAACTCTTTATTGACCTTTCTATGCTCCAATAAATGTGAGATATGCGTAAAATAAGTGCGCTTTGGTTCAAGTATACTTATTAATTCCAATGCTTTTTCAACATGCATATGAGTAGGATGTGGTTCATACCGAATTACTCCTAGAATCAAGATTTCGACACCTTCAAGTAATTTAAGTGATTCTTCGGGCACCCTACTGCAATCAGTTAAATAGGCCATTTTCCCAATACGATATCCTAAAATAGGTAGTTCACCATGAAAGATGGGTACAGGAATAATTCTCACATTATTAATATAGAAAGATTCTGTAACAACAATCGGATTTACTTGAGGCTTCCCACCCCCCTCTTGAGTTTTACGAAAGACATAACTAAATACTTGGTAGATTTCTTCTATCGTTGGTTTATTTCCATAGATTGGAGTCTGAATATTGGTCCGTTGGCTAAAAATCCTTAAATCATCGAAGCCAAAGACATGGTCCGCATGGCAATGGGTGTACAACACTCCATCTACTTTCGTTAGTCCTTCTCTTAAGGCTTGGAGCCGGAATTCAACAGCTGTATCAATAATGATATCAGTATTATCTTGTTGGATCCAAACCGATGATCTAGTTCTTCTATTCTTGCTATCCAAACTAGTGCATACTTCGCAATCACAACCGATAACAGGAACGCCATGCGAAGTACCAGTTCCTAAGAATATAATTCTCACAAAAAACACCCTTTCCTTCCTAATTAGGCGTGATTAAATAATACCAGGGATGGAAACAGCTCCCTCTTGACACGAACATATGTTCTTGGTTAAAATAAAAACACACTCGATCAAGTCACTTGATCCAGGCGAAAGCTTTAGGAGGTTATTAAATGATAGTCTATATTAAAATTGATACCGATGACAATATAGATATCGTTTCCTGCAGCGATGCATGGCTTGATTTTTGTCAAAGCTGGACAGATAAGATCGAACAAGAAGCGGACCTTAAGTGGTATCTACAACTTGATTCTACTTTACCACTGGAGGAATTTGCTGTCCAATTTGAACAAAAACTAACCTTCACTAATTCAACTGGGATTTGGGGAGCAGGGATCAGCAAAGTGGTTGCCGAGCTAGTTGCCAAAGCAAATAGTTTTTCTCCGAACAAACTTCCGATCGTTTTTCCAAATCAAACCGATAAATTTTTAGCGAGGTTACCGATCGAACTTTTACCTCTTTCTAACGATATTATTTCTTTAAAAAAATTAGGGATCGCTACTTTCGGAGAATTAAAAAAGATCCCCTTATCAGAATTAGCAAAGCAATTCGGTGATAATGGAAACCTAATTTATAACTTTATTAGCGGGATCGACCCTCACCCCTTACAGTGTCAAACTTTTCAAATTATTTCCTGGGAAATCAATTTCCTAACTCTGCCCGAGTATCAAGCAAAAGTTGCTCCGCCACTATTGGTTAATCACCTTGAGGTAGGTGTTAGATCTATTTGCGATCAGTTACACGCTGTTAACCGCTTAGCGGAGCAAGTAGAGCTTTATTGGTATTGCGACGAACAAAGATGTTCGAAAGTAAAAACCCTTTATTCGCCCACAGATAAAAGCGACCAGTTATTGCGTTTTCTCAGATCTTCTCTCCCCCAAACAGCCGTTAGCATCCTGGGTATTCGCGTTAAGAGACTCAAAGCACATTCCGCTACTCAGCTTTCAATATTCGGTTCTAATTCTGGCAATAAACTAAAAGTAACTCAGGTATCCGAAGAACTAAAAGTTAGATTTGGTGATGAGGCTTTAACCTCGATTTCTATTTCTAGACGTGAAAAAATACTCGCAATGTGGGAGGAAAAATATCTTTAACCAATGAGTAAGTTTGTGAATAAACCCGTTAGGGTTATCGCTAAGAATGGAATCCCTGAACAATTCTATTATCATAAAGAGTACCGTGTTGAGGGAATCCAAGAACAATGGAGAGAATCTGGGCAATGGTGGTTAGAAGAATCCCCCATTCATATTTATCGGGTAATTGCAGCCAAAAGTGTTTTTGAGTTGCATTTTTTTCCGAAAACTAATCAATGGCTACTATATCGAATCGAAGATTGAGGGATAAAGATGTTTATTCACTTACACGTTCATTCGCAATATTCCTTTCTAGACGGTGCCTCGTCCATAGAGACCTATTTAAAAAAAGCCGCCGAGTTAGAAATGCCTGCAATTGCTTTAACGGATCATAATAATGTTAGTGGAGCAGTAGAGTTTTACAAGCAAGCGAATGAGCTTGGTATCAAGCCTATTCAAGGCGTGGAAATAACTATCGAAGGAGGGTTTCACCTAACTTTACTGGCCGAGAATAATCGCGGTTACCAAAGCATCTGTAAAATTTTAACAGATGCGTATCGGCTATCAAAAAATTCCCCATCGGTATCATGGGATACCCTTGCTAGTTATAAAGAAGGGTTAATTGTTTTGACGGGTTGTCGCAATTCGGCTATCTGTCAAGCATTGCTTCGCAAAAATTTCGAAAGAGCTAAAACAGAACTCTACCGTTTGCTAGAAATATTTGGCAAGAAACAAGTGTATCTAGAAATGATCAATACCTTTCTTCCGAGAACAACTTTTTTGCTCGACGCTCTTTATGAACTTCATAAATATACTGATATTCCCCTTGTTGCTACTAATAATGTGCACTACGCTGTTCAAGAAAATTATACTATCCACGATCTTTTAACTTGCGTAAGAACTAAGACCAATGTGGATGATATTCATCCTGAACGCCCGTTAAATTCCGAAAATTACTTAACTAGTATCGATGAAATGCAAAGACGGTTTAAAAGGTATCCTCAGGCATTGGAAACCACCTTAGAAATTGCTGAGCGTTGTGAACCAGCATTAAATCTAGGAAAAAACCTTTTTCCAAAATTTGATCTAAAGGATGGGAGCGATTCTCATTCCTTCTTGCGTAATTTGGTTTGGCAAGGAGCGAAAAAACGATATTCTAAGCTAACTCAACCTATTATTAACAGGCTTGAACATGAGTTAAGAATAATTGCTAAACTTGATGTAGCCGACTACTTTCTTGCAGTCTGGGATATTGTCCAATTCGCTAAAACCAAACAAATTCGTTATGCTGGGCGTGGCTCGGCTGCTGATTCAGCAGTTGCCTACTGTTTGGAAATCACTAATGTAGATTCGATTGGACGCGGGCTTCTTTTTGAAAGATTTTTAAGTCTGGAAAGAGCGCAAAAACCCGATATTGATATCGATTTTGATGCACGCCATCGCGATGAAATCGCCCATTATGTTTATAAAAAATATAGAAAGGATCATGTAGCCTCTGTATGTACCTTTAGTACCTTTCATGCACGTTCCGCTTTACGCGATTTAGCTAAAGCTTTAGATTATCCGCAGGATGTTATCGAAGGGCTAGTAAAGAATATTCCTGGTTATACGCCCGCTGATGGGATCGAAGATGTTTTAAAGAGATTACCAGAGCTTAAAGGGCACCCTCTTCATAGTCCTCGCTACAAGTATCTTTTGACGCTTTGCACTGCGATCAACGGTTTCCCACGACATATCGGGACTCACTTAGGTGGCTTAGTAATCAGCGGAGAACCTCTTACTAATGTTACTCCCCTTCAATTATCAGCCAAGGGCGTGTATATCACTCAATTCGATAAACGAACCATTGAGGATTTAGGATTAATTAAGTTGGATCTGCTTTCTTTACGCACCCTTTCAGCGGTAAAAGAAGTTGAGCCAGTGCTTAAACAGCAAGGAAAATCTTACGATGATATTCCGTTGGATGATCAAGATACCTATCAAATGCTAAATAATGCTAGTAGTGTCGGAGTATTTCAGTTAGAAAGTCCTGCCCAACGAAGTTTACAGGCGAGATTACATGCAGATAATATCGAAGATATTGTTGCTAGCGTTGCTCTTATCCGACCTGGTCCAATAAAGGCTGATATGGTAGAACCTTTTATTACAAGACGTCATGGTTTAGAAACCCCTACCTACCTACATCCTAAATTAAAGTCGATCTTAGCAAAAACGTATGGAGTGGTACTTTATCAGGAACAAGTAATCGAGATCGCTACCGAAATAGCAGGTTTTACCCCTGGGGAATCCGATCGCTTACGAAGGGCGATGACAAATTATCGGTCACAAAAAGAATTGGAGAGAATCGGGGAACAATTTGTTACTAAAGCGATCGCTAATGGGATCGAGCCTAAGGTGGCAAAGGAAATTTTTGCATATATTCTAAGTTACGCAGGCTATGGTTTTTGTGAGGCTCATGCTGCTGCCTTTTCCGATACAGCTTATAAAACCGCGTACTTAATCCGACACTATCCTTCTTACTTTTTTGCTGCTTTATTAAACCATCAACCGATGGGCTTTTACCCACCGAATACATTGATCGTGCATGCAAGGCAAAGAGGAATTAAAATTCTCCCACTCGATATTTTAGCAAGCGAGATCGATTTTACTGCCGATGAAAACTCTATTCGGATCGGATTGAAACAAGTAAGAGGAATAACGGCGGATGAACTACAATCCATAATCGATGAACGAAAGATCAGACCCTTTAGTTCGTTAGCTGATTTTATCAAACGTACCAGCGTGAACAAAGACGTGATCGATAATCTGATTTTAGCAGGAGCTTTTGATCGGTTTAATAATAACCGTCGCTCTCTTGTATGGCAAACAGCTACCTTAATAAAGAATCGTAAGAATAGCTTATTCCTCGAAGAAAGCGACTTCAGTGGTATTGAAGATTTTTCCGATTGGGAGCGTTGGTTAAATGAGTATCGTGTGCTTCAACTATCGTCTTCCAAACATATCATGGACTTTTATCGCCCTTATTTAGAAAAACAAAATGTGTATACTAGTAAAGAATTACAAAAAGCCACCCCCATGGAAGGCAAGCGAGTTACGGTTGCTGGTTTGGTTATTCGACCTCATCGTCCACCTACCCGTAGCGGAAAAACTGTTGTTTTTCTGTCGTTAGAAGATGAGTATGGTCTACTCGATGTTACCATTTTTGAAAATGTGTATCGGCGTTTCAGTAAGGAAATATTTAATTTCCCACTACTAAAAGTAACGGGTAAATTAGCTTTGCAAGGGAAACTTGCCACCATTATCGCCGATTATATCCAGCCGCTTTCTACTTAATTAGACCTGGTTGGACGCGATGGATTTTTTCTTCCGTTCCTTCATTAGCGTTGATGTAAACAAGAAATTCCTCTTGCGCATGATGAATACGAAACTCATACACCAATACTTCTTGATAGGAATCGTTAAAAATAACTGCTAGGCGACTCTGAACTATGTCTTCTGGTTGAATATTACCAGGTTCCAAAATTACGGCTTGCGCATCCGTCATCGTTATTGCGGGCCGTAATTCGCGTTCTTTATGAACGCTATAGAACGCTAAGCCACGAAATCCAACTATTTCCTGGCGATCGCCAGCCACTTGAACTGTTAAAGTTTCAGGATAAATCACCACACCCTGATCCACAACAGCATATACCAAATGACCTTTGTTCTGAATGATTTCTGTAGAAACTAATTCTACTTCAGGAAAGTTTCGTACTTGAAGAAAATCATTCGCTATACTTACCATTTCTTCGATGCATAGAACTTGGCTAGGAATATTTCGGGGATTAATCAACCACAGAACATAACCACCGTGTTTGGAAATCTCTAAGGAAATTTCGGGTTGTCCTTCCTTAGAAGCAACAATAGTGTAGGTTGGTAGACTGCCGAAAGCTTCATTAGTAACCGCTAATTGATAATCTGGCGCAAGTTCGGCCAAGAATTCTTCTGCTATTCTTAATGCATCCTCAGAGGTTATTTGTTCGCCTTCGATCTTGGGTAAGGCTAAACGATCAAGCTCGCCAGGAAATTCCGAGTCAAAAAATCTATTGCTCATCCCATCTTCGATCGCAATTAAGGCTTGCGTCATTAGCAAGCTATCCCCTCTTTCACGAGTAGCCAAAGCGAGCTGAATTTCTTGGTTTAGGTATTGGGCTTGTTCGTATAATTGCTTGAGTTGTTGATTTATCTCTGTTTGTTTTTGAAAAGCTTGCGGTTCTTTAACTGCCTGGCTAAAGAATTGAACCGTTTTATTCTGCAGTTCAGCTAAGTAGGTCTTTATTCTTTGTAGACTAACTTCCCCAACAGGAAGTTGGCCTAGATTCGCCTGGGAAGCATATACCAAGCGCCAGATATTCGAATAGATTTGCATATGTTTCTCCGCTGTAGAGGCAACCTGAGCCTTAGAAAGCTCATTTTCAATGCCGTTTAGGTGACTGGCAAATTCCAAAAATGCGCGCTCGTAACTGGCTTCCAACTGCTGTCTAAAGCTTAGCGCTGAATGATATTGAGTAAACCCAATGATCACTAATGCCACCAAGGTGCCTAGGTAGAATACTAAAAGGCCCTTTTTCACGTCCTACCACCTCAAGTTTCGGTTTAGGCTGCAAACACATGCTTCCCAATTTTTGTAATCACTGGCCTTTGCCTGATCCACTGATTCGACGTTTTATTTGGGTTATAAAAATACAATGCTCCTTTGGAGGTGTCTAATCCGTAAATAGCATCCAAAGCAGCTTGTCTTGCCTTTTCATCTGCGGGACGGTTGATTTGTCCGTTAGCTACAACTTGAAATGCTAGCGGTTCATAAATTACGCCAGCGATGGTGTTGGGGAATTCAGGATGCTCCACCCGATTAAGAATAACGGCCGCAACCGCAACTTGTCCCTCATAGGGCTCCCCTTTGGCTTCTGCATAAACCGCCCTAGCCAATAAGTCGATATCATTTTCATTAGCTGTGATTCGAGCCTTCTTGACCTCAGTGCCATCTTTTTCCTCACTAGGTGGCCCCCCATCAAAAAGATAAATCGTCAAAATCAAAATGCCTGCTAGAGCAAGACAAATCAGCGCCCCTACAAAATAAGAAACCTTCCTACGCATTCATTTCTCATCCTTTTCTGTCAAACACCCTGTTACAATCACATGGTTCGTTGTATCGAGCAAGATATTATTCCGATTGAAGATGCGATCAAAAGTTTCCTGACCGTTATTTTTGGAGTAATTCCTTCCGACTCTTATAGTATGGAAAATGTTTCTGCTATTATTCTTCAGTTTGAGTAAATACCAGACAGATTCAAAATAAATTAAACCGCTAGGCATGCCTAGCGGTTGATTATCAAATTAGTGAATATTAGTTTAAAGGAAGAATCTTTAAAGACCACGCATGCGGTCATTTACCTTTTTATTATCCGTCTCTTTTCTTTTAATACCTTTTTTTCGATTACGATAAAAAGAAGTGATAAACCTATAAACATCTGGATTTGGGCTTCTGGCTGTAGTCCTAGAAGACTACTAAGAGCGGTAAAACCAGCTGCGAAACTAAATTCGCGCAAAAACAAACCTACATTAAAGAACATCCCGACTAACAACATTGCTCCTAGTGAAAACCACAATTGAAATCCACTCATATCTGATGTCCCCTTACCACGATTTTCACAATTAAGCTTATGCGTATTTATTAGCAAATATACGAAAATACTATTCTTCGAAGGGGGACTAAAAAGATGTGGAATTGGCTAAAACAATATAAATTCACCATTATTGCTGTTGTACTCCTACTACTTCTACCCTTTGCAGCTGTCTTTGCCAAAGGTATCGGCACGATTCGCCGTTTTGAAGAATTTGAACCCAGAGGGCCAGCAACCATTTTCGATCGAAACGGAAAAGTAATTGCTTCTCTCGGTCAGAAAGGCATCGATGTATCCCTTGATCAAGTACCACAAGAACTGATCGATGCGATTGTAGCAGTAGAAGATGCTCGCTTTTTTGAACACAAAGGCTTCGATCTTATGGGGGTGTTAAGAGCCTTATGGGTAAACTTGCGGCAAAGAGACACCGTTCAAGGAGCAAGCACCATAACGCAACAAGTGGCAAAAAACTTATTCCTTCACCCTGGAAAAACCTTTGAACGCAAATTTGAAGAACTCGCCCTAGCGATCCTATTAGAATCACGGTATTCCAAAGAAAGAATCTTAGAACTGTACTTAAATAATATCTATTTCGGCGAAGGAGCCTATGGAGTGGAAAGTGCTGCCCAAACATATTTTGGGAAATCAGTTAGCGAACTAGAAATCGGTGAAAGCACACTTTTAGCTGGTATTCCACGGGCTCCATCGGTATATACACCTTATGCAAATCCAGATTTAGCTAAGGAACGACGGGCGGTAGTATTGGATCGTATGGTGGCAGTCGGTAAACTTAAGCGTGAAGAAGCAGATAAAATCAAGAATGAAGAAATTGAACTAGCTACCCTATCCCGTGGTCAAGCACGATATTTTGTCGATTGGGTTACTAACCAGTTAATCGATGAACTTGGCGAAACCTTGGTGTTCCAAGGTGGATTAAAAGTGCATACGAGTCTTGATTTATCCTTACAGCAAGTTGCCGAAGAAATCTTTGCGGAACAAGAGCATCAAGGCGCTCTAGTAGCCTTGGATCCAACAAATGGGGAAGTATTGACGATGGTCGGAGGGCGAAACTATCTTGAAAGTCAATTTAACCGTGCTACTCAAGCTAAGCGTCAACCAGGCTCGGTATTTAAGCCACTTGTGTATGCAGCAGCCCTCAAAGAAGGTTTTCAAATGAATACTCTAGTGGAGGATATTCCAAGGAAATATTCGGACTATGAGCCAGAGAACTACAGCGAAGCATATTGGGGTCCTGTCACAATGAAGCATGCGATAGCATTTTCGTTAAATAATGCTGCGGTTTGGACACTGAATGAGATAGGACTTAGACCTCTGCTAGATCTAACTGATGATTTGGAGTTAGGTTTGGTTAAAGACGATCATAATTTGGCAACCGCTCTGGGAGGACTAACTGAAGGAGTAACTCCATTAGGCATGACCGCAAGTTTTGTACCGTTTGCAAATGGCGGTGAATACTTCTCTCCTCATGGAATAATTAAAGCAGTCGATTTTGAGGACAATGAAGTGTTTCAAGCAAATATCGAACCCAAAAGAGTACTCACACCTCAAGAAGCGTATTTAATGACGAATATGTTAGAAGCAGTAATGGAATATGGAACAGGTAAAGGCTTGGAAGTAAATACTGTTAGTGCGGGAAAAACAGGAACAACTAATGAACATCGTGAGCTATGGTTCATCGGCTATACTCCTGAAATAGTTGTCGGGGTGTATATAGGAAATGATGATCGAAGCCCAGTTGAAGGCTTTGGTAGTACTACTGCAGGTCCCTTATGGGCTAAGTTTATTAATTCACTCTATCCATTGCCCGATGAGGAAAGCGAACAAGATGATACACTTCCTGTTACAGGTGGCGATCTCCTTGAAGATGAACCGAAAGAAGAATTCCCCGTCCCCTCAGGAATAGTGACGGATGTAATGATCGACGTGTTTACGGGCCTACTTGCTAACGAACGATGCGAGATGGTTGAATTGGATGCGTTCATCGAAGGAACACAACCGACCACTCTAGCTCCGTGTGCTCAACCAAGAGAAAGAGTTGCTCCTCAAGTACCACAAGTTCCTGAAGTACCAGAAGAACCTCAGGTTGAAGAACCCCCAGAGGTTGAGGAGCCTGTTCAACCTGAACCTGAGCCAGAGGAAGAAGAACCAATCCAACCTGAACCCGAAGAGCCCGAGGAACCTCAGGTACCGCAGGAACCGACAGTTCCTGAGCAGCCTCAAGTTCCACAGGAACCACAAGTTCCTAGCAATGGCGTTGAACCACCTACGGAGGTGCCTGATCAAGAGGCGCCTCCTGCCTTGCCTGAGGAGCCCGAACCAGAAGTGCCAATGCCACAGGAACCAGTACCAGAAGTGCCAATGCCACAAGAGCCAGTTCCGCAAGAACCTGTTCCTCAAGAGCCAGAACCAAGCGCTCCACCACAAATGGAACAAATACCTTAAAATATAATGACTATGATTTATGCATAATGTGCTTAAAAATTATTTCTGCTGTTTCGGCGGCAGTAATATTGCTTACATCAATTTTGCATGTATCCAGTTGAAAGTAATTTTTTAATCTGGACACGCTTCGTTTGATAATATCTTCAGTCCTTATTCCTAATTCAATATCCTTCTTAATTCGTGTAGTTAATGCTTGTTCGGAACATACTAAAGAAAAGTTATAAAATTTATAATCATGTTTTTCTAACCTAGTCAGCAGTTCATCAATAATACTTTGCTCATGCATTACCCAACAAAAAATAATATTTTCAAATACTGAGCATGAAACAAAATTATTTAACAGGTAACTAATATTATCGATTACCATAATTTTGGTTTCATCATTCACAATAAAAGGAGACATGTCCCAGCACCAATCACCATCCAGAAAAACACAGTTTGGAAAGAGTTTTTGCAATTCTTTGCTTGTAACTGTTTTCCCTACACCCATAGTTCCATTAATAAAAATTAGGTTTTTCACTTTTTACTCTCCAATCTCTAAAACTTAAAAATCCCCTAATTTAATTCACAACTTAAAATGGGACATGAATTATATCCTTGCTACTAATAATATACCAAAAATAAAAACCGCCATAGGATAAAACCAATGGCGGTTTGACAAACTCGAGTAAAATGAACTCTGCAATTAACGCTTGGAGAATTGTGGAGCTCTTCTCGCTTTCTTTAAACCGTATTTCTTTCTTTCCTTCATGCGTGGATCTCTTGTTAAATATCCCGCTCTCTTTAATGGACCACGTAAGTCTTCATCGACTCCAAGTAAAGCTCTTGCAATGCCATGACGGATTGCGCCTGCTTGTCCAGTAGTACCACCACCAGAAACATTAACTAAAACGTCGTACTTACCTTCAGTATTAGTTAAGGATAGAGGTTGGCATACAATAGTCCTTAATACGGGACGTTCAAAGTATTCTTCTATATCACGGCCATTGATTACGATTCTGCCGTTACCAGGAAGCAGTCTAACTCTTGCAACAGATTTTTTTCTGCGACCAGTGCCGTAATAGATTTCTGATTTTACTGCTGCACTCATCCTTTCCGCCCTCCTTCCGAAATTACAAATTCAATTCCTCTGGCTTTTGTGCCTCGTGTGGGTGTTCGCTGCCTCTGTACACCCTTAGCTTCTTAATCATCCGTCTACCAAGACGATTATGAGGTAACATACCCCAAACCGCTAACTTCACTAATCTTTCAGGATTCTTTTGAATCAACTCGCCAGCGGTGGTAACTTTGATTCCGCCAGGATAACCTGAATGGCGATAGTACTTCTTACCTTCTAGTTTATTTCCAGTTAAATGAACTTTGTCAGCGTTGAGAATAATTACATGGTCGCCACAATCCACATGTGGTGTGTAGATAGGTTTGTGTTTACCCTTGAGAATAGACGCTACTTGAGATGCCAAGCGACCTAAAGTCTTACCAGATGCATCTACAACATACCATTTTCTTTCAACATCAGTAGCTTTTGCCATAAATGTTTTCATGGGTATTCCCCCCTTTACTTCATGTCCTAAAGTATATCTTTTATGTCAACCTTTCCTGATAGTTGAACGGGGCTGGACAACTACAGGAGCGGTATAAAACGAAAAGTCACCAACTAATATTTTACTGTACACGTGGTAACGTGTCAAGATAAAAGATAGAGAACAGACTCCAGAAACAAGCCCTGTGGTGGTGCAGTAGGTCCCGCTAAACTTCGGTCTTTTCTTTCTAGAATAAGCGCTATATCGCTAGTTGAGCGCTTGTGGGTTCCAATTTCTAAGAGTGTGCCGACAATGTTACGTACCATGTGGTATAAAAAACCATCGGCAGTAAAGTACATTGTCGTGAGTCTGCCTTCTTTTTTTATTTGAAAATCTTTCATTGTCCTTACACTCGTTTGTACACTTGAACCCGTTGCCGCAAAACCTTTAAAATCGTGCTTACCAATAAGCATTTTTCCAGCTTGCTCAACTTTCTCCCAATCGATCGGGTTTGAAACCCAAAGCGAGTATAAACGAAGAAAACAGGATTGAATGGGTGCTTGATATACTTGGTATGAGTATGTCTTTTCTATTGCTGAATAACGAGCATGAAAGGAATCTTCGACAAGTTGAGCCATTTCAACCCTTATATCTGGCGGCAAAATGCTATTGAGAGCAACTGGTAATTTTTCTATAGGAACCGAGATCCTACTCTTAAAATTTACCACTTGTCCTTTAGCATGCACTCCAGCATCGGTTCTGCCCGCTGCCGTCACTCTAATTCTTTCCTTCGCAAGAAAAGATAATGCATCCTCCAAACAGGCTTGAATCGTGGGTGCATTAGGCTGGATCTGAAACCCAGAATAGTTAGTTCCGTCATATGAGATTTTCAATAAGATATTGGATAGCATTTTATCACCTAAAAGAAAATGCTGACTAGCACCACGAACACTAAGGTAAAAGCTACAAAGACTCCATCCTTCCAAGAAAACTGCAGTTCTTTGTACTTAGTTCGACCTTCGCCACCTCGATATGCTCTTGCCTCCATTGCCAATGCTAAATCATCGGCTCGACGAAAGGCACTGATAAAGAGCGGTACTAGTAGAGGGATCAAACTCTTAGCTCTCTGGAACAGGTTCCCACTTTCGAAATCCGCTCCTCTAGCCATTTGGGCTTTCATTATCTTTTCGGTTTCCTCAATTAAGGTTGGAATAAAGCGTAGAGCTATGGTCATCATCATTGCTAATTCATGGGCAGGAATTCCGATTTTCTTCCCTGGCTTCATTAAACTTTCAAGCCCATCAGTTAGATTAATAGGGGATGTTGTTAGCGTCAGAATCGATGTGGATAGCACTAAAAGGATCAATCTAACCGCCATCATCGCCCCTCGTACTAAACCTTCCCAGGTAACCGAGAGGAAAAGGAATTGAAAGATTACGCGACCTTCAGTCATAAAGATATTAAGTAATAGAGTAAGGGTAATAATCACCATCAGGGGTTTTATTCCCCGCAAAACAAAACGAACTGGTAATTGCGATAGAGCGATGAGTGCAAAAATAAACGCAGCTGTAAGTACATAGCCTACAACGGTATTGATAAGAAAAAGAACAATGATCAGAAATAATGTCCCAAGTATTTTTGATCGTGGGTCTAATTGATGGATGGGCGAGCTACCTGGAATGTACTGCCCGATAGTGATGTTTTTTAAGATAGCCATCTCACTTCGACTCCCATATCTTTAATATCTCTTGTTCTGCGTCCTCGATGGTCATAACTTCTTTTTTTACAGCTAGACCTCTTTTGCTCAACTCGCTCATCAAGGCAGTCACTTGCGGTACCCCTAAACCCATTCTGCTCAATTCTTCAGCATTGGCAAACACTTCGTAAGGTGTTCCATCCAATGCGACTCTACCTTTTTCTAACACGATCAACCTGGTTGCTAGACGCGCAATGTCTTCCATACTGTGAGTAACCAAAATCACAGTTAGATCCCACTCAGTGTGGAGGCGTTTCACTTGATCTAAGATTTCATCCCTACCTCTCGGATCTAATCCTGCGGTCGGTTCATCCAGAATGAGAATCCTTGGTCGCATGGCTAAAACCCCTGCGATCGCGATCCGTCGCTTTTGACCTCCAGAAAGTTCAAAAGGAGAGCGATCTTTTAGTGAATCATAATCTAGATCAACCATTTTTAGGGCATCAATCACTCTCTGTTCGATCTCCGCTTCACTTATCCCAAGGTTTTTCGGTCCAAAGGCGACATCTTCATAAACTGTTTCTCCAAACAATTGATGCTCAGGATACTGAAAAACCATACCAACTTTTTGCCTTAATTGGCGCCAATTGGTGCTTTTATCGGTCAGATCAAACTCGTCAACCACTACTTTGCCTTGCATCGGCTTGATCAGACCGTTGAGATGTTGGATCAGGGTGGATTTTCCCGAACCAGTATGCCCGATTAATCCAACGAATTCCCCATCAGCAATCTCTAAGTTTATGTCCCACAGTGCTTGTTTAGCTAAAGGTGACTGCGGCGAATATATGTATGATAGACCTTCGATTTTTATCGGCATATATAACTCACCATCTCATCTACTGTTAATATGTTTTGGGGAATGTTTGGATTTTTTTGATGTAGTCTATGAGCCAACGCGGTAACCTGCGGGACATCAAGGTGAAGGGAATGTAGTTTATCGATCTGAGTAAACACTTCTTTTGGTGTGCCTTCTAAGGCAATTTCCCCAGAATCCATAACGACAACCCTATCGGCGTCAATCACTTCATCCATAAAGTGCGTAATATGGAGGATGGTGATGCCTTCGTCTTTATTGAGTCGTTTAATTGTATTCATTACCTCAAGTCTGCCCGCAGGGTCTAGCATTGCTGTAGGTTCATCAAATACAATGCACTCAGGTTTCATGGCGATCATACCAGCAATCGCTACTCTTTGTTTTTGTCCGCCTGAGAGCTGATGGGGCGGATGAAATCGATATTCTTCCATCCCGACAGCTTCTAAGGCTTCAGTAACTCGTTTGTGAATCTCCTTTGATGGGATCCCAAGATTCTCGGGACCAAAGGCTACATCTTCCTCAACAGTAGTTGCAACTAATTGATTGTCTGGGTTTTGGAACACCATCCCAACGGATTGTCTGATTGCCCAAATCTTTTCGGTATCAGTTGTATCAATATCGTTTACGAACACTTTCCCGCTTGTAGGCAAAATAAGAGCATTAGCGTGTTTTGCTAGAGTAGATTTGCCAGAGCCATTATGTCCAAGTACTGCTAAGAATTCACCGCGCTTAACTTTAAGATTGATATTTATAAGTGCATCTAAAGAGCGCTCTGTATCCTGCCCATAGGTATACGAAGTGTTTTCAAATCGGATCAACCAATCCCCCATATTTTCACCACCTAACAAGAAGACGCAGAGGTTCACCTCTGCGACTATCCGAAGAAAAACCTCTGCATTCTATTTTAAACCCACTCTACTATAGCCATTGATGCGGAATCGCCACGTCGAAATCCAGTTTTTAAAACTCTCGTGTATCCACCATTACGATCAACATATTTTGGAGCAACATCCTCAAACAGCTTCTTTACAGCTTCTGGTTGAAGGAGGTACGCGGCTGCTTGACGACGTGCATGGAGATCGCCACGTTTTCCGAGAGTAACTAATTTATCTGCAATTGGCTTTACGGCTTTGGCTTTTGCCTCGGTAGTCTCAATCTTCCCATGGATAACCAAAGAAGTTACCAAACCACGCAACAAGGCTCGACGTTGACTGGAAGTTCTTCCTAGTTTCTTTTGCTTCATTTTTTTCACCTGCCTATTCATCAGAATCCCGTAGCGAGAGTCCCAAGGCTGCAAGTTTTTCTTTGACTTCTTGGAGGGATTTCTTGCCCAAGTTTCGGACCTTCATCATATCCTCTTCTGTTCTCCGAATTAGATCATCTACGGTATTTATTCCAGCGCGTTTTAGACAGTTATAGGAGCGAACAGACAAGTCTAATTCCTCAATAACCATTTCAAGAAGTTTATTGATATCTTCTTCTTCACGTTCAACCATGATCTCCACATCATCGGTCGATTCAGTGAGATCAGTGTAAAGCTTAAGATGTTCAATCATTATCTTAGCAGCTAAACTTACAGCATCATCAGGCTTGATACTCTTATCGGTCCACACTTCAAGTACTAGCCTATCATAGTCTGTTACTTGCCCTACGCGCGTATCTTCGACATAGTAGTTAACCTTTAAGACTGGAGAGAAGATCGAATCAACAGGAATCAAACCGATAGGGTGATCTGGGCGTTTGTTTCGTTCTGCCGAAACATAGCCGCGCCCCCTAGCGAGCGTGATCTCCATTCGAAGATTTCCTCCATCCTCAAGAGTAGCTATATGAAGATCTGGATTGAGGATTTCAACACTGGCATCATGAATGATGTCGCTTGCTGTCACTGGTCCCTTCTCGCTAGCATCGATACGAACCGTAACTGGTTCGTCCGAATGCAAACGTACCAATAACTTTTTTAAGTTTAAAACTATATCCACTGTATCTTCGACTACTCCTGGAATAGTCGAAAACTCGTGTAAAACTCCTTCTATTTGAACGGAGGTAACAGCGGTTCCTGGAAGTGAAGATAGGAGAATCCTGCGAAGACTATTACCTAGTGTAATTCCATATCCTCTTTCTAATGGTTCAACAATATATTTCCCGTAATCCTCAGTTACGTCAACCCGTTCGATTCTTGGCTTTTCAATCTCAATCATTGACCAAAAACACCCTCCTTCTCGAATACATATTTCTTAGCCACACCGCCAAAAAAACGTTTGCAGCTTAAGGACTCGAACTATTTGAGGGTAAGATATCTTGCCACTAAGTCCGTGAAGATAAATTATACCCTACGGCGCTTAGGTGGCCTGCACCCGTTATATGGAATCGGAGTAACGTCCTTAATAGTGGTAACATCTATACCTGCAGCCTGCATAGAGCGAATAGCTGCTTCTCTACCTGAACCAGGTCCTTTCACTAAGACCTTTACCTCACGGACACCATGTTCCATGGCAGCTTTTGCTGCAGCCTCAGCAGCCATGCCAGCTGCGAAAGGAGTTCCTTTACGCGAGCCTTTGAATCCCATGTTTCCTGCGCTGGCCCATGCCACAACATTTCCTTGTAAATCGCTAATTGTTACGATGGTATTGTTAAAGGTCGAGCGAATGTGTGCCACTCCAGATTGAATATTCTTACGTTCTCTACGGCGCACTCGTTGACCTCTTGCTGGTCTAGCCATATTAAGATACCCTCCTTTCAGCGAATATCGCCTTTAAAGACTTCTTATCTTTTCTTACCTGCAACTCTTTTCGGTCCTTTACGTGTTCTAGCATTTGTTTTGGTTTTTTGACCGCGTACTGGTAGTCCGCGACGATGACGCAAACCTCTGTAGCATCCTATATCCATCAAACGCTTGATATTCATGTTTACTTCGCGTCTTAGATCACCTTCGATAACGAATTGTTTCTCGATGATTTCGCGCAATTTGTTGAGTTCATCTTCAGATAATTCGCCAATTCGCTTGTTTGGATCTACCTCACATGCTTTTAGGATCTTATTCGATGTGGAACGACCTATTCCATAGATATAAGTTAGTCCGATTTCTGCGCGTTTATTGTTAGGCAAATCCACTCCAGCAATTCGTGCCACTAGCATACACCCCCTAAATCGCTCATCCTTGCTTTTGTTTATGCTTAGGATTTTCGCAAATAACCATTACTCGTCCTTTGCGACGAATAATTTTACATTTTTCGCAAATCGGCTTGACAGAAGGTCTAACCTTCATTTTAATGCCCCCTTTAGCCGCTTAATCTATTTCTTTCTATATACTATTCTTCCCCTACTTAAGTCATATGGAGACAACTCCACAGTAACTGTATCTCCAGGCAAAATCTTAATAAAGTGCATCCGCATTTTTCCAGAGATATGAGCAAGTACTCTGTGACCGTTTTCCAATTCTACACGAAACTCTGCGTTGGGAAGCGATTCCACAACAGTACCCTCAACTTCAATAACATCATCTTTTGCCATCTACAGTTGAACCCTCCTCTTTCCCGTGATCACGCATTTTTAAGAAAAGTTGAATGGCATCCTTGACTTGTTGATCAGTAATAGTTGCATCCGATTCCAGCAATTGCTGCAATTCCTTATTGATATATTTGTGCAATCTCAAATGCTTAATGTTCTTGCGTTTGGGCCGTTCAACTTTGCGAGTTTCGCCGTCGGCTACTTCAACAAAGCTTTCATCTATAACCCGCAGAACAATATAGTTCTTATTTATATCTCTTCCTGCTCTTGAAGAAACAAACTGTCCAACACTGATTGCTCCCATGTAATCCCCCTCTACAAAACAGTGAGAATCATCGGGCCGTCATCAGTAATAGCAACTGTATGCTCAAAATGTGCCGAAAAACTTTTATCTCTTGTTACGACAGTCCAATTATCTTCACACACCTGAACATGATGGCTACCCATATTCACCATCGGTTCTAAAGCCAGGGTCATCCCCGCTTTTAGGCGTGGACCCCTACCAGGTGGTCCAAAATTCGGAACCTGTGGATCTTCGTGCATCTTTCTGCCGATTCCATGACCGACAAAGTCTCGGACCACAGAAAATCCATTTTCTTCAACAATTGTTTGAATTGCATTTGAGATATCGGAAAGTCTATTACCTATTATTGCTTGCTCAATACCAGCAAAGAGCGCTTTTTCTGTAACCTCTAGAAGCTTTTTTACTTCATCTGTCACAAAGCCTACTGGATAAGTCCAGGCAGAGTCGCCACAAAAACCATCCACAAATGCTCCTATATCTACACCAATGATTGAGCCTTCTTTCAACACTTCATCATTTGGAATACCATGAACAACTACTTCGTCTACTGAAGCGCACACGGTAGCGGGATACCCTTGATATCCTTTAAACGCAGGGATAGCACCGTTTTTAACCAAGAATTCTTCAACCGCACAATCTATTTGTGCCGTGGTTATTCCTGGTCGAATCATATTGGCCACCAATTCGTGGGCCCTAGCAACTATCTGCCCAGCACGGCGCATTGTGGCTATTTCATCCTTAGATTTGAGGATAATCATAGCTTTTCACCCGTTACATTTTTTCTTGCTTGTTTAAGCACATAGGTTTCTATATCAGCAAAAACCTCGTCGATTGCTCTCTCTCCATTTACACTATATAATTTTCCGCGTTGGGCATAATAGTGAATAACTGGATGTGTCTGTTTTAAATAAACTCGCAATCTTTCTTTAGCTGTCATTTCGTTGTCATCAGACCTTTGATACAGTCTGCCGCCACAATTATCGCAAACTCCGCGACCTTTCGCCCGATAATAAGTCAAGTGATACGTACTCCCACATTCACTGCAGATTCTGCGTTCGGCGATTCTCTTAATTGCTTCGTCCTCGCTGATCCGAATATCAATTGCATATTCGATTGCCATTCTTGACTTTTCGAGTTTCGCATCAAGATGAATCGCTTGTTGAACAGTTCGCGGAAATCCGTCTAAAATCCAACCACCATTACAATCTGGCTGTAATAGTCTTTGTTCAACAATATCTATTGCAAGTTCATCAGGGATCAAAAATCCTTTAGAAATATACTTATTCGCTTCGATCCCTATCTCGGAACCTGCATCTATAGCTGCTCGGATAATGCTACCTGTTGAAATGTGGGGGACGCTGTACTTTTGAGATAACCTATCTCCCTGAGTTCCTTTACCAGCGCCTGGTAGGCCTAGTAGAACTAAGCGCATACCCCTCTTCCCCTTCCTATTTTAAGAACCCCTCGTAGTGCCTCATCACTAAGTGAGCTTCGATTTGTTTCATTGTTTCAAGAGCCACTCCAACCACGATGATCATACCAGTTCCACCAAAGGACATCAATTCCATCGGGATCCTAGTAATGGCAGCTACTACGAATGGAGCGACTGCAATGATCGCAAGGAAGATCGCACCAGGTAGAGTAATCCGTACTAACACTCTTTCTAGATATTCTGATGTTGGTCTGCCAGGGCGCAATCCTGGAACAAAGCCACCATTTTTGCGCATGTTATTGGCGATCTCTACTGGATTAAATGTTAGAGCGGTATAGAAATAGGTGAAGAAGATGATCAAAACTACATACAGGAAATTATACCCAATTGTACCGTATCCTATCCACTCGCTTATACCGCTAATTGCAGGAATGAACTGTGCAATTGTCAACGGAAAAGTCAGTATGGAGGAAGCAAAAATTACTGGGATAACACCTGGTTGATTGATCTTTAGTGGAATATGAGTCGATTGTCCACCGTACATCTTTCTTCCAACCACTCTCTTAGCGTATTGAACTGGTATACGCCTTTCTCCTTGTTGTACCATAACAATAGCGGCAATTAAAACAATAGTTAAGATGAAAAATACCAACAGGCTTATAACGCTGAGTGCACCTGCACGAACCGCACCGATTGCGTTAAATAATTCGACTGGCATACTAGCTACAATACCTGCAAATATTAGTAGAGAAATCCCGTTTCCAATTCCGTTTTCGGTAATCTTCTCTCCTAACCACATCAAGAAGCTAGTTCCTGCTGTTAGTGTAAGAATCACTAGCGTTAGGGTGAAGAAATTTGGATTTTCAATTACGCCCCAACCTCTGGCAAGCATTGTGATACCAAATGCTTGAATTAACCCTAAAATTACGGTTCCATAGCGAGTATACTGCGCAATCTTTTGCCGCCCTTCACCTGGATCTTTTGAAAGTTCCTCCAGTTGAGGAAAGACCATGGTTAAAAGGTTAAGAATAATTGAAGCAGTAATGTATGGGTTTACTCCCATGGCAAAAACCGTAAATCTACCTAGAGCTCCACCACTAAACAAATTGAGAAAACCAAAAATGTTTCCGCCATCGACTCCTAATTCTTGTGCCAAGGCCACGGCATTTACTCCTGGAACAGGCACGTACGATCCTATTCTATACACTGCAAGCATTGCAGCGGTGAATAGAATCTTTTTTCGCAACTCAGGAATCCTCGTGGCGTTTCTAAAAACATCCAGCAACTAGATCACCTCAATTTTTCCGCCAGCCTCTTGAATCTTCGCTGCCGCAGATTTTGTGAAACCATGTGCTCGAATGGTTAAACTATGCTTAAGCTCGCCATTGCCTAATACTTTAACACCATCTTTAATTTTGTTTACTAATCCGGCCTCTTGAAGTAACTCAGGTGTAACCACGGTATCTGGTGCGAATCTATTAAGGTCCTCTAATTTTACTTCAGCGTATTCCTTTTGGAAAACATTGGTGAACCCTCGTTTAGGTAGTCTTCTTTGAAGTGGGGTTTGACCACCTTCAAAATAGGGCCCTTTTCCACCACCTGAGCGAGCTTTTTGCCCCTTGTGGCCTCTACCAGAGGTTTTGCCTAAACCAGAACCAATCCCACGTCCAACGCGCTTGCGTTCTTTTCGACTAGTTGCTGGTTTTAACTCGTGTATTCTCATACCTACACCCCCTTGCCCTATTCTTCGACTTCTTCTACTTCAACCAAGTGTCGTACCTTGTGCACCATACCCCTAATTACGGGGTTATCATCTTGAACGACCGATGAATATAGTTTTCGTAAACCTAAAGCTTTAATTGTATCTTTTTGATCTTGTGCATATCCGATAGCACTTTTCTTCCAAGTAATCTTCAACTTCTTCGACATCAGTATCCCCCTAACCCAAGATTTCTCCGGGAGTTTTGCCCCGTAGACGAGCAACTTCATCAACTGTCTTTAAAGACTCGATAGCCTTTATGGTCGCTCTTACTACATTAGTTGGATTAGAAGATCCCAAGGACTTTGTTAGAATATCACGTACTCCAGCAAGTTCTAATACAGCACGCACAGGACCACCCGCAATCACTCCTGTACCTTCGGATGCTGGTCTTAGCATAACTGTCGCACCGCTAAAACGTTCCGTTATTGCATGCGGGATAGTTGTACCTATAATGGGAACTTCAATCAAGTTCTTTTTCGCGTCTTCCGTTGCCTTTCTAACTGCATCTGCAACCTCTTTTGCTTTTCCTAAACCTGCACCAACTTTACCATTTCTATCTCCGACTACAACCAAGGCGCTAAACGACCTTGTACGACCACCTTTTACAGTCTTTGACACTGGATTGATACTAACCGTTCTTTCTTCTAAATCCAATCCACTAGCATCAATTCTCTTTGCCAAACTTATTTCCCTCCTTCCAATAACGAGCATCCGCTTTAGAACTCTAGTCCGCCTTCACGAGCACCATCTGCTAAAGCTGCAACCCTTCCATGATAGATCCAGCCTCCACGGTCGTAGCAAACTACTTTGATGCCCTTGTCTAACGCTCTTTTAGCTATCAAAAGTCCTACTTCCTTAGCCGCCTCTTTATTACCTGTTGATTCTAATTTTGCTCTCAACTCTGGTTCGTTTGTGGAAGCAGCTACTAAGGTTCTACCAACCGAATCATCGATAATTTGTGCGTAAATATGATTAAGACTTTTATAAACGCAAAGTCTAGGTTTTTCAGGAGTCCCAACAATCTTCTTGCGTGCTCTCTGATGACGCTTAATCCGAGCTTCACGTCGACTCAATTTAGCCATCTATCTCACCACCTTAATTTACATATGATCTCACGAAGCATGATTACATAAAGTGAAATCATTCTAACTAAGCTTTGCCTGCTTTGCCTGCTTTTCTTCTCACGTATTCTCCTTCATAGCGAATACCCTTGCCGAGATATGGTTCTGGTGGACGTAAGCTGCGAATATCGGCAGCAACCTGTCCGACAAGTTGTTTATCGATTCCTTTTACCGTCAACTTGTTTGGTGCGGGAACTTCGATTTCGATTCCATCGATAGGATCGATTTCAATCGGATGTGAGTAACCTAAACTCAAAACAACTTTTGCACCTTGTTTTGCTGCTCTGTAACCTACACCAACCATTTCCAAATTGCGCGAATACCCTTTGGTAACACCTTCAACCATATTAGCAATTAGACTACGGGTAAGGCCATGCAGACTTTTGTGGTGTTTTTCTTCAGATGGACGATTAACCACAATACTTCCATCGACAACTTCAACTATCATATCAGAATGTATTTCCCTAGATAATTCACCCATTGGGCCTTTAACAGTAATGTTGTTGCCATCCAATTTAACATCAACACCCTGTGGAATTTCTATAGGAAGTCTTCCAATTCTGGACATGTTTTTCCCCCCTTACCATACGTAGCAAATTACTTCTCCGCCCACACCTTCACTGCGAGCTTGTTTATCAGTCATAACACCTTTTGAGGTGGACAATACAGCGACACCTAATCCTCCGAGTACACGAGGAATCTCGTCTTTCTTTGCATATACTCGTAATCCAGGCTTACTGATTCTTTTTATGCCACTAATAACCTTCTCTTTTTGTTTCCCATACTTTAGGAATATCCGCAAGATACCTTGTTTATCATCTTCAATTAACTTATATTCCCGAATAAAACCCTCTTCTTTAAGAATCCTAGCAACCTCTAATTTCAGTTTAGAGTTCGGTATATCTACCGATTCATGATAGACGGAACTAGCGTTGCGAATTCTTGTGAGCATATCCGCAATAGGATCGGTCATAACCATGCGGGTAACCTCCTTTCAAACTACAGGTTATGTGGTATTACCAACTTGCCTTGGTAACGCCTGGGATCTCACCTTCGTTAGCTAACTTTCTAAAGCAGACACGACAAAGTTTAAAACGTCTCATGTAACCGCGAGGACGTCCACAACGTTCACAACGGTTTACTTTTCTGGTCGAAAACTTTGGAGTCCGCTTAGCTTTATAAATCATGGACTTTTTCGCCACGTTATCTCTCCTTTCAGCTTCTAAATGGGACACCCATCAGCTTCAAGAGTTCGTAACCTTCTTCGTCAGTTTTCGCGGTAGTTGCAATAACTACTTCCAAACCACGTACTTTGTCTACTTTATCGTAATCGATCTCTGGGAAGATCAGTTGTTCTCTTAGTCCAAGAGAATAGTTTCCTCTACCGTCGAACGAACGAGGACTTACTCCCCTAAAGTCTCTAATACGTGGTAAAGCAATATTGACTAACCGATCAAAGAATTCGTACATTCTCTTTCCGCGGAGAGTCACTTTCACTCCAATAGGCATTCCTTCACGAACTTTGAACGCTGCAACTGATTTTTTCGCTTTGGTGATAACTGGTTTTTGTCCAGTTATAGTGCTTATATCTCTCACAACGGCATCTAATACTTTTGGATCAGCAGTAGCTTCACCAACGCCTACGTTAATTACAATCTTTTCAATCTTTGGAACCTGCATCACATTAGCGTATTGAAATCGCTCTTTGAGGGCAGGCACCACTTCGTTAAGATATTTCTCTTTCAGTCGTGCCAACTATTACTCCCCCCTTCTCCTAATACCTCTAATCAATGTTTTTACCGCATTTTTTGCATTGCCGCAGAGCCTTACCGTTCTCATCTCTGACACGAGCAACTCTAGTAGCTTTTGTGCAATGTGGGCATACCAACATTACGTTCGATATATCTACTGGCCCTGGGGTGTCAA
The DNA here is from genome assembly GCA_012728115.1 of Bacillota bacterium. Lineage (GTDB taxonomy): Bacteria > Bacillota > Limnochordia > Darwinibacteriales > JAAYFS01 > JAAYFS01. The sequence goes on along the minus strand of JAAYFS010000056.1, from coordinate 2,957 downwards.
TAATGCCACCTTGTGGATTAGTTTGAGTAGGACGAGTGTGCTTTTTTTGGATGTTAATTCCCTCTACAATAACTTTTCCCGCTTTTGGACGAACTTCAAGAATCTTACCTCGTTTTCCGCGATCATCTCCACTGATTAATTCAACACGATCGCCAGATTTAACGTGAAACTTAACCATAATCTCATCCTCCTTTCACTAAAGAACCTCAGGGGCCAAAGAGGCAATCTTCATAAAATCTTTCTCACGTAATTCTCTAGCAACAGGACCAAAAATACGTGTGCCTCTAGGATTATTTTGGTCATTTATTATAACAGCAGCATTTTCGTCAAACTTAATTATCGATCCATCTATTCGTCGGGTTTCTTTGCGAGTCCGAACAATTACTGCTTTAACGATATCGCCCTTTTTGACCATTCCACCAGGTGATGCTTCTTTTACTGTAGCGATGATTACGTCACCGATTCGAGCATACCGTTTCTTGGATCCGCCAAGTACTCTGATACATAAAAGTTCTTTGGCTCCAGTGTTATCTGCAACCTTTAATCGACTTTCTTGTTGGATCATAGTAGCCCTCCTTCCCTACGCTGAATATCGACGTCTAGCGAGCTTTCTCGACCACTTCAACGACTCGCCAACGCTTATCCTTGCTAAGTGGGCGAGTTTCCATAATCCGAACGCGATCGCCAATATTGCATTCATTTGCTTCATCGTGAGCTTTAAATTTCACTGTTCTGCGAATTGTGCGACCATACATAGGATGTTTTAGAACTCGCTCGACCGCAACTACTACGGTTTTATCCATTTTATCGCTTACAACTATTCCAGTTCTTGTTTTCCGAATTCCTCTTTCCACTGACATGCGCTCCTCCCTTCTTAATCGTTAAGGGACTACGCCCGCTTAATGTTAAGAACTCGCTCCCGCATAATTGTCTTAACGCGAGCAATATCTTTTCTAACTTCTTTAATCCGCATTGGGTTATCTAATTGCCCTGTTACAGACTGAAATCTAAGATTGAATAATTCCTCTTTTAAATCATCTAGCTTCTTCTGCAATTCTTCATTTGAAAGTGCACGAATTTCACTAGCCTTCATTAGCATCACCGCCTACCTCAGCGCGAGAGATAAATTTGCATTTAATTGGCAATTTATGTGCTGCTAAACGCATTGCCTCTCGTGCTAAACTCTCTGGAACGCCACCGATCTCGAACATTACGCGTCCAGGCTTCACAACAGCCACCCAATACTCAGGTGCACCTTTTCCTGAACCCATTCTGGTTTCAGCGGGTTTCTTAGTAACTGGTTTATCAGGAAATATTCTAATCCATACTTTTCCACCACGTCTGATGTGGCGAGTCATTGCGATACGAGCAGCTTCGATCTGTTGGCTAGTAATCCAACCAGGTTCCATTGCTTGCAACCCGTACTCGCCAAAATCAACAGAGGCTCCCCTATATGCTTTACCAGTCATCCTACCACGATGAACTCTTCGATGCTTGACACGTTTTGGCATTAGCATCTTTACTCGCCCCCTTCAACCTTCTTTTTCGAAGCTTTTTCAGGTAGCACTTCACCTTTGTAAATCCATACCTTTACGCCGATTTTACCAAAGGTTGTGTTTGCTTCTGCAAAACCATAATCAATATCGGCTCTTAATGTGTGTAAGGGCACGTTTCCTTCAGGATTCCATTCGGTACGAGCAATCTCTGCTCCACCAAGTCTACCAGAAACAGCGACTTTGATTCCTTTTGCCCCCATTCTTAGGGCTCTTTGTTGTGATTGACGCATTGCTCTTCTAAATGAAACACGGCGCTCTAATTGACCTGCGATGTTTTCAGCAACTAGTTGGGCGTCAACCTCAGGTTTTTTGACTTCAACTATATTAACTTGAACTTGTTTATTGGTCATGTTTTCAAGTTCTTTGCGGAACTTATCTACTTCAGCTCCACCTTTGCCAATAACCATCCCTGGACGTGCAGTATTTATTGTAACTTTAACTCTATTTGCTGCACGTTCAATTTCAACTTTGGAAATACCTGATGAATAGAACCGCTTCTTAACAAGATCACGGATCTTCAGGTCTTCGTGGAGTAATTCGGAATAGTTACTTTTGTCAGCATACCATTTGCTATTCCAGTCTTTAATATATCCCAACCTAAATCCATAGGGATGAACTTTTTGACCCACGCACCTATTCCTCCTTTTCTCGCAAAATAACGGTGATGTGGCTGGTACGGATCCGAATTCTATCAGCCATACCTCTTGCTCTTGGTCTTAATCTCTTCCAGATTGGACCTTGGTCAACATAGCATTTAGCGACATATAGTTGATCCGCAGCCATATCATGATTATTTTCAGCGTTTGCTATCGCGCTTTTTAGCACTTTTTCAATAACCGCTGAAGCTCTTCTTGGTGTCATTCGTAAAATACCGATTGCTTCGTCAACGTCTTTATTTCGAATCAAGTCAATTACTTGACGTGCTTTTCGCGGTGATACTCTAACGTATCTTGCACTCGCTCTAGCTTCCATTTCACTCAATCCCCCAATCTATCCGACTATCTTCTCGAACTTCTCTCGCTGCCAGCGTGACCGCGGAAGGTCCGAGTGGGAGCAAACTCGCCTAGTTTATGCCCAACCATTTCCTCAGTGATAAAGATTGGTACGTGTTTATGACCGTCATGAACTGCTATTGTATGTCCGACCATTTCAGGGAAAATAGTTGACCGACGAGACCAAGTCTTAATGACTCGTTTTTCATTTTTTTCGTTAAGCTCTCTCACTTTTTTTAATAAATGTTCATCCGCGAAAGGGCCCTTCTTCAATGATCTACCCAATACTACCACCTCCTCGTAGAGATACGTCTCTACCTCTTCCGGCGTCTCACGATTAGCCGATCGCTTGCTTTCTTTTTCCGAGTTCTAGCACCTAATGTGGGTTTACCCCAAGGAGTAACTGGAC
>JAAYFS010000055.1 GCA_012728115.1 Bacillota bacterium | reverse complement strand
TGGATTAAAAGTCCAGTGCTCTACCTACTGAGCTAATGGCTCGCTACGCTATGTTATTATAACAGAGCAAAAATATTCGGTCAATACTTTTTTAATTTCTTAACCATTTATATTTGTTTCCTGAACGTGTATAATAAAATTGTTAAATGCGTTGATGAGGTGGAAGGACCATGATTGAGGTACCAAGACGCTATTGGCGCAACTTTGATTGGCCTTTGCTAATAGCAGTGATCGCTTTGATTGCATTCGGAATGCTAATTATTTATTCAGCTTCCTTCTCAAAGCAGATTTCTCTTAATCGAGACCCATTTTACTACGTAAAAAGACAAGCTATCGGTGCAGTTATCGGCTTTATCTGTTTAGCAGCAGTATTGATAATCGATTATCGAGCCTGGCGCCGTTGGACCAAGCCTATCTACTTAATAACTATCGGTTTGTTGGGTGCGATCTTTTTCCTCGGAACATCTGCCTATGGCTCACAACGATGGATCGGTTTTGGACCACTAACTATACAGCCCTCTGAGATTGCTAAAATTGCTCTCATCGTTATTTTAGCAAAATACTTGGAGGAAGAAAACAATATTGCAGGCTGGAAAATATTGATTCCTTTTGCACTCGTTAGCATCCCGATGGCCTTGATCCTACTTCAACCAGATCTAGGAACTTCAATGATCTTTATTGGGATCACCTTTTCTATGTTATTTTTAGCTGGTGCCAGGGTTAAACACTTAGTAATTATTGGCTTAACAGGGCTAGCTGTAGGGTGTGCGGCTATCTTTGCTTCGATGCAAGGCTGGATAGAAATAATTAAACCATACCAAATCAACCGATTACTCGTCTTTATTAATCCCCACGCAGATCCAACCAACACTGGTTGGAATGTAATTCAATCCATGATCGCCATCGGTTCTGGAGGGTTTTTGGGCAAAGGTCTCTTTAGCGGAACACAGAATCAATTAAGATTCCTTCCTGCGAATCACACCGACTTTGTATTTTCAGTTGTTGCTGAAGAGCTAGGTTTTGTAGGTTCTGTAGGTTTACTGCTACTTTACCTCTTCCTGATTTGGCGCGGTTTAAGAATCGCTATCCTTGCTAAAGATTCCTTCGGAATGTTGCTAGCGGCTGGTTGCACCAGCATGTTCTTTTTCCATTTGATCATTAATGTTGGAATGACTCTTGGCATTATGCCTGTTACTGGACTTCCACTACCTTTTGTCACTTATGGTGGAAATACATTGATGACAAACCTAATCGCTATCGGTATCCTACTCAATGTCGGTTTGCGCAGGAAAAAGATCATGTTTTAGCCCCAGGGCGAGTGTAAGCATGGTTGTAGTTGCAAAAAACACGCAGGTAGCTGCGGCAACCACCCCAGAATCATTAAAAGCTAGTGCTGTTATGGTTGCTACTAAAGTACCGATAATCCCCGCTACAACGCGGGGGTTTTCTTTAATTAACCATCTTCTAAAATTGCTTGGCCAAATCAGGCTCACTCCCATCGCAATAACCGCGACTATCAGGCCCCTACTCCAAAAACTATAACGAAACAACCGAAGATTCATGCTAAGTTTGCGCTTGATGATCATAATTATTGCAGTTAAGCCATCATTGCGGATTATTCCAACCGTTTGACCGATATGCGATTGATCGTCAAAACCTGAAAAGTTATCTATTGTCATAATAATGCCTAGCACTAAGACTACGAGGCCGATCATCGCTAGAATCGTCCTTAATCGAATTCGCATGCCACTTATTAACACCCAAGTTACGCCGAAACCGAGTACTGCAGTAATAGCTCCACCCACATTTGTACCCCATTGGGGAGCTGCGATAATAGCTGTTGCGATTAGAAATAGTATCCCAATTAATGGTTTGAGATTTTTATTGAAACGAAGTAAGATTGCGGAACCCATAATTAAGGCTCCGATCAAGATGCCCATGTACTCGTTACCGATCCCGTAGTAGCGTGCACCAGCGATCGCATCATACCCTAGATAAGAAAAACGAATCCACCACGCTCCTCTTAACACATCGATTCCTAAAAGAATCGCAGTTAAAAGTGCAACTGCCATAATGGCATCCAGGGCACTATGTCTATAAAAATAAGCGATAACTGGTAATGTAATGCTAAGGATAGCAAATATCCAATGTTGGGGTAACAAAAGCAGTGCCAAAGGAACAGTGAGAAGAATCAATAGAGCAATTACAATCCCTTTTATAATCACTTTGGGCATTTTTAGAGGTAAAACTAAGAATAAAAGTGCAACCAGGCAAACAAAAATCTGTAAACCTACTAACCACCGCAAAACAGTTCCTCTATTACTGCTGATAGCTAGGATCTGCTTCTCCATTCTTACTAGTGATTCTAAAAGTGATTCCGATGCCGATCTAGAACTCTTTTCATCTTCAATTCGAATCGGACGACCAAGCATCTGAGGTGAACCTTCCAATCCAAGCAACGACAGAATAGTCGGAGCAATATCAATATTAGCTACGATCCCTGGCCAATGAGTAGTACCAGAGACTAACAAACCACGATCTTTACTTTGCATCACCATAGGAGCTAACCATTGGCTCAAACCTAATCGCTCCTTGGTAGGTACGGGGGAAATTAAAAGCCAATAACTGTTCGGCGGCAGTTGTTGATCCAAGTCCTTAAGGAAATTCAATGCATCCTGAGCAATTAACGTTGCTAGCTTCTCTTTTTGTTCAGGTAAAAGAAAATCCTGGGCAAGGAAAAGTCGATATGGATCGCCAAGATCGATAATTACTAAATCAGCATCGGTCGAAGTAGCTAATTTAAGTAGTAAAGAATAATCGGTTTTTAATCCGAAAGGATATTCATCATCTTCGAGCAATAAAGCATCATTGATTTGCCCATTAAATACTCTCCCTAAGGAATCCATCCCTACCAGCCCAGCCCATCTAGTTCGTTGATCCTTAGTGTCGCTATTGCCATACACAGTTACTTCTTTTCCATGTTTTATCAAATAATCAACGAGTGAACCGATTGCCAAAGGATAATTAGCCTGTTTATTTACATCAAGGATATTAGCTATCCGTACATTAACGATTTCCGAAGGGTCTATACCAGTTCTAGTTCTATATACCACACCTGCTTCTTGACCTTTATACGGTTCTTCGCTCATAAAAACCTCGCCTGCTCCAGTAATCCCATAAGCACGGGAACCACTACCGATCGAAAGATATCCCCCTTCAATAGGGGCACCTCCAGCTGAACGAACGTTCATAATGCCAAAACCGAATTGTCCTTCATTCAACCAATCACTTTCCACTAAATGTTCCCACCTAATGCCATGCCAAAGGATCAGGTATACCTTAGGATCAGTTTCTTGAGCAAAACCCCTTAAAGAAAAAAATCCGTTCAGAAGTAAACAAGCTAGGATTAAAAAGAGTTTAGGATATTGTTTTTTAAAAATCATAAAAACTATCCTCCCGTACTAGATCACAGTATGCCTTGATGGTGTTTTTCAACATCTGGTCTGTGCCAAAGTATTGGCGAACGCGACGAAGATTGGCTTCACCCATTGCTCTTGAACGTGGCAAATCCTTTAGTAAAGTGATGATAGCACGAGCAAAGCCAGGGCTATCCTTTGGTTGCACTAAGTAACCGCTTCGTCCAGGAACAACCATTTCCCGTAGACTTGGTACATCGGAAACCACTACGGGCAAGCGAGAAGCCATCGCTTCCAAGACACTTAAACTAAACCCTTCGGAATGAGTTGGCAAGGCAAAAACATCCCAGCCAGCCATTAACTGAGGAACGTCATTGCGAAAGCCTAAGAATTCCACTTTGTTATCTATCCCTAACGCCTTGCTATAGGCTTTATATTTATCTCTTTCTGGTCCATCACCAACGATCACGAAACGGATGTTGGGTAATACCTTAACCACTAAAGATGCCGCTTGTAACAAAGTGTCGATGCCTTTCCCTGGAAATAACCTTGCAACTGTACCGACCACTAACTCCCCTGATACTGCATGAGATTGAACTCGCGCTTCAGCCCGGTTAAAGCCCTCAAATTTACTACAATCCACACCATTATGGATCGTTCTTACCTTGTAAGAGGAGGTATATTCCGTAATCTCTTTTTTGACGAAATCCGAGACAGCGATAATCAAATCAAGGCTGTTAAGAAGCCTTTTTTGGATACGAGTATGGAGTGCAGACATCCTTCCTGGATTTCTTTTGGGGAGACAATTATGCGCTGTAAATAGCAATTTACCCTTTCTTGCTATTTTGGCTGCAGGAACACCTACTACTAGTGTTTTGAGACCATGAAGATGAATTATGTCAGGACATTCGTGTTTAAAAATCTTGGTCAACTGCCAGATGGCTTTTAGATCTTTTCCTGGTAGAATCCCATCATTGATCTCCACTGGAAAGTATTTAGCACCATCTTTGGCAATGGTTTCTAAGTTGCGCGGACCAGCGATCAAGATGTCATACTGGTCTTTCATACCCATCAAAAGCTGCCGCAGATGGACTAACATCCCCCCTTCTGCTTGTCGAACGATCCAAGCCACTTTCACAGGGATGGCTCACTCCTTATACTATATTTACCTGTTCGTAAGTGTAGTTTGAACTAATTTTAAATTTCAATACTGGGAAAACTATGTTTATAACTGCTAGAAGTAAAGCAGGAGGAATGAAAATGCGCGGTCAAATTATTATCGTGGTTCTCATTTTAGTGTGTCTAATTGCCATTGGAATATTACAACAGGATGTGGAATCAAGAATATCTCAACTTAGATTTATTCGCTTAGATACTGCTAGCCCAAAAGAAAGTACTGCAAACGATCCTGGCGATTTACAAAGATTAATTGATGATGTTGCCAAATTTGCGAATGAAGGTAAATGGGGGAGCGCTTCCAGAACAGCCAAGACTCTTGAGGAAACTTGGGTATTATTTCGTCCTCAAAGCAACAAAAACACTTTAGGTATTGTTGAGGAAATCGATTCTTTGATTAGTATCCTTTATCAAAATATCTGGGAACAAGATGTAGATGAGGTAATGAGTACTAGTCAAAAACTCACGCAAAAGTTTCATGAAATAACAAAAGGGCTATCTTCGCGATAGCCCTTTGTTTAGCCCCTTATTTCTTCAATAATTATCTATTTTCACGATTATTTTGTTGTTCTTTGCGATCCTTCTCAGTCAACTCTTCAGCTGTCTCAAAAAGATTATTGGTATCCAGCCCTTTCGCTCTGTCCTTCTTTTTGCGATTTTTGTTTTGGGATCTATTCTGTTTTGCCATAATCTAGACCGCACCTCCTTCGAATGTAGTATTTACGAAAGAGGTTGAGGTTATTAATCAAAAAACATGTTTCGTAGTCCAAAAAAACATCGCGAGAAGAATGAGCTGGGCAAACTCCCCTGAGACAATCACCCTGTACGCTATTGATGGGCTTGCGTTGTATAGTTCCTTGGCAAAAAAGAATGCTGCAACAAAAATTAAGAGACTGACAATCGGGTAGAAATACAGCTGACCAGGTTTAAGCGATAATTCCTCAAAATCGATACTGGTCACGCCTACTTCATTCAGATCTCCCGAGAAGACAAACACCCAGCCAAAGAAGAGGGTAGACATTAAAATACCAATAGCGAACATAATTTTTATGAGGTTGTCATTCCAATACATAGTCATCCACCTTTGTTACCATTGGAAACCAATGGGGATTTTGTGACCAAATTAACTAAGTTGGCGACTTATTTATTTTCATTTTATTCGACAACCTCTATTTATTTCCTTTATTTTTTCTTTAACTCTTTTTTTATTCCCTCGAATTTAGAATAGTCCTGAAATCTTTCCTGTTGAATCAACGTCGATTCGTTCGGCAGCTGGGACTTTTGGTAAACCAGGCATAGTCATAATGGTACCTGTCAATGCGACAACAAATCCAGCGCCAGCGGATACTTTTACGTTTCTGACACTAATTCTAAATCCACTCGGACGTCCGAGCTTCGTTGGATCATCCGATAAGGAGTATTGAGTTTTAGCCATACAAATAGGTAGGTTACCAAAACCCATTTCCTCGATCTTATCAATTTCTTTGCCCGCGGTTCCAACAAAGTCTACTCCATCGGCGCCGTAGACCTTCTTTGCTATGGTTTCAATCTTTTCTCTAATCGAGAGACTATCACCATAGGTGAACTTAAACTCATTCTTGCCCTCGTCGATTAACCGGAGTACTTCCTTGCCCAGTTCGACTCCACCAGCGCCACCCTTCGCCCAAACTTCGGTCAAGGCAACGTTCACACCTTGTTGCTGACAAAGTTCTTCAACAAGCTTAATTTCAGCTTCGGTATCAGTTGGGAATCTATTGATAGCAACTACTGCAGGTAAACCAAAGTTTTGCGTAATGTTTTCAATATGTTTAATTAAGTTTGGCATACCATTCTTAAGGGCTTCCAGATTCTCTTCGCCTAATTTATCCTTGGCTACTCCGCCATGGTTCTTAAGCGCCCGAATCGAAGCTACAATTACTACAGCACTTGGAGTTAGTCCACCAAAACGACATTTAATGTCGAGGAATTTTTCTGCACCTAAATCAGCACCAAATCCCGCTTCGGTAACAACGTAATCCGCTAACTTCAAAGCCATCTTGGTAGCCATCAAACTATTACAACCATGAGCAATATTAGCAAATGGGCCGCCATGGACAAAGGCTGGGGTATGTTCTAAGGTTTGAACAAGATTTGGTTTGAGAGCGTCTTTTAAAAGCGCAGCCATAGCACCATTAGCTTTAAGATCTTTTGCGGTCACAGGTTGTTCATCATAGGTATAACCGACAACGATACGACCGAGTCGTTCTTTCAGATCATCAATATCACTCGCAAGGCAAAGAATAGCCATTACTTCTGAAGCCACCGTGATATCAAAACCATCTTCACGAGGCACTCCATTAACTCTTCCAGTCAAACCATTCACTATACCACGTAATTGACGATCGTTCATATCAACAACGCGTTTCCATGTAATTCTTCTAACATCGATATTTAATTGATTTCCTTGATAGATATGGTTATCGAGCATTGCGGCTAAAAGATTGTTAGCTGCACTGATCGCGTGCATATCTCCCGTGAAGTGAAGGTTAATATCTTCCATCGGAACAACTTGGGCATATCCACCACCCGCTGCTCCACCTTTCACGCCAAAAACTGGTCCCATTGATGGTTCACGCAAGGCAATCATGACTTTTTTACCTAGCTGGTTTAGTGCGTCACCGAGACCAACCGTAACTGTGGTCTTCCCTTCGCCCGCAGCAGTAGGATTAATGGCGGTAACTAAGATTAGCTTTCCATCTGGCTCATTCTGCTTGTCTTTTAAGATATTGTAATCGACCTTAGCTTTGTATTTTCCATACAATTCCAAGCGATCATCGCTTATACCGATCGAACTAGCCACTTCCTGAATCGGTTTCATTTCCACCTCTTGGGCGATTTCAATATCAGTCTTAATTGCCATTCTTTGTGCCTCCTTTAATTATTGGTTAAACATAAACGTTAACTTTTTTAACCCCAACTTAAATATTAATTTATAAAACCAATTTAATCAATCGTTTCTGGCAAAATCTTGAATATTATTGGTACTTAAGCTATAATACCCGTAATTAAATCCTTGAAGGAGTGTTTATAATGATCATTATTGGCGAAAAGATTAATAGCTCGATCAAAGAAGTTCATAGTGCAATAGCTCAAATGGATGAATTAGTGATCGCCAATTTAGCAAAAACTCAATTTGAGGCTGGCGCTAATTATATAGATATTAATGCTGGAGTTTTCGAAAAGGACGAACCTGAGAAATTAGCATGGTTAACTGAAGTTGTTCAAACTGCGGTCAATGCCCCATTGTCGATCGATTCACCAAATCCAGTTGCGATTGAGAAAGCTTTAAAACACAATCGTAACGGCACTCCGATCATTAATTCGATTTCTTATGAGAAAGAACGGTTTAATAGCATTCTTCCGTTAGTATTAGAATACAAAACACGAGTTATTGCCCTGTGTATGGATGATTCAGGAATGCCTGAAACCGCTGAAAAACGAGTCAAGATCGCTGGGAGTTTAATCAATGATCTAACCCAAAAAGGTGTTGCTAGTGATGATATCTTTATCGATCCGATGGTTCAACCGATCGGCACTGGTTCACATTTTGGCGTAGTAGCGCTTGAGACTATGAGGGAAGTAAAAAGGCTTTTCCCTGAAGTGCATATCGCATGTGGACTAAGTAATATCTCTTATGGGCTGCCTTCACGCAAATACATTAATCAAGCCTTTTTGGTGGCTGCTATGGCGGCGGGAATGGACGGTGCAATCCTCAACCCGCTTGATAATCAATTAATGATCAGCATTTGGGCTACCGAAGCTTTATTGGGTAAAGATGAATATTGCCTAAACTATATTTCTAAATCTCGTGAAGGAAAATTAGGATAAAGCAGGAAGTACCGCCAGGAATACCGAACATTAATCCGTTGTTATTAATTTGGTATTATTCTGGGAGGGCATTTTATGAGTCTTGCCGTAATCGCTAATCCTCTGGCAGGAAGAGGTCGCGGAAAAAAAGTCGGAGAAGAAGTACGTGCTCAACTAGCTAGTAAGAATGCCGATTTTGAATTTATTTTTACTACTCGCTCAAGAGAGGCCATTGAGTTGGCACATAAAGCAGCAGAAAAACACGAGATTGTATGTGCCCTCGGTGGAGATGGAACAATCGGCGAGGTATTAGAAGGAGTATACAATACAAAAAGTTCTCTTGGTATTATTCCTGCTGGTACGGGTAATGATTACGCAAGAGGTCTTGGTATACCTCGTGATTATAACAAAGCGTTGGAAACCATCCTTAATCCAAGATTTACAAAAATGGATGTTGGCTTAGAATCCGACAAAGTATTTGGAGTGCTAGCTTCGGTCGGATTTCCAGTGTCCGTTATCGATTATGTCAATCGGCATCGCGACGGATTACTTCGTGGATCCCCAGCGATCCTAGTCGCTACCTTCCAAACGATTCGCCTGCTTCCAATTCATCACGTTAAAATTACTATCGATGGTAAGAGTTTTGAAACTTCAACTATTGGTGTTTTCCTGATGAATATGCCTTATGGTGGCGGAGGTTTGAAATTTGCACCAGAAGCTAGGTATGATGATGGTAAGTTTACTATCCTTGTGATTAATGAGATCTCTAAACCTCGTTTGCTATGGACATTGCCCAGGGTGTATTTTGGCAAACATGTGAACAATCCCGCTTGCTCTTTTTACGAAGGTCGAGAAGTGACAATCGAATCGGATTTGGTACTACCGAAGATGTTTGATGGGGATTTACGTAGTTCAACCCCGATGAACGCAAAGTTAATGCCAAAAGCTGTTTCAGTGGTAGTTCCAAAATAAAAAAGGCTCTTGATATCAAAGTGGAACGTCCCCTTATGGTATCAAGAGCTTTTTCTAATTGTTTTGCTGATTCTGTTGCTAACTTACTGTCTGAGCTATTAGCCAATTAGTTATTTACTTATTCGAGCAACAAATCCTCGACCGAAATCTTCCTTTGGATTAAACCTTCTGCATAGAGAAACTCAATCGTTTCCTCTAAGCTAGCCTTCACTTCCTCAGTAATTTCCATACTAAAGTTATACTTTGGTGCAATCTTTTCAATAATTGCTCGTGGTAAGCCTGTATCGCGTTGGGCAATCGCTAGGGCCTCTTCGTTGTTTTCACTAATAAATTGGAGTGCGTGTTGTTGTGCGGTAAGGAATTTTTCTACTCGCTCATCACCAACTAGGTCTCCACGAATTGTACTTACAGTGAGACCTGAAATCAGGCCAACACCATTCCGAAGCACCCTTATTTGCCCTGCACCTTCAAGCCTACTTAAAACAGGTTCGACCGCCATCGCTGCATCGACTTGCTTTGCTTGTAAAGCAGCGACACCATCGGGAACCATCATATTGATTACCTCGATATCATTAAAGGTAAGTCCTTGCTCTTTTAGAATTTTGGCTAATAGATAATGTGCTTCTGTTCCTACTGGAACCGCAATTTTTGCTCCTTTTAAATCTTTAAGTTCGATCCCATCAGGACGAGTTACCAAAGCAAATGCTGATGGCGCTTGGGAATAAGCCGCGACAATTTTAATATCTCTTCCCCCGGCTTTGGAAGTGATCGCTGAAGTTGCGCCCATTACCACTGCGATGTCCAACTCTTTGGCTGCCATCGCCTCTGTCATGGCAAAACCAGCTTGGAAACTGCTGTAAGCAACTTTTAACCCTTGCTGTTCAAGAAGTTTTTGCTCCTTCTCAACCATACTTGGAAGATTAAAAGGCATCGGGTTGTACGTAATCGATAAAGATGCGGAATTTGCTAGTCCCATCCCAGCTCCAGCCGCAAGAATAATCACTAAAACTGCTATTAAAATTCTTTTCATTCTGGTTCACCTACTCCTGAATTAATTTTCATTATTTTTTCTTTGAGTTGAACAAATTCTCCATCCAATGGATCCCTGGGAAAGGGAAGAGAAATTTGTTGATTGGCGATGATCTGCGCTGGTCTCGCACTTAGAATAATGATCCTGGTAGCAAGCATTAAAGCCTCATCAACGTCATGGGTAACAAGGACTGATGTTAGACCATCCTTCCATAATCGATGTAGTTCATTAAGCAATGAAAGTTGAATGTTTTTATCTAAATGAGCTAATGGCTCATCTAGCAAAAGAAGTTTTGGATCCCCTGCTAGAGCTCGTGCTAAGGCAACCCGCTTTGCCATCCCACCCGATAATTCATGAGGATAAGAATACATAAACTCGGATAGTTGCATTTTTTTACATAACTCAACTATTCTTTCATTAGCTTCAATGAAAGCTTGCTTCTTTATCGCCAATTCAATATTGCCACGAACTGTGAGCCAAGGAAATAAACGGGGGTCCTGAAAAACGAGTGCTCTTTGGCGATTCGGTTTATTGATTTCCTCCCCCAAGAAAGTACACTTTCCTGTGGTTGGTTTGGTTAAGCCAGCGAAAATTCGCAGAAGCGTGGTTTTGCCACATCCGCTTGGACCAAGAATTGCCACGTACTCTCCTTGGTTTATTGCCAAATCGATCGAACGCAAAGCTTCTACCCTAGTTTTACCCTCAAAAATCTTTGTGATGTTAACCGCTTGAAGCAATGCTTCTCTCATTTTCCCCTACTCCTAAAGTTTCTTTATTCCAAGGTGCTAAGAATCTCTCTAACCAAATAAAGAAGGCATCGATAAGGATACCAATTAGACCAATTAGTAGGATCCCAACCACCATTTCATCCATTCGTACTAAAGAACGAGCGGACATAATCAAGTAACCGAGACCGCTGGTAGCGGCGATCATTTCTGCTGCTACCAATGCCCGCCAACTCATACTCATCCCAAGTCTTAATCCAGCCATAATCGATGGCAGGCTTGCTGGTAATACTAATCTCCAGAGAAACTTTAAATAATCGAATTCGAGTACCTTGCCTACCTCCCAAAAACGTCTTGGAATCTGTTCAATCCCAAGCAAAGAGTTTAGTAATACTGGAAAGAAGGCTGCGTAAAAAATAACGGCACTTTTGGAACCTTCGCCGATCCCAAACCAGATTAAAAAAAGTGGGATCCAAGCGATCGGTGGAATTTGACGTAAGAAATGGAGAGTAGGCATTAGCCAAAGTCTGAACTTAGTAAACACACCGAAGCATAATCCAAGCGGAACGCCAATAATAGCTGCCCAGCCAAAACCTTTTAGGACACGGATCAGACTAATACTGACATGCTTTTGAATTTCGCCACGTGCCCAAAGATTACTAATAGCGTTAATTACTTCGTTAGGAGCTGGAATTAGATTGTTTGTTGAGTGACGACTGCTTAGTAACCAAATTATCAGGATAAAAATTGGGAAAACAGCACCCTTTAATACTTTTAGCGATCTCATCATTCTTCCCCATTTCATGATTCACCAGCACTAGCATTATAGCATATTGTTATTTTTTTCTCAATCATTTGACCAAAACAAACATCGAGGTGATAAAATGCCAAATCCATTTTCGGAACGCCTTCTTCTCCACGTAATCAGGGAGATCAAAAACGGCAGTACAAAGAGTAAAGAAGAATTGATCAATGATATTCTGCAGAAATGTTTTTACACTGATAGTAATGCCAATAATCAGTGCGAAGATCAGGGCAGAAATCAAAACGCAGACGAAGCGCAGTTTAAAAAACAATTTAATGAGCAAGCGCGAGATCAAATCGATGGCCACATCGACGACCAAATTGAAATTGCAAAGAATTACTTAAACTTCTTATTCGAAGAAACTGATGTCGCTGATGTTAAACCACCCCTGGTAAAATTTTTAAAACCTTGTACCGATTGTGATTCGCCGAGCGATTGCGAAAGAGCTTGCCCGACCAACGCGATCAAAATTAACGATGAAGGAATTAGAATAATCAACGAAGACTACTGCATTGAATGTGGGTATTGTGTACATGCCTGTATCGGTGGAGTGTTAGCTGAACGATCTGATATCGCGAAAGTTGCTCAACTTCTTTTTAATGCGAGCACTGGCGAAAGTATTTATGCTATTCTTGCTCCTTCCTTTGTTGGACAATTTGGACCAGGAATTACTCCCGAACAGATTGTTGGGGCATTGAAAATCCTTGGGTTTTCTGACGTATATGAAGTTGCTATGGCGGCAGATATAATCACAACTTTGGAAGCAAAAGAATTTGTTGAACGCTACCATAGTCAGGACCCTTTTATGATCACTTCCTGTTGCTGTCCAGCTTTTATGCGTTTGATTGAAATAACTCTCCCTTCACTCACCGCAGTTGTCTCGAATTCGGTATCGCCGATGATTGCTCTTGGTAGATTACTTAAAAGAAGTGAACCTGATTGCCGTGTGGTCTTTATTGGTCCGTGCACCGCCAAAAAAGGAGAAAGTAAACTTCCTGATATGAAAGGTGCAATAGATTGCGTGTTAACTTATAAAGAAATGAGTTTGATTTTTGAAGTTAGCGACATAGGAAATTTGAATACTATGCCTGAAATATCGTTAAGCAATGCTTCACATGATGGAAGAATATTTGCTCACACTGGCGGGGTTACCCAAGCAATAAAAAGAGCAGTTCAAGGTATTGATCCTGAATGTAAGATAGTAGCCGTTAGAGGTAATGGAATCAAGGAATGTAATGAACTACTAAAACAAAGGTTAGCTGGAATGTTAAAAGCAAATTTCATGGAAGGGATGGCGTGTATCAATGGATGCGTCGGCGGACCTGGAACATTGATCGATAGTAGCCTCGGTGCTAATTATGTAAACAAGCATGCGAAGCAGGCAGATTATCTGGAGACTTTAGAAAATCTACCTGCTCTGGATTTCTTTAGAAGGACTGCATCGACCGAAGAGCTCCTTTCATCAAAACGTAGATTAAGCGCTAAGTAATAGGAAGTCTATTGCTTTGTGGATTTAGTAAAAATAAGTAACAAAAAAGCCTAGCGTTTTGCTAGGCTCTTATTATTCAAAATGGGGTGAGTAACCGGACTCGAACCGGCGACCTCCAGGGCCACAACCTGGCGCGCTAACCAACTGAGCTATACCCACCACGACTGGCGCGCCTGGCAGGAATCGAACCTGCGACACTCGGATTAGAAGTCCGATGCTCTATCCCCTGAGCTACAGGCGCTAATAGAAAAATGGAGCGGGTGATGAGAATCGAACTCACACAGCTGGCTTGGAAGGCCAGTGCTCTACCATTGAGCTACACCCGCTAATTTGGATAACAATGATAACAATTGTTATGGGATAGAATTTTATATATCTGGGCGGGGCGAGAGGATTTGAACCTCCGACCTCCTGCTCCCAAGGCAGGCGCGCTAGCCAAACTGCGCTACGCCCCGAACTCGCAAGACTTATAGTACCATACGATACGATGGATGTCAACTACTTTATTTAATTTCCTAAAAAATTTTTTGCTAAATCTCCTGCTAAAATCTCTTTTGCCTTTTGTAAAGCCATCGCCCGATGACTTATTTTATTCTTAATACCTGTCTCTAGTTCCGCAAAAGTCTTGCCATATTCCTCAACTAAAAAGAGAGGATCATAACCAAATCCATTATCTCCTCGAGGCTTAAAAGTTATGCGACCATTGCAAATTCCTTCGCACGTGACCACTTTTCCTTGCGGATCGGCGATAGCAATTACACATCTGAATCTCGCTTGGCGTGAACCTTCGGGAATATCCGCTAATGCACTTAAAAGCTTTTGATTATTATCCTCGTCAGTGGCCTGTTCGCCTGCATAACGAGCTGAATAAACTCCAGGTTGATTGTTTAAAACTGCTACCTCCAACCCTGAATCATCAGCTAATGCTAAACAATCTGCTGCTTTAGCAGTTAATAACGCCTTCTTTTTAGCATTTTCCTCAAAGGTACTTCCATCTTCTTCAATTTCCAATGTACCGATTACTTGGAAAGCTGGTAGTACTTCATAATTAAGATCAACTAAGATGCTTTTGATCTCTTTTACTTTATTGAGATTTTGTGAGGCAATAACTAAACGATTCTTCTGCATTATGATTGTCCTTTGAAATGCTCTGCCAGATCTTGAGTTAGTACTTGACGCTGGATCGCAATTAACTCTTGGATCCCGCTTTCCGCTAATTGCATCATAGCATGCATCTGATCCTTTGTAAAAGGATTTTGCTCTGCTGTCCCTTGGATTTCAACTAATTTTCCTGTTCCAGTCATCACAACATTCATATCAACTTGGGCACTGGAATCTTCAAGGTAATTTAGATCCAAAAGCAGTTCATCCTCAACAATACCCACGCTCACAGCTGCCAAATAATCAGTTATAGGCATTGTTGGTAACTCTAGTTTACTTAAAGCATCGACCATCGCCACGTATGCACCTGTAATCGAGCTAGTACGCGTACCGCCATCAGCTTGGATAACATCACAATCGATCCAAAACGTTCTTTCACCAAGAGCAGTCAAAACCACTACACTTCGTAAAGCTCGCCCGATCAATCTTTGAATTTCATGTGTGCGTCCACCAATACGGCCACGAGATGATTCACGTGGGTTTCGGATTTCAGTTGCCCGTGGCAACATTGAATATTCCGCGGTTATCCAACCCATGCCTTGTCCACGCAAAAATGTTGGCACCTTATCTTCCACGGATGCTGCACATAATACCTTGGTATCGCCTACCTCAATCAATACCGACCCTTCTGCATGTTTTAAATATCCTCTCGTAATGACAACCTCACGCAGTTGATGAGGTAGCCTACCATCAGCTCTACTCAAAGTAACCCCTCCTGAATATAAAGAAATATATAAATAAGGATATCAAAAATCTCCTTAGCTTTCGAGCAAACGAGCAACTAAATCCCGAAAATGTTGTCCCCGCTCTTGGAAACTATTATACATATCAAAAGATGCACATGCTGGCGATAGTAGCACAATATCGCCACGATTTGCTATTTGTGAGGTAAGACCAACCGCATCCTCTAAGTCGCTTACCAGAACTATTTGTGGTTTTTTGGGATTACCCTTTCTTTTTGCGGTTTCTTCCACACATTTCTGGATCTTTTTGGCAGTTGCCCCAAATAGAATTAAAGTTTTTACTGTACGATCGGTAACCACATCAGCAAATTCATCGAAAGAGAGCAATTTATCATAGCCACCCGCGATTAGAATCACTGGTTCTTTAAACGATTTAACTCCAGCGATAGCTCTGGTTGGAGTAGTCGCTATCGAGTCATTGTAATATGTAACCCCTTTGATGGTTTGCACCTTTTCTAAGCGATGTGGTACACCTGTAAATCTTTTGGCTACACCTCTGATCGAATGCCAATCGGCTCCTGCCAAATGAGCCAAGAGTGATGCAGCCAACACATTTTCCAAATTATGCTCGCCACGTAATCGAATATCGCCTTGATCAATTACAGGATAAGCATGCGGTCCATTACGAAAGTAGATTATTTTTTCATACGTAAACGTCCCTCTCGGAACAGGCTCATTTTTGCTGAAATAAAAAGCACTTCCAGTACTTTCCTTACCCATTTCTTTAGTTAAAGGATCATCAAAATTAAAAACAGCGATATCTTCATCTGTTTGATGGGTAAAAATTTGTTTCTTGGCTTGGATATAATTATCCATGGTTCCATGAATATCTAAGTGGTTCTCGCTGATATTCGTAATCAAAGCTCCATGAGGGCTTTGATTTAATAGCTCTAATTGAAAACTCGATAATTCCAGTACTATTCTAGCATGTTCAGGAATCGATTCTATTTCTTCAATCAAAGGAACTCCAATATTACCGCCAACATAAGTTGGTAGCCCACTTGCTTTTAACATTTCACCAACTAAAGTCGTTGTTGTGGTTTTACCACTGCTACCTGTAATACCGAAAATGGGAGCTTTTGCATAGCGAAGTACTAGCTCAGTCTCACTGGAAAATGGAACGACACCTTGGATAGCACGTAATTCTGGTAAATTTTTAGGAATCCCTGGTGAAAGAAAAACGGTGTCAAATTTATCTAAGTCATTCAGATAGTTGGCACCAAGGAGACAATCTACTCCCAAGCCACGGAGTTCAAAATATCGTTCACCAAGTTTCTCTGGCGATTTTTTGTCGCGCCCTTCGACAATTGCTCCTTTGCGCAACAAAAATCTGATCAGAGGTATGTTACTTACCCCTAAACCAACAACAACCACTCGTTTCCCTTTCCATTCACTCATCTTTTTTCCCTCTCCATATTGGAATCAACGATTTTAATCCAGCTTCTGCGCCAGTTTCTGCCTCGATTTCTGATTGAATATGCTTAGAAACATTATCTAGCTTTTCACCCAAGAATTGGTGAGCTCTTACCGAAAACTCCCACGGGTCCCCACTAACATAAAAACTATAATTTGCCTGAGTTTGATTCGACAAAATCCCCATATCAGCTAGCGATTTTTTTACATTTAAAGCTGTTTGCCAAGCAGGGTCTACGATCGCCACATCTCCTCCAGCGATCCGCCTGATTACGGGCAAAATAAAAGGATAATGAGTGCAACCTAGTACGATGGTATCCACGTCGTTTTTTAAAAGCGGAAGCACATATTCTTTCACTGCCGCCTCCACTTCTGGTCCATCGTATTGTCCCGCTTCGATTAAAGGCACTAATTTGGGGCAGCCTTGGGAAAAAAGCTTTATTAATGGAGCCTGTTGAGCGAATATTTTATCATAAGCCCCACTATTAACCGTTGCATTGGTAGCAAGTAACCCGACTCGATTATTCTTACTTATGCTAATAGCACTTTGAACAGCCGGTTCGATTACTCCGAAAATTGGGATCGAACTCTGCGGTTGGAAAATCGGAACAGCGAGGGCACTAGATGTATTGCATGCAGCGATGATCGCTTTGACTTTGAATTTCTTCAGGAAATTGATTACAGTATCTGAGTATGAAATTATTTGCTGCCGACTTTTATCTCCGTAAGGAAGATGACCAGTGTCGGCATAATAAATCAGGTCTTCTTTTAAAACTTTTCTTAAAGCCTGCCAAACAGTCAAACCTCCTGCACCAGAATCATAAATTCCGATCGGAGCATTGGATTTTGCCATAATGTGCCTCCACTTTCCATTCTTTTTCTTATTATATGCATTAAATAAGAGAACTACCTAAAAGTGTGGGATCCCTTTCAAGTGGTTGGAGTAATGAAACATGACCCGCTAAAGTTTCGATAAACCTGCCTTCCACAAGAATTTGAACCCGCTTAATTTCAGGTATCTCCGTCAAAGTATTCACGATCCCGTAAATTGTGATCAGTTCACCAGCACTGCCGCCAGGATGATTTAGCACTAATTCTTTACTAAAGCTAACAAAAAGAGTATCGCCTCTTACTTCATAGGCTAATGGGCGCGCACCCTTGCTTAAAACATTAACTAAACCAGCGGTCTGTGGCCCATTTTGCAAAGCCAGGAGCCTTTCTTCGATCGTTCCCTTACCCGATCGATATTCGGGCACTAATCTAGTTGCATCCACAGAAGCGAAGTAGACAATAAAGTATTCGTTACGGGATGGCGAGAAGATGTCGATCAATTTTTCAGTCCCGATTCTAATACTCGCAAATATTACTAACAGCAACAGTAATATGCTTATGAATCTTCGGTTGTTCATATACTCACCTCTCGCTTGCTAGAATTTCAAAAAACTCTAGAATACCACGAAAAATTCCTTCCGCTACCATCAGCTGAAATCCTTCAGCTTTAAGTAGCTGTTCTTCTTTTGGGTGAGTGATAAATGCGACCTCGACTAATACCGTCGGTATTTCAGATACTCTTAAAAGTGCCAGATCTGGTCGTTGAATTAAACCTCTGTTGGGTAATTGAATCGCATCAATCAAATGTGTTTGAATTGCTTCAGCTAATATAAGATTGAGGGTATCTTTTGGATGGTACAAGGTTTCGGTTCCACTCACCAATCCTCCGACATATCCGTTAGCATGAATCGAAATCAAGATTTCCGAATCATGGCGCATCGCAACCATTGGTCTTTCAAAGATCGAGATATAGCTATCATCGTCTCTGGTATAAACCACTTTAGCGCCCGCTCCTTCAAGTAAATTACCTAATAAGAGTGAGATCGACAGTACTACATCCTTTTCATAAGTACCTTGAAGTCCAATCGACCCTGGATCCGACCCGCCATGTCCTGGGTCAATACAAATAATTCTTCCTTTAAGAAGAGAAATTTCACTTTCAATATCTGTAAGAATTGTTCCTTCGCTGACTATGTACTCATCTACTTCAAAATCCTGAGGAATTGTTTCTGATTCCTGTTTCTGCATTTCAAGCTTCGCTAAATATTCTTGGGCCATTTCCGAGGTTCCTTCGAACATTACCATCTCTAATCGTTCGTTAGCAAAGCCATAGTGTAAGGATACCATCGGTGAATTTAATTCTAGCACAATTCTAGTGGTTGCTGAGTTTAACTGGCTTATTCGTAAACGCCTCACAACACTATCCGAAACTTCATATTCTCTTGCTTGCCCAAGCAAGGTAGAATCATGAAGATCAAGTACTAACCGTTGTGGATCCACTAACTCTATTTCTGTTATCTCTGGTTTATCGCTCGCATTAAACCAGATAATCGGTTTGTTATTGATTCTTTCAAAACCCACCGTATCGATTAAGTAGTTAAAATCAACAGTAAGCCCGCCTTCGGGAAGATTCTTAATTTCATAACCCGTAGAGATATTAAAGTAAAAAAACACTCGTAAAGTATTGGCATCCAGCAAGGTGCTTTCAACGCTTTTTACGATCGCTCCATCGATTATGGTTTCCTCTAAAGGTTCGCCTTCATAACCTAGGATATCGACGACAAGCCGATCTGGGTTGGTTAATAAAGTGCTTCGATATCCAGTATATTCTTTTACATCAAGAAAGATCTGGGAACGCGGACCACCAATATATACTATTCTTTCATTATTTGGCGATTCGTGATCAGTATTTGTTTCTTTTGAATCCAAATTCTGGATTTCAGAGAAACCTAACGAAACGTTTACTCCTAATTTATCAGCAATGAAGCCTAAAGGTACCATTATTGTATCATTACTTTGGCGTGGGCTGACTTCCAAAGTTTCTTTTTTCCCGTTGTATAGGACATCTGTGCTACCAAGATACATTGTTATCTTGTCGTTTTGGATATCAATTTCGATAGAGTTATTCTCTTGATCAACTTTTGTAATTGCCTCAAATTCATCTGAAATTAACTGCAATGGAACGAGAATTTTGCCGTTGACCACCATTAGGGGCGATTCTAGCTCAATCGATCTTTCTCCGATAAATAGTTCAAAGGCTTTGGCATAATTATTTTGGGCTGCAAGACCAAGTATTAGTATGATGCTACATAAATAAAAAAAACATCTGCTCCTAATCAACTTTTGCCCCTCCTGTTTTGATGGTAGCGAGAAAACACTTCGCTTTTTTTAAGTCTTATCCTGCTTTTTTTGCTGTAGATTGAGATGCGCATCGTTCTTTGTTATAATTTAGATCATAACACGAGAGGGTGAAGAATGGTGGAAGAAATTAAGATTATTACTCATAATCGAAAAGCACGACATGATTACTTTATCGAAGATACTATCGAAGCTGGGATTGCTCTGCAAGGAACAGAGGTAAAATCCTTGCGTTTAGGGAAAGTTAATATTAGCGATAGTTTTGCCAGAATTAAAGATGGCGAAGTTTTTCTTCACGGGATGCATATCAGCCCTTACGAGCAAGGCAATCGATTTAACCATGACCCTTTACGTGTCCGCAAACTTTTACTACATAAGCGGGAAATTAATCGCTTGGTAGGCAGAACTCAGGAGCAAGGTTATACCTTGATTCCCTTGAGACTTTATTTCAAAAGAGGGAAATGTAAGATTGAACTAGCGGTAGCTAAGGGTAAACGTAAATATGATAAGAGAGACGCGATCGCCAAGAAAGATGCAGCACGGCGAATTGAAAGAGCTTTAAGTAAGCGTTAAAGTTGGGTTTTTAGTTTTGGTTTGGCTTTGATTTGAGTTTAGTTTGGAATAATGATTAAGATTGAGAACGGTATTAAAGTCATGTAAAAAATAGCGTTGATTTAGGAGGATACTCAGATATGATGCGAACCCTCAAATCCAGACACGGAATTAGGGGGCAACATCAATATGGGGTCCTCCTTTATTTTTTAATTGATTCTTGTCCAATTTGGTAAAGGATTTTAGAATAAATAATTTAAGTATTGTATTAAATTGATGTCAAAATTAGTATTTGCAGAACAAGAAACTTATGTCCGTTTTTGTTTATTTTTTTGGCTAACTTTTTTAAAGATGCAACATATTTTTTGAACCATAAAATACAATGAAAGGCGGTCTTCATGAATGAAAAAAGTGTTAACTAGTTCTATGATTTGTCTAGCGATAGTGTTTATCGTATCGAGCATTGCGCTAGCAGAGCCTATAACTTTCGCGTATCCTATACTTATGTTTCTTGAAAAAAAGGTGGATAACATTTATGCCAAAGTAGTCTTTACTGATCACGGACCAGAAGTTTTCAAACTTGAGGCGGACTTTTACTTCGGTGAGGATACAATAATTACTCAATTCAAGGCTCGACAATTTGACGAATGGGTAGAGGACGAAACATTTAGATTGCAGAGCAATTTCGGTTTTATGGAAAAAGTAATAAGATCAACAGAAGCAAAAAAGTCTTTTTATCAAACTACGAAGTTAGAATGGTAGGTTTCCAAGAAGTTGCAGGACGCGACTGTATCGAAATGGATGTCTACAAGAAAAAAGACAATTCATTGGTGTTTACAGTGATTGTTGATATAGAGACGAACCATATTCTGAAGGAGTACCGATATGATAGCGAAGGTAATATTATTGCTAGTATGGAAACACTGGAAATTGACTACGATCCCAATTTATCTGTACTTGAAGCAGATGGTATTACAAATTTCGGTGTTGAGTTCGACGGTTTAATTTATACCGCCGAAGAGTTCGCTGAGCTTGTTCCATGGATAAATCTTACGTCCTTGCCTCTGCCAGAAGGCTTTCAAGTTATAGGCTTCGCCGAGATTATTTCTGTAGCTCTTGACATCGAATCAGAATATATTACTGAGTCAATTACGGAAACCAAAGATGAACACCAAGATCTTTTCCTAATCATTATTGTGTCCGATGGTTTGAATCTATTCACGATTCAAATCCAAGTCCCTTATCTCACAGAAGATAGTATTGAATTTAGCGACGAAACAATACTTGCAATTGCTGAATACCAAAACTCAACGATAGGCATAGTTTTTGACCCAACTCCTATTGTGATCATGATCGAAGGCGATTTTATGACACACGAACAACGAACAGAGGTCATCCAGTCGTTAACCAACATTGATAATGTTAACTCTTCCGACTTTTGGTTACAATATTTATTTTAGGGCGATTCGCCTAATGGTTTTCTAAAGGATTAAAATTTAATATAAGGCGGATTGAGACGAAATGAAAAAACGATTTCCTGTTTATGTTTTTGCTTATTGTTTTTGGTCAGTCAGTCAATAATGATATCTGATGCCCTACCACCAGGATTCCCTTTTATTGAAAACAATTTTGAAAAATTATATCTAAAGCAAAAGTATGTCGAGTATGCGGATGAGGTTTATACATCAATAGTTGAATACTATCTTTTTGATAACACGTTTGTTGAAATAACGGAAACCGCAGAAGGTTTATTTAGCACAGACTCAGCCCAGAGAATACAGGAATACGACCCAGAACTTCAGACCGCTACATGGCGTTTAAGCGAATATCTTGAAGTCCTTTTTTCAAACTATGAGTTGCGAATAGTTGGTTTTCAACAAGTATTAGCTCGAGACTGCGTGGTGATCGAGCTGCATGATAAAAAACAAAATTCTTTGAAAATAAAATATGTAGTCGATCTTAAAACTGGAATAAGTCTCAACGAATACTATTACGACGAGGATGGAAAATTGGTCGAGTCCTACGAAGCAGTAAGTGTAGATTACGATCCAGATGTTTCTCATATCAATCTGGATAATACTTCCACCAATGACACGGTAGTTCATTTCGAACGCATATCTAAAACCGAACTCCTCGAACGCCTGCCATGGGTGGATCTTGACTCCTTACTATCGCCAGAAGGGTTTCGAGCAGTAGATTTCTTTCATGCAATATACGAAACAGAGGTTTTGGATTTTCAGGATGCTTCTTCGAGATCACCTCAGCAGACCTATCAATCGACTGGTTTTACCATTATAATCTCTGACGGCCTAGAAACCATAGATATCGTAATAATGTTCGATTCGCTCTTAGAAAGTGTTGCTGAATTGTTACCAGAAGCAATAATTGCTATTGTTGAAAAACTTTCTGCTACTACCATTGCAATTGTTTTAAATGAAGGTCAAGATATGGCTATAGCAATTACCAGCGATGTGATATCTCACGAAGAAAGAATAGAGATTATAAAGGCTTTAACTAATATTGAGCTGGTTCTTGATTTAACCAGGGAATAAAGAGCTGTTCCAAGTCTTTAATTGGACTCAACGTATCTAAGGCTATAGTGACATTTTTTGATGTCCGTAGCCAAAACCAGCGATTCTTGGTTGTCAATCCCAAAATGGATGCAAGCTTGAAAAGTAAAAGAAAGGTGGCAGAAAAGGCCTATGAAAAGAATAGCGTTCAGTATGTTGGTCTGCGTACTTGCATTGCTAAGTTTTTCCATGATGGTTTCGGCAAAGATTGATTATTGGCTTCCTATTGCGAAACCTAAGTTCGAAAACGTATATTTTAAGCAAATTACCACTGTTTACTTAGATGAAACGTATGCTACCACAACGGAGATCTACTATGTTGATAATATTTACGTTCTTCAAACTGGTTCAGATGGAGAAGATTCCATCATCCCATTTCAACAATTCCAATTGGAATATAATTTGAAGGAGGAAGTACAGTTTCGAAGAACAAGCGACAACCTTAGTCTTCTTCTATCAAACTATGAGTTCAGAATAGTTGATTTCCAACAGGTAGCAGAACGAGACTGTATCGTTATCGAACTCTACCATAAAAGGGATAATAGGTTAGTGAATACATTATACGTCGATTTAGAAAGCGGCTTAATTCTAAAATTCTATCAGTACGATGATGAAGGTAATATTATCTATGTGCGAGAAACGATTGTCGTAGATTATGATCCAGATATTTCAAAGCTTGATTTAGCTAGTATTCCCGAATTTCCCCTTGGTTCAACCATAACGAGAATTACTACGGAAGAGTTTAGCAGTCTTGTACCTTGGGCAAACATCTCATCCTTACCATTACCAGAAGGTTTTCAAATAATATCTATCCATCAGATGGATATTTTCGAACAATTGCTTGCCGTTCTCGATAATGAAGATGTGATGGAAACCGAACCAATCTTTGTTATTGCACTAGCTTCCGACGGCGTGGTAAGTTATCCGATCGTAATTATGGAAAATTTATTTGACGAAGCAGCTCTGATACCAGATAAAATACTATTTATTTTAGAAACCGACGCTTTTTCTTTTGGTTTTGTGATGTCAGAGCGCCTAGCAATGATAGTAACGCGAGGCGAGCTAACCACGCGTGAGCAACGAGCGGAAATAATTCAAGAGATCGCTAGAATTGACCTGGTTTTCATTTTTGATGAAAGTTCGATTGGTATTTCCGAAACCGAAATTCAATTGTTTAACTATATGTTCGATCTATTCGATCTACTTCTACTATTTTAGGAAGCACTCCGATTGCGTTGTTCGAGCATGTTGGCGTTGAAGGAGTCATTCGGAGTTGCCTGACCCGTTAAAGTCGATTAAGAATCAAGGGACATTAAAACGACCGCTGCGTGATGATCTGCACCCAAAATGTTAGACAGAAAAACCTAGCATTTGGAGAGGCAAATCAGAACTGTAGCGGTCTTTTACCATAATTTTTTCTTTTTTATACCTTCTCTACCCCTTTTCTTTTTAGAACGATAGCCAGAATTATACCACCTACAAGAAAAATGGTTCCCAGTATGATCACGAATCCAGTTATATAAGAGGATGGATCCGAACTAACTCCAAAGCCGAAAGAGTTACTGGCAGAAAACCCTGGAGCATCGAAAAAGAAGGTTGTTTCATTTGAAAAAGGAGAGTTTTGCATAAAACTTCGGAACATCAATTTACCAGCAATTCCAAAACCAATAGATATTGCTCCTGAGATCGCCAAATATACACCGAACAACCAACCATATTTTTTAATTAAATTGCCTATTACACCAGGAATGGACTCTACCCAATTAGGAGTTATATTCACAGCCTGAGCTTCTTTTGAATCTCTAACTTCCTCCCCTTCTCCATCCTTTAACAACCAATCTGTTGTTACTTGAAAAATATCTGCCAAAAGTATAATTTTTCCTAATTCTGGAACAGATTCCCCTGTCTCCCATTTGCTGATTGCTTGACGAGATACTCCTATTTTCTCACCTAATTCCTCTTGCGATAACCCCGCTCTTTTACGACAGTAAAGGATTTTTTCATCCAATTTCATTTTACCACCTCTTTTGCTTCAATAATTAGCTTTATCCTATCAAAAACCCTGGTTGCTATTCTATATATTGCACTTGGAAATGTCGCAACCGGTGGTTGCGCACCCACTTTTTAAGATAATACCGCTGATTCTTTGGGTCAAGGCGATATTAGTTTGGATAACATCTTAAATAAGATGCGACATCCGACCAATCAGTAGGGGCATTGTTAATATATAAAAAATTGAATGCAGTTAGAGTATGCATGGGATAATAGGGTAGTATTCATTTCTTAATAGTAGAGAGGGGATGGAATAAGAGTACTAGTCCTTGATTAAAAACGTAGTAAAAAGTCCTTTTTTAAAAAAACTCGCTGTTAGCGAATTTCAGATAAAATAGTTCTAAAAAGTAGGGTTCAGATTTAAAACATTGTTTTCTTAAGATTAAAATCCGCTCACCCGCACAAGGTACGACAAAGAAGGCGAAAACATTATGCGCGAAGCAAAGAGTTTCAATCTACGCACCCGCACAGGGTGCGACAGTGCAGGAGATTTGGCTGTTACATTTAAGTGACGGTTTCAATCCACGCACCCGCACAGGGTGCGACCGTAGGGTGCACAAACCCTTTCCATAGGCTTGTTTCAAAAGCAGTGTGTGCGAACCGCATTTTTTATTTCTATTTATTTAACATTTTTCCTTGTAAGACCCTGTAATGGGCTTCTAGAGCTATGTGGGAACCTCCCAGGATTTTATGTTCATTTGTGGTTCGCACTGACCGCTAAAGGGGAAAATACCCTCCAGATCATCTGGACTTCCATCATGGGTGAGTTATTAATACCATCATAGTATATGATCTTGATTTGATCATTAATCGTCCCCGCTATTACCCCAGAAGCGTCTTACCATCACCATAGTCTGTGTAAAAGGACGTATCCACATTTTATTCCTTTTAACAATGATAGATGGTTGAGTTCTATTAACCCCAGTTTTTCACATTGGTTCAACACCTATTTGGTATTATTCGCAAATTCCGCGCCTACGTTCTCTTTCAAAATAAAACCTTTTGTCCAACTATCTTCCATTAATTAGCAATAACGTTAGCCTATCAATCAAGATACCTGTAACTTTCCTATGCAACTTCTCTATCTAGTCTAATAACAAGCCTTCCTTGCACAAACGATTTTTTCGAGGCTTAGCGGTGATTCAAAAATTTTCCCTATTCCCCACCTCAATCATTAACTTAATCACGCCGTAAGAGCGAAATGTTATCTGGTGCAGCTTTGCCCTGGGTAACGGCAGATCTCGCCGCTAGCTTGTATGCTTGCTAAAAAACCCAACCCCTATACCATACTCTCCTCCCAATGCTTTGGTATGTCTAGATTGAATAAGCGAGCGATGGTGGGAGCTACGTTCGCGAGTCCATAATTACCTGGTTTAATACTGTATGCCTTGTTTTTGTCAAAGATAATAAAAGGTACGGGGTTCAGCGAATGAGCGGTTTTCATTTGCAGATTCCCCGATTTATCAATCTCTACCATATCATCCGCATTGCCATGATCAGCTGTTACAATTAGGATTGCATCTTTTTTGGTGACAGCCTCTAGTATTCTTGCCAAACCTAAGTCAACTGCTTCTACACCGATAATTGTCGCATCAATGTTGCCAGTATGCCCTACCATATCACCGTTTGGATAATTACAACGGATGAAGCCGTATTCTCCCGATTCAATCGCTTCAATTACTTTATCAGTTATTTCTGCTGCTTTCATCCAAGGACGCTGTTCAAAAGGCACCTGATCCGATGGTACTTCATAAAACACTTCCAGCTCATCGCTAAACTTTCCACTCCTATTTCCATTCCAAAAGTAGGTCATATGCCCATACTTTTGGGTCTCCGATACAGCATATTGCTTTATCCTATGTTCCACCAATAGCTCTGACAAGGTGTTTTTGATGTTTGGCGGACTAACAAGATATTTCTTGGGAACATTGATGTCTCCATCATACTGAAGCATCCCTGCGTAAACCACCTTTGGAACATACTTCCGATCAAATTTATCAAAATCTTGATAGTCGAAGGCAATACTTATTTCAATTGCCCGATCACCACGGAAATTAAAAAAGATTACGCTATCGCCATCATTCATTCTTCCAACAGGATTTCCATTTTCAGCGATCACAAAAGGCGGAAGATCTTGATCGATCACGTTAAATTCCTCGCGATACGACTTGATAGCCTCAAGAGCAGAAGTAAACTGTCTACCCTCACCAAGCACATGCGTTTCCCAACCTAGTCTTACCATATCCCAGTTTGCTTGATATCTATCCATCGTAATTTTCATCCTACCTCCACCAGAGGCTATGCGAGCATCGAAGTTATCGCAATTAAGTTCTGCAAGCAGGCTTTCTAGATCATCAACGTA
This sequence comes from Bacillota bacterium, assembly GCA_012728115.1. Classification (GTDB taxonomy): domain Bacteria; phylum Bacillota; class Limnochordia; order Darwinibacteriales; family JAAYFS01; genus JAAYFS01. The sequence continues at coordinate 51,035 of JAAYFS010000055.1, read as the reverse complement.
TTCAAGAGCAGAAGTAGCTGGAACATCACGACCATCGAGTAGAATATGAACCCTGACTTTGGTTACATTGCTTTCTTTGGCTTTGATGATCATCGACTTTAAGTGATTGATATTCGAGTGAACATTCCCATCAGATAAAAGTCCGATAAAATGTAAGATGGAATTATTGTTAAGACAATTTGAGATCACTTCATGCCAAACATCAGATTCAAAGATTTCTCCTCTTTCAATACTTTCATTTACTAACTTCGCTCCTTGAGAATAGATTTGTCCGCATCCCAACGCGTTATGCCCTACTTCGCTGTTTCCCATATCAGCATCAGAAGGTAACCCGACAGCAGTACCATGTGCCTTAATTAAGATGTTTGGATAATTAGTCATTAACATATCGAGAGTGGGTGTATTGGCTAAACTAACAGCATCACTAAAATCCCCTTTGCCCTTCCCAATACCGTCCATTACCACCAATACGATCGGTTTTCTCATCATCATTCCCCCTACGGAACGGATTATTTTCCACAGTTACGCCTTGCAATCCTCAAATTTAATGTCCTTACCATTACCAGATGATTAAACGTGTCTTTTTAATTATCTCTGTTCGAAACATACACTTCTTTCCCTTTAAATATAAGGAAAGAAGTTAAGAATTAACATCTTAAAATTCCTTGTTTTACATTCGCTGGTTTTGAAATAAATAATTCCTTGTAATTTTCCTGTGATGCTTATAAAATCAACCATGATAAACAATGGTGAAATCTAGAGCCAAATGAGTTTCAACATTGACGCTAACTCCAAAATATGATATTATATTTAATGCACGTTTAGTGAACCCAATTGTGTTAAACACTTGGGGGTGAATTAGTTTCGACGTAGGTAGGAAGAGCATTGGAAGCGAGCCGAGATCCCCAAACCTCGTTAAATTTGGGACCTAAAATAATTGCAGATAATAATTACGCTTTAGCTGCTTAAGATAGCAGTTACGCCAGTTTGTTCTTTACCTGCGGGAATAAACCTGGTGTCAACTTAGCAGGTTACTTCAGAGGAATCGCCCAGCACTCTGGGGGAATGTAATGGGCTGGCTAGAACATAATCCAGCTACAAGGAGTGTGTTTTGGCGAGATTCTAAAATTGTAGCTGCGCTCGGAGAGGCCAATGTAATTTCACTTGCGGACAGCGGTGCAACTCCGCTCACCTCCACCAAATATGATTTTAACCGTCTTTATGACGGTTTTTTTATTAATTTTCCTTATTAGCTATTGACGGTGAAATTTCCATAAATTATACTAAGAATCGTAATTGGTTCGGATGCAAACTATTCGTTTCCGAACTGTTTTCATATAATTGTCTGGAAAATAGCAAAATGTTCGGAGGGTGGTGATTAAGTGTGTCACGAGGAACATTCTAGAATTATTTTCGAACTTATGAGTAAGATACAGAAGAAACTACAAAAATACATACGAGAGTATTTTGAGGGTTCCGAGTTAACCCTTCCACAGATGTCTATCCTTCTACTTCTTTTAGAGCAAGGCCCGATGAATATTAGTGAAATTAGTGCGGAAATGGGGCTAACCAAAAGTACCACTTCTGGAATAATCGATCGATTAGAAAGGGACGGATTAGTAGCCCGCAATAGAAGTACAAGCGATCGTCGAGTGGTTACCGTTGAGTTAACTGAAAAGGTCGATGAGTTAACTCTTCAAATAGAGCAGAAGTTCAAAGACTTCTTCGGTCACCTCTTTTGTAAATCCTCAACAGCAGAAATGCTGACCATTATCACCGGTCTAGAGAAATTTAATCAAATTTTAGAAAGTTAAGGAGTGAATGATTTGCTGCCTAGATTTAGTGTAAACAAACCCTATACTATATTAGTAGCTGTAATCGTTGTGCTAATTCTTGGTGCGGTTTCAGTGATCAATATGTCAACGGATCTGTTACCAAGTATGAATCTACCTTATGCAATTGTCGCAACGATTTATCCTGGGGCTAGTCCAGAAGAGGTTGAATTAGCGGTCAGTAGACCTATTGAACAATCTATGCTATCTTTAAGCAATATCCGTAACGTTAACTCCATATCAAGCGAGAATATTTCGATCGTTATTCTCGAGTTCTTTGGAGACACCAATATGGATACCGCAATGATCGAAATACGCGAAAGTCTTGATATGATTAAAGCCTATATGCCAGACAGCGTCAACTCCCCAATGATTTTAAGAATAAACCCAGATATGCTTCCAATATCCGTTCTCTCGGTAGCTGTAGAAGGGCAATCTTTAGCTGATTCATCCGCATTTATTCAAAATACTATCATCCCAGAATTCGAGAGAATTGATGGTGTAGCATCTGTCTCCGCAAGCGGTTTATTAGAATCAACCATCAACGTGATTCTAAACGATGAAAAGATCCAAGAAACAACGGATGAGATCCAACAAACAATTATGTCAGCTGTGTTCTTTATGCCTGGATTACTTAAAGGTTTTGATTTTGAAGGATTAGAGGATTTTGCGATTACTCCAGAATTGATCGCGGGTATGATTCAAGGTCAAAATCTCAATGTTCCAGCTGGGTATCTCTCTGATCAAGGCACTAACTATCTGGTCCGAACTGGTGATAGAATTAAGAGTATAAAGGAATTAGAGCAACTTCCTATCTTCTCTATCCCGATCGGAAACATTCCTCCTGTAGTTCTTAGCGACATTGCCGACATTAGCATAACGGATAACTCCGAAACCTCATACAACAAGGTTAATGGGAAAGATTCCATAGTGTTGACAATCCAAAAACAAGCTGAACATTCCACCTCTGATGTGGCAGCTGAAGTCAGGCAACGAGCCGAAGAGATTATGAAGAAACATGAAGGGGTTACTATTGTCCCTCTTATGGATCAAGGAAAATACGTCGATATCGTGCTAGATTCGATCGTTTCTAACTTGATCTCTGGTGGAGTTCTAGCAATCCTAGTTCTTTTACTATTCTTAAGAGATATTAAACCAACGATCGCTGTTGGACTTTCTATTCCAATTTCGTTGGTCACAGCTTTCGTATTAATGTATTTTTCAAATGTGTCATTAAATATTATCTCAATGGGTGGTCTAGCCCTTGGCGTTGGGATGTTAGTCGACAACTCAATCGTAGTAATCGAAAATATCTTTAGAATGCGCAGCGAAGGAAAGAGCGCCAAAGAAGCGGCTATTCAAGGAGCTAACCAAGTTGCAGGAGCAATCGCTTCCTCCACTCTAACTACAATCGCTGTATTTCTACCAATTGTCTTTACTAAGGGCTTAACCAGACAGGTCTTTTCGGATATGGGTCTAACTATTACTTTTTCATTACTAGCAAGTTTACTCGTTGCCCTAACTTTGGTACCAGTGATCGCTGCTAATACCTTGAAGAATACTAAAAAGACCCATCGTACACTTGATAAACCCAAAGGATTGTATAATAAAGTACTAAACTTTGCACTCAATAAAAAATGGGCTGTCATTAGTTTTGTGCTTATTCTTTTCGTGCTTAGCCTACTTGGCTCATTAAGAGTAGGAACAGAGTTCTTCCCTGCCGCAGATACTGGCCAATTAATGGTGCAAGTTTCGTTAACCCCAGGTACATCTTTTGAAAACGCTGTTGCAACCGCAGATAAAATAGGCGAGCTTATTTCCAAAATCGATGAAGTAGAAACTGTAGGAGCTCAAATGGGTGGCGGTTCAATCATAGGACTCAGTTTTGGTAGTTTAGGAGGAAATAACAGTGATTCCTTATCCTACTATGTACTCTTAAAAGATGAACGCTCCAAGTCAACTCATGAAATCGCGCAAATAATTAGAGAAAAAACCGCTGATATCGATGCTGAAATTACTGTTACTGATACTAGTATGGACATCTCTACCTTCGCTGGCGGAGAAATCGCAGTTACCATCTCTGGTAGAGATCTTGATACTCTCCAGGCTTTAGCAATGGATTTTGCCGAAAAGCTACGTTCCGTCGAAGGTACAGTTGACGTTTCGGATGGTATCGGAAAACGTGCAGCTGAATTAAAGATTAACGTTGATAAAGCTAAGGGAATCGGTCATGGAATAACTGTTGCTCAGGTGTTCTTGAAGGTAAATCAGCTGCTCTCTCCACCGAAAGCAACAACCACTTTAACCGTTGGCAACAGAGACTACGATATAGTAGTTACTGACCAAAAGAGCTTGCAGTCTCTAACCATCGATGAGCTTCGGAAAACAACCTTGCCTTCGATGATTGGTGGCGAAATCAGTATTGAGGAAATATCTGAAATAAGCGAAAGCGAAGGCTTCTCATCGATTTATCGAGAGAACCTCCAAAGATATGTTACGGTCACAGCTGGAGTTGCCGATGGTTACAACATCGGACTTGTCGGTCGTGAAGTAGAAGCGCTAATCAACGATTTTGACATGCCAGAAGGATATCGTATCGCAATCGGTGGCGAACAAGAATTGATCACGGATGCCTTTGACGATCTAACTTTAATGCTAGTTCTTGGAGTGATCTTAATCTACCTAGTAATGGTTGCACAGTTCCAAAGCTTGCTATCACCGTTCATAGTGATGTTTACCATCCCACTAGCCTTTACTGGAGGATTCTTAGCGTTACTGTTTACAAACAACCCTCTAAGTATCGTGGCGTTTCTCGGTTTGATTATTCTAACAGGAATTGTAGTTAACAACGGGATTGTCTTCGTGGACTATGTCAATCAATTGCGAGAAAGCGGCATGGAAAAACGCAAAGCAATTATTGAAGCGGGTAATACCCGTCTAAGACCTATTCTAATGACTGCAATCACAACCATCTTTGGTCTTTCAACCATGTCGATCGGTTTGGGTATGGGAGCGGAAATGATTCAGCCGCTAGCGATTACTACGATCGGCGGTTTGATCTACGCAACCGCTTTAACACTGGTGTTCATTCCAGTTCTATACGATTTATTCCATAGAGATAAAGCGGATGTTAAACAAGAAAAGCAAGCAACATTGTCTTAAAGAATTAAAGGCTTGGTTCAAAGTATAATTAGGGGTGATTTTTAGGGGCTAAACATCTGATGTTTAGCCCCTTTTTCAATCTAGTTTTATATTCTTGGTTTAGTCTTTGCCAATTACTACGATCGACCAATACTAAAAGGGAAGTGCCTTCGCACTCCCCTTAATATTTTGCTTTCTTACTTCATCTAAATAATCCCAAGGACCACGGATAGAACCATAAATCCAACGGCTAGATAAGTAGTGGCCTTTTCTAAAGCCCGTTCTTTCGCTGAAGCTTTATCGAAAAACATTTTGCTTCCACCACCGATGGAACCTAACCCTTCAGCGGAACTTTTTTGCATCAAGACTGCGACGATTAAGCCTAACGCAACCAAGAATTGGACCACCATCAAAAATGTTTGCACCTTGCTGGCACCTCCCGCCACCACTTATTTACACAACCATTATTTTAGCATATCCTTGACCTTGAAGCAAGTCTGTTATTTTTTGATATTATAGAAAGTTTTGTGACCGCTATATACTGCTACTTCGCCGAGTTGATCTTCGATTCTGAGTAATTGGTTGTACTTAGCTACCCGGTCAGTTCTGGATGGTGCGCCAGTCTTAATTTGACCAGCATTAACTGCTACTGCTAAGTCAGCGATGGTTGTATCTTCGCTTTCACCCGAACGATGTGATACTACTGCAGTATAGCCAGCTCTCTTAGCCATTTCGATCGCATTAAGGGTTTCGGTTAGGGTTCCGATTTGGTTAACCTTAATTAGGATCGAATTTGCTACTCCTAATTCAATACCTCTACTTAATCTTTCGGTATTAGTTACGAATAAGTCGTCACCAACTAATTGAACTTTGTCTCCGATTTCTTCAGTTAGTTTTTTCCAACCATCCCACTCGTCTTCGCTGAGTGCGTCTTCGATTGAAACGATTGGATATTTTTCTACTAAGTCTTTGTAGTACTGGATCATTTGATCAGTATCTAATTCTTTGCCTTCACCTTCAAGAACATATTTGCCATCCTTGAAAAGTTCGGTTGCAGCTACGTCAAGAGCAATGCAAACGTCTTCGCCAGGTTTGTAGCCAGCTTTTTCGATCGCTTCGATAATAACTTGAATAGCTTCTTCATTGGAATTTAGGTTAGGAGCAAATCCGCCCTCATCACCTACTGCAGTGTTTAAACCTTTGGCACTTAATACTTGCTTGAGGTTATGGAACACTTCTGCGCCCATTCTTAGTGCTTCTTTAAAGCAGCACGCGCCAACTGGCATAATCATGAACTCTTGAATATCAACGTTGTTGTCAGCGTGTTCGCCACCGTTGAGAATGTTCATCATAGGTACTGGTAATTCCTTAGCATTTGTTCCGCCAATGTATTGATAAAGTGTTAAACCTCTCGATTCAGCGGCAGCTCTAGCAACTGCTAAAGATACACCTAAGATAGCGTTCGCGCCAAGTTTACCTTTGTTAGGAGTACCATCTAATTCGATCAATAGTTTGTCGATGTATACTTGATCAGTTGCATCAAGACCGATTAACTCTGGTGCAATAATTTCCTCAACATTTGCTACTGCCTTGGTAACGCCCTTGCCAAGGAATCTTGATTTGTCACCATCTCTTAATTCAACAGCTTCCCATGCACCTGTTGAAGCTCCTGATGGAACGATTGCTCTACCAACTGATCCATCTGCTAAGATAACTTCTACTTCAACTGTTGGGTTGCCCCGTGAATCAAGTACTTCGCGAGCTAAGATATCTTCAATAAACATTTTTACTCTTCCTCCTTAATAATTAAACTGGTTCCTTCCATTTCTTCAGGTTTTTCTAAACCAAGTAAATCGAGAACCGAAGGAGCGATATCCGCTAAAATACCTTCTTTGATCCGTTTACCTGGAGTGTTGAATAGCCAGATAGGTACTGGATTAGTGGTGTGAGCTGTATGGATACCGTTGCTTTCAGGATCAACCATTTGTTCAGCATTTCCATGATCAGCTGTGATAATAGCCTGCCAATCATTTGCTTTTAGCGCTTCAAGCACCTTCCCCAATCCTGTATCAACTGCTTCAACTGCTGTTACAGCAGCCTCCATTACACCAGTATGACCAACCATATCGCAGTTAGCATAGTTAAGCACGATTAAATCATAATTACTGCTATTGATCGCTTCTACTACTGCATCTGTTACCTCGTAGGCACTCATCTCAGGTTTTAAATCATATGTTGCTACTTTTGGTGAAGGAATAAGTTTACGATCTTCTCCTTCAAATTGTTCATCTACTCCGCCATTAAAGAAGAAGGTAACGTGGTAGAATTTTTCAGTTTCTGCAATTCTTAATTGCTTGAGACCAGCAGCGGAAACATATTCACCAAGAGTATTATTAAGATCTTGTGGTCCAAAAGCAACGGGTGCTTGGATAGTACTATCATATTGAGTCATGCAGACAAAATATAGATCTAGTTTGCCACCAGGACGAGTAAATCCTTCGAATTCCTCGGAAGTAAAAGCCCACGATAATTGACGAGCTCTATCTGCCCTAAAGTTAAAGAAGATTACACTATCTTTATTTTGAACAGTTGCGACAGGTAGATTATCCTTTCGAACAACAGTTGGTAGAACGAATTCGTCTGTCTCACCACGTTGATAGGCATTCTCTACTGCTTCAACTGCTGTTGAAGCGGTTTCACCTTCACCGAGCACGAGGGCTCTATAGGCTTTTTCAACTCTTTCCCAACGTTTATCGCGATCCATCGCATAGTAACGACCTGTTACTGTTGCGATCTGTCCTACTCCAATTTCTGCAATTTTTGCTTCTAAATTTTCAAGGTATTCAATTGCGCTTTTTGGAGGAACATCGCGTCCATCGAGAAAAGCGTGAACATATACTTTATCTAATCCAAATTGTTTTGCCATCTCTAGCAAAGCGTATAGATGATCGGTATGACTATGAACCCCACCAGGAGACACTAGTCCCATAAGATGAAGAGCACTATTGTTTTCTTTTGCCTTGGTCATTGCAGCAACTAATTCGGGGTTTAACGCAAACTCTCCGCTCTTAATGGCTTTATAAATTCTAGCGATATCTTGATAAACGATCCGACCAGCACCGATATTTAGGTGCCCTACATTAGAATCTCCCATTTGACCGTCCATTAAGCCAACTGCTTCACCTGATGCGTTTAAAGTTGCATGCGGGCAATTAGTATACAGCCAATCAATAGTCGGGGTTTTAGCTTTTTTCGTAGCATCCCCATCAGGAAATTTGCTAAGTCCAAATCCATCAAGGATGATCAAAGCTAGTGGCCTTCTTTGTGTCAAATTGCGACCTCCTCTCACTGCTACAACTATTTTAGAGATTTATAGTTTATCATCGATGCAAAAGTCTCAGGATTTAAACTTGCACCTCCGACTAAAGCACCATCAATATCAGATTGCTCCATCAATTCTTTGATGTTTTCGAGTTTGACACTGCCACCATATTGGATTCTGATATTTGCGGCTACTTCTTCACTATAAAGATTCTTAAGTGTAGCCCTGATTATTTTAATCACTCTATTCGCTTCTTCGGCGCTAGCTGTTTCGCCTGTGCCGATCGCCCAAATAGGCTCGTAAGCAACTACTATTTTTTGCGCATCTGCCTCATCTACCCCTGAGAAAGCTTGCTCAACTTGCGAAGTAACCAAGGATTCGGTTTGCCCGTTCTTTCTTTGTTCTAAACTTTCACCAACACAGACTATCGGTTTGATATCGAACTTCAACGCTGTATGTACTTTCTTGTTTACTGTTTCATCAGTTTCACCAAAGTATTCACGGCGTTCGGAATGTCCGATAATAACGTAATCACAACCAACGTCGCGAAGCATTACAGGAGAGATTTCCCCTGTATAGGCACCTTGTTCTTCATAAAACATATTTTGAGCAGCGATTTTAACTTTCTTCATTCCTAGGGCAGCTAGCGCGGATAAACAGGTAAATGGAGCGCAAATAACAGTCTCAACTTGATCATCTTGGACCAAAGTTTCTAGGATGCGGCAAGCCTCAATCGCCTCCGCCACTGTCTTATGCATATTCCAGTTACCTGCAATGAGCGGTTTTCGCATTGTTTCACCTCTAGTTTCATTACTTATCGTCAAGAGCAGCGACCCCTGGTAATTCTTTTCCTTCTAAGAACTCTAAGGATGCGCCACCACCAGTTGAGACATGGGTCATTTTTTCAGCTAATCCAGCTTGTTCTACTGCAGCAGCTGAGTCCCCACCGCCGATTACGGTAATCGCATCGCTATCTGCTAAAGCTTGAGCAACTGCAGTTGTTCCTTTAGCAAACGCTGGGAATTCAAATACTCCCATTGGTCCGTTCCAAATAACTGTTGCGGCGCTTTTAATTGCTTCTGCAAAGAGTTCTCTGGTCTTAGGACCGATATCTAAACCTTCCCAATCAGCTGGGATTTGATCAGCGTCTACAACCTTATTGTCTGCATCTGCCGAAAATTCCGAAGCTACTACTACATCAACTGGCAGAAGTAACTTAACGCCTTTTGCTTCAGCATCTTTAATTAAGCCTTGGCAAAATTCGATTCTTTCTGCATCCAATAGTGATTTACCGATCTCATATCCCTTAGCTTTAAGGAAAGTATATGCCATACCTCCACCAATGATCAAGGTATCAACCTTTTCTAAGAGAGAAGTGATCACTGCGATCTTATCGGATACTTTTGCTCCGCCGAGAATGGCAACAAATGGACGCTTCGGATTATTAACAGCTTCGCCTAAGAATTGGAGTTCCTTTTCCATTAAGAAACCAGATACTGCTGGTAGATATTCTGCTACACCTGCTGTAGAAGCGTGCGCTCTATGTGCGGCACCGAAAGCGTCGTTCACGTATACATCACCAAGCGATGCAAGTTTTTTAGCAAACTCGGGATCGTTCTTCTCTTCTTCAGCGTAGAATCTAACGTTTTCTAACAATGCAACATCGCCAGGTTGCATGCCTTCGAGCGCTTTTTGAACTTCTTCTCCGATGCAATCGTCAAGCTTTAAAACTGGTTTACCGAGAAGTTCAGAAAGTCTTTTTGCAACTGGGTCTAATCTCATTGAGTCGACAACTTGACCTTTGGGTCTGCCAAAGTGCGACATTAAAATTACCTTGCCACCTTGCTCTGAGAGATATTTAATGGTTGGTAAAGCTGCGGTAATTCTTTTATCGTCAGTAATGACTCCATCCTTCATTGGAACATTAAAATCTACTCTGGTCAACACCCGTTTGTTATTAAAATCAAGATCGCGAATTGTCTTTTTATTCATCTGATCTCCTCCTTGCCATTAAAATGGGGAGCCCCCAGACAGGGGGCTTGGTATTAGCTTCTTACTTTTTCGAGTCCATGTATTCGATAATGTCGACAACTCTCATCGAATACCCCCACTCGTTGTCATACCCGGCAACAACTTTAGCCATATTGCCTTCCATTACGGTTGTTAAGGATGCGTCAACGATAGAGGAGCGTGCATCGCCTTTGAAGTCACCAGAAACTAATTCGGTTTCTTCATAACCAAGAACTCCGTTCATTGAACCTTCTGCAGCTTCTTTGAGGGCAGCATTAATTTCTTCAGCTGTAGCTGGTTTTTCTAATTCAACAACAAGGTCAACTACTGAAACAGTTGGTGTTGGAACACGAAGAGCGAAACCATCTAATTTGCCCTTGAGTTCTGGAAGAACTAAGCCAACTGCTGCTGCAGCGCCAGTTGTGGTTGGAATGATGTTGATAGCAGCTGCTCTAGCTCTGCGTAAATCGCTATGTGGAAGGTCAAGAATTCTTTGGTCATTGGTATATGAGTGAACGGTTGTCATTAAACCTTTCTTAATACCGAAAGTATCGTTAATTACTTTAGCAACTGGTGCTAAGCAGTTTGTGGTGCAAGAAGCGTTAGAAATTACATGATGATTTGCTGGATCATATTGATCTTCGTTTACGCCCATTACAATTGTGATATCTTCTTTCTTTGCTGGAGCGGTAATGATAACTTTCTTAGCGCCTGAATCGATATGCCATTGAGCTTGTTCACGGCTGCGGAAGATACCTGTTGATTCTACAACGTACTCAACGCCAAGGTCACCCCAAGGAATGTTCTTTGGATCTCTTTCTGCATATACTTTGATTTCTTTTCCATTAACTACAATAGCGTCGTCCTTTACAGAAACATCACCTTTGAATGTTCCATGCAAGGAATCATATTTTAATAAATGTGCAAGTGTTTTTGCATCAGTCAAGTCGTTGATCGCTACGATTTCCATATTTGGATTTTCGATAGCTCCACGGAATACTAATCTTCCAATTCGTCCAAAACCATTAATTCCAATTCTAATTGTCATTCTTTCTTCCTCCTTTGGTTTTCAAGTTCATCAACCTCCAGGCTGCCCCTTCATCGGTGATACATACATCACAATACCCTGTAGAGACAACTGCAAGTACTGCTAACGCCTTCCGTTCCCCTCCACCAACAGCGATTACTAACGGTATTTTTGCCAAATCTTCCAATCTTAATCCGACCGATGAGGTTGAGTAAACGATCTGACCAGCAGCATCGAAGTAGTAGCCAAAAGCTTCACCAACTGCACCACGTTCTAAGATTTGATTCAGTTGGTTTTGGTCTAATCCCCGCCTTCGCGCCATTTCTTCAACAGTGCCGATACCGTGGAGCAAGACTTGTGCATTCTTACCTAGTTCGATTACGTCTCTAATCCGTGGTTCATTTACGATGGTCTTAATAAGATCGGGTTCTACATTGTCTGGAGCATGTAGTAATCTGTACTGTCCACCAAGACGATTTGCAAGGTTAGCAGCGATAGAATTGGCTTGGAGGTTTACATCCTCTCCTAAGCCCCCTCGTGCAGGGACAACAGTTATGTTGCGAGCAATTCGTTCGGTGGGAAAGGAGTTGGCTACTTCACTTAAGGTGCTTCCACCAGTTACTGCTAGTATATCATGATCTTTAACAACTTTGCGTAAAAATCTGGCAGTTGCCGTAGCCAAATCTTTCTTGACAACCTCGTCACTATCAGAATCACCTGGTACAACAATTACTTTTTTGATACCTAACATTTGGGCTAAAGATTTTTCTAATTCTGTTAGACCGTATATTTCTCGGATATAATTTTTTAACTCGTTTAGGACCTCTTCACCCTCTGGTGTGATTCGCATCCCTGCTGAGTCAATTGTGACTAGGTTCGCTTCGCGTAGCACTTCGATCTCATTGCGAACCCGCCGCTCAGGAATCGCAAGTCTCTGAGCTAAAGCGCGTCGCCCAACTGGTGCCAAAAAAAGAATTGTGCGCAGGAGTCGGTAGCGGCGTTCCAGCATCTCGAAAATTTCAGGGACAATTTTTCTAAAAACCACGATTTTGTCCACCATTCATCCCCTTATTTGGATCGTAATTGTCCCGGGAATCTTTATTTGTCCCGCAAACATTGTAGTTACTTCCTGATTATTCTATTCTTGCCATCTAATGAAAAATCCTTCACAAAATCTGAAATTACAATCTTTATACTGTCCCTCATCAATTTCTTAACTTATTTCCAAAAGCTGTTTCATCCGATAGTTTACCCCTGATTTACTCATCGGTGGATCCGCCAGTTCACCTAATTCCTTTAAGGATGCGTACGGATTAGCTAGTCTTAATCTGGCTATTTCCTGAAGCTTTTCTGGAAGTTTAGTAATCCCGATCGTATCTTCAATTTTTTGAATCTCGGCGACTTGTTTCATCGCGGCCTTGACAGTCTTGTCCACATTTGCCGTTTCGCAATTTACTAGTCTATTTACTTGGTTACGCATATCCTTTATAACTCTCACGTTTTCTAACTTTAACAAAGCGTTATGGGCGCCCATGTTATTGAGAACCTCAACGATTTTTTCGCCGTCTTTAAGATAGATAACGTGATTGGCTTTGCGCATCATTATCTTTGGTTCGAGTAAGAGTGAATTCATCGTTTCGAAAACCCGAGCTGCAACTTCAGTGTTTTCGATTGAGATCTCAAAATGATAAGTTTTGCCTGGATCGGCAATCGAACCTTGGCTCAAGAACGCTCCCCGTAGGTAGGAACGACGACAACACTTAAAAAACGGAACTCGTTTTTGTTCATCCAAGAATTTTCTTTTTTTCATTAGCGAGTAAACAAACTGGGCTTCAACCAGATCCAGGACTCGTACAGTGCACATATGGTTTTTCGCCTTCGTTCGTTTGACGAGAACTTGAGTCTTAATATCAGCTACCAGTCCTTTTAAAAGAAGCAGAATTTTGCGCGCAACCACTGGTGAGGAGTGATAAAAGTCCAGATACTGATAGTTATTATTTCCCAATAAGAAGCCATTAAAGTCATAAAAGGCACTTAGTTCAGCAATTTTACAACAACGCGCCTCAGGAATTAATCTGGCTAGTTCATTTTTAGTCTTTTCCGAAAAACTCAATTAACGAGCCCCCTCTTCCTCCTCGTCAATACCGACGATCCATACTCTCGCCCGCCAACCTTGGGGTTCTGCTTTTACGATAATCGCGGTTGAGCGGTTGTTACGAAATTTAAAGTCGGTATACGGCCATGCTACCGCAGCATCATCTCCGTGGCGTATGTAGCTTGGTGGTAACGAGTGTATGCTTCGTTCTACTATTTCCAACCCTGCGCGTTTCACTGCATTGTACAAGGTTGTTGAGATTTGGCACACCCCGCCCCCAACACCTGGAACCACTGTTTCACCGAGAATAATTGGTGCATGTTTGTAACCTTTTTCCTCCGTGCGTTCCCCAACTACTTCATTAAAAGAAAAGACTTCTCCTGGCATCACGATAGTATTATTCATCGCGGCTAAAGAAAGTTTTAGATTATTGATCCTACCAGGTCCACCCATTAAAGGAGTAGAAAAATCACCGAGAATATCCGTAAGTAATTCTAGGTGTTCTTTCCGAAACTCTGGTAGTACTTCAATTATGCTTACAGTTAATTGGGAACCAGCTGGTGCGTGGATCACATCATATACCGTTTTATCTATATCAACAATTAGTCCATTCTTCTCAGGCACAATCGACCCTGTTACTTTCTCTAAGGAAGCATTAATCGGCTCTTGGTTCATTGACCGAGCAAACTGCTCAACAATGATCCTAACTTCCTTAGGGTAATAATATTCCATATTCCGCCCATTAAGGGTTACCCCAGAATTTACTCCTACGATTCGGCGATGAATGGTGCGAAACACTGTAGGAATACCAATTCCGAGTAAGCTAACGATAATTAAGATAGATAGCATCCGTTTCATTATTCTCGCCCCCTTAAACAAATCTATGAGGCGAGATTTTTAAATAACCCACTTATTGTTCTTTTTTAGATGAGAAATGTTTAAGATCTCCTCGGCAAGTCTTAAAGAATCATGGCGCACCAAGTCGGATTGGTTTATTAATGGCGCTAATACTGGCTGAACTCCATACTGTTCGATCTTTTGCAAATCCGCAACTACAGGGAAAGCTTTTTCTAAACTATATTTCTGTCTCTGGGCGGTAGTAAGGCGTTGATTATTTATAATGCAATAGTCAACAATCTTCCTGCCACCACTATGATCAAATAGTGCCTTAAGATGTTCACTAGCGGTCATCTCATCTGTTTCACCTGGCTGAGTCATTATATTGCATACATAGATGCGGGCGGCATTAGTTTTCATTAAGGCATCAACAATCCCATCGACAAGTAAGTTTGGTATCACACTGGTATAAAGCGAACCTGGTCCTAAGACCACTACTTCTGAATTAAGGATTGATTCAATAGCTTCTTGGAGTGCGGTCGCATTACTTGGTTCTAAGCATACACGAGCAATCTTTTTATTCGAAAGCGGAATCTTGCTTTCCCCAGTAACTTCTGTTCCATCGCAAAACTCTGCTCGCAATTGCACAGTCTCTAAGGTTGATGGTATCACATGCCCTCTGACCGCTAAGACTTTGCTACACTCTCTTATCGCTTCTTCGAAATCACCAGTGATCTCCGTCATCGCAGCAATAAAAAGATTACCGAAACTATGTCCATTCAAACCCTTCCCACGGGAAAAGCGATGTTGGAAGAGTTTTTCCATCAATGGTTCGGTATCTGCCAAAGCGGTAAGAGTGTTACGGATATCGCCTGGTGGAAGCATTCCAAGTTCTTCCCGAATTCTTCCTGAACTACCGCCATCATCGGCAACGGTTACGATCGCAGTGATATTGCAACTATGTTCTTTTAAACCCCGTAGCATCGTAGCTAGCCCCGTACCGCCTCCGATCACAGTAATTTTTGGACCCTTTTGGAGACTCCTGTTTTTATAAACAACATCTACTAGATTTTCTGATTCTTCAGGACGGATAGATTTCACTAAAGAGTCAATCGCTCGACGAATGCCAAATCCTCCAAGAAAAAGACCGAGTGCGATTATCACAACCCCTACTACTATACCAAAAAGTCCATGGTGCTGTTGTAGCTGTTGTACTAAACGATAAAGGGTAACCTCCACCTCTGCAAAAAAGTGGGTGTTGATTAAAAGAGTTGTCCCTAGCATCACTAATACCAAGCCAGCCATTATGAGACCAATCCATCTCTTAACACCCATGCCAGGTAGGAACCACTTTAAACGTTTCATAGCCTCTATTCCCCCCAAGTCCCCAGAATAACCAACCTTTCGCTTACCTACTTTCAACTATCTGTAAATTACTTCCTGTTTTATATCTATCTTTATCTGTCTTTTTCTATCTTTGTTTACTTTTACCTACCTCTTTTACTTTTGCCAACCTTGATCGCCCCTTATGTTTTGCCTCCTTTGACCTACCTTTAGCTGAATGCAGATTAATTCACGGCATTAAGTATTTGCTCTGGGCCAAGGCCGGCTTCTTTAGCTAATTCGACTACTCTCTTAAAATCTCCTACACGTGAAGGTGTATGGGCATCGCTACCGATCACAAATTTTGCTCCTTCCATAGCAGATATTTCGATAAATTCAGGCGTAATATGATCGTGACTAGCATTTAACTCCAAAGCAGTATTTCTTAAATAACAGGCTCTGGCTAATTCTCTTGTATCAATATCCATTCGATGCCCAGGATGGGTTATAATATCTATTTTATGCCGATAGACAGCATTAGTGATTGCTTCGGTATTGATAATTCGAGATCTTGTCCGCAAAGATGGCGAGAGACCTCTAAGATAATGGATGCCATAGCGAACTAAACCTTCGCCCCACTTTGTTGGGCGTACCATTAGATGCAAACCTACTTGAAGGAGATCTACTTTATCCCGCCATTCTTCTGGCAAATCTATATCCCCTTTGATACTAGTTACATTCGCTTCGATACCAGTCAAAATTTTTATGTTTTTATAGATCCTACTCGCTTCTTGAATATCTTGGCGGATTTGATCTAAAATAGAGAGATTTTTTATCCCTATTCCAAACATATGGGCAGGTCCGTGATCGCTGATCGCTATCTCCCGTAAGCCTATTTTGACCGCTGCCGCCACATTTTCCATCACTGTACCTTTACCATGACTATAACGGGTATGTGTATGATAGTCAGCATAAATATTCATATCGCCTTCCCCCTTTGAATAATTTTTTATTCGCCTCAAACTATATTTAACCTGCAGTTTCAAGGATTGTTTACATGAATTTCCAAAAATATTATCTTGCATAAATTTTACTTCCTTGGTATAATTACCTCATAATTATTGTTTGAAACAAAAAAAGGAGTGTTTTTGATGAGAAAATTTACGTCGCTGTTGCTCATGGGTCTTATCATTGTTTCTTTGTTTAGTATTGGTTCTCTTGCCAACACTAATGTACTTAGAGTTGCAACAGAAGCTGGGTTCATGCCCTTTGAATTTGTGGATGAAAAAACAAATGAATTAGTGGGCTTTGATATGGACCTCATCCGTGAAATCGGTAAGATTCTTGAAATGGAAGTAGAAATCGTTAACGTTGGATTCGACGGTTTAATTCCTGGCATCTTAGCTAACCAATGGGACGTTGTAATTGCTGGTGTAACTATCACACCTGAGAGAGAAGAATCTGTCAGTTTCTCGGATCCTTACTACGCAGCTGAATTAGCTGTTCTAGTAAGAAACGATAACAAAAAGATTACCGCTGTTGATCAATTAGAAGGTGCTAAAGTTGCTGTGCAAATCGGAACAACTGGCGATCTTGTAGCTACATATGACATTGAAGGAATCAACCAAGTACTACGTTTCAACACAGTTCCTGAAGCAATTTTAGCAGTAATCAATCGTCAAGCAGATGCTGCGATCATTGACCTGCCAGTTGTAAATGCTTATTTAAAAAACAATCCAAATGCTCCACTTAAGTCGCTAGGTTCTTTATTTGGTGAACCAGATTTCTTTGGAATCGCTGTTAGAAAGCAAAATCCTGAGTTGCTTGAAAAAATCAACGCTGCTTTACAACAGCTCAAAGAAAGCGGCAAGTATGACGAGATTTATAACAAATGGTTCCCAGATGAAAATTAATTAAAAAGATAAGCCAAAGTGCGCCGCCTATTGGTTGCGCACTTTTTTTTCGGAGGTGAAAAAATGGATTTTCGTTGGGACTTAGTATGGGAGTCCATGCCTTTATTGCTCGAAGGAGCTTGGCTTACGGTCAAGTTAACCGCGATTGCAGTCTTTTTTGGAATTATTATCGGTACGATCATGGGAATGTTAAGAATCACTCGTACTCCTTTCCGATATTTAGCTGCTGTATATATCGATTTTACTCGGGGTACCCCATTACTTGTCCAGATATTCATTATATTCTATGGTATTCCAGCTATTATAAATACATCATTGCCTGCTTATTTATCCGCAGTAATTGCTTTAAGTTTTAATAGCGGAGCGTATGTAGCAGAAATTGTGAGGGCTGGCATTCAATCGATCGATAAGGGGCAAGTGGAAGCTGCTCAATCGCTAGGAATGACTTATACTCAAACTATGAAATATATTATTCTACCTCAGACCTTTCGAAGAATTGTTCCTCCACTAGGAAATGAGTTTATTGCTCTCTTGAAAGACTCTTCTTTAGTTTCCGCGATCGCCCTAGAAGAATTAGTCCGCAAAGGAAACATTATCATGACACGAACATTTCGCCCATTTGAGGTCTGGTTCGCGGTAGCCTTGATCTACTTGATAATGACATTTACTATTTCTCGCTTGGTCGCGCTAGCCGAGAAAAATTTGCGAGTAGGTGATTCAGCATGACCACCAATAACAACAATTCCAACATTATTCAGGTTGTTGATCTATACAAAAACTTCGGCAAGCTCGAAGTTCTAAAAGGGATTACTACCGAGATTAAAGTCGGCGAAGTGGTTGTAGTGATCGGACCATCAGGAAGTGGGAAAAGTACCTTTTTAAGATGCTTAAACTATTTAGAAACCCCTACCTCAGGCGATATTATTTTTAACGGCGAGGTCATTAATCCGAAGACCAATCTTAATAAACTACGTCAAGATATGGGAATGGTGTTTCAAAGGTTTAATCTATTCCCTCATAAGAAGGTAATCGATAACATTACTCTCGGTCCACTTAAAGTAAGAAAACAATCTAAAGAAGAAGCAACCGAACAGGCATTGAATCTTCTCGAAAAGGTTGGTTTAAGCGATAAGGCAAATAGTTACCCAGACCAGTTATCTGGTGGACAGCAGCAACGGGTAGCAATTGCCCGCGCTTTAGCGATGAGACCTAAGGTTATGTTGTTTGATGAACCAACCTCTGCGTTAGATCCAGAAATGATCGGTGAGGTTTTAGAAGTTATGAAAGAACTTGCCCGCGAGGGAATGACGATGGTAGTAGTAACTCACGAAATGGGCTTTGCCAAAGAAGTCGGCGATCGAGTAATCTTTATGGATGATGGAAAAATCGCTGAACAAAACTCACCCGAGGAACTCTTTTCTAACCCTCAAAACCCAAGAACGCGGAGTTTCTTAAGCAAGATTATTTAGAGACGTAACAAGAAGTAAAATGAAAAAATAAGAGAAAAAGTTTAAGAGTAACAGTGAAAGTAACGCTAAATCAAAAGAGGTTGTTTACGGTGTGTGGTTCACACAATAAACAACCTCTTTTTTTGCTTCTTTCTCATGAACTAAGATGAATTGTTCGCCAATCTGGTCCACCAACTAAGACTTGATGATTATTGCCTAAAATCATCGATGCTTGTCTCATACCAACACGATGTTCAAGATCTAGTAAATCGTAGTTCGTGGTAAAAATAGTTGGCTTGTAGTTATTCAATCTTCCATCGATAATGATCAGTAGTTTTTCTAAAGCCCAATCGCTTTCGCGCTGAGTTCCCAGATCGTCTAACACCAGTAAATCGACATTTAAGTATTTTTCAAGCCAGTTTGGCCTAACCCTAATCTCCTCCATCAATGCTGGTACATAAGTAAAAGCTACACTATATTTTTCTTTAAGCACATTGACAACCGCACATGCTAAATGTGTCTTACCCGCACCCGACTTACCAAAAAGTAATAGTCCCTTACCGTCCTTGATCCTAGCAAAATTTTTTGCAAAGCTTGTACAAGCCTCATATGCATCACGATTGTATTCTCCGACTTTGAAGTTCACAAAGCTATGACCTCTAAGTGCCACTGGTAAAGGATCCACAAAATCCTGGCTTATCATCGCTTGAAATTGATTTCTTTCTTGACGTCTCGCGCTAAAGATGCAGGAACAGTCTGAGTAGAACCAATCACCTTTTCCGTACCTGGCTGGTACTGGAAATGGATGCAAGCGAAAAACCGCTTTTCGTGGCTCGTTACAATCTGGGCAGTGATGTGCTAAAGTGTAGTAGAATCTACGTAAGCCATACTTAATCATCCAGGAACGAAAAGAAACCTTTGGGCGGTGGATCTGGCTTTGTATATTTGTAATCGCTTCGAACAAATCTCTTGGGCAATCCTTTAGCCGCAGCATTTCTTTCCCCCCTATATGATGATGAGGAATGACTATCGATCCAATAATCCTTAAAAGCTTCTTCGGTAGTCAGCCCATGTTCCATCCAATCTTTTATGATAGCAATTATATAATTAAACGAAATTCGTTTGTTTCTTTGTTTTTGTTCCTTCGCTCTGAGGATAGCACATCCTAACACAAAAGGAGACATGCCTTCCTCAAAAAACTTATATAATTGATCGCGCTGAGAACTGGAAAGAAGCCCAATTTGTTTCTGATATAACAGGATTACATCACGCATATCGGGATGACTCATGGTCAATCCACCTCCAAAATTGGGTATTAGTAAGCTGGAACAAAGAAAAAACAGGAAGTCTTTCCTATTCCAATTCATTTCAGCAGGAATAAGTTGTAGCAGGAGGAATCACTATGCAACAACATTCCGATCAATTTGAAAGAAAAGTAAATGTCAGGTTACCCTTTGCAGATCGTTATTTAGCTAGTGAGGAAGACGCAAAGAAGATAAAAAAAGAACTTGATCGAGCCTTCATCAATCCGATTCTGACGATCCAAATTCCTACGAAGGTAATTTCGAGAAAAGCTAATAAAATTCCATGAATCTAGATATATATATTCAATATCTGATAAAGAACTTCCTTCCTCATGTATAGATTCGTGGTACCCTTTCACTAATCATACAAGGAACCTCGTAGTTTATTGTACCTAACCAATCTGCCCAGTCTTC
The DNA here is from genome assembly GCA_012728115.1 of Bacillota bacterium. GTDB lineage: Bacteria > Bacillota > Limnochordia > Darwinibacteriales > JAAYFS01 > JAAYFS01. The sequence continues at coordinate 30,369 of JAAYFS010000055.1, read as the reverse complement.
TACTGTTATTTCCTGATTCCCTTGACGTCCGATAAGTGTCACTTCTTGTCCGATTTCGATTGGAAAATCTCCGACATCGACCATGCAGTGATCCATACACACCTTCCCTATGATCGGAAACCTATTTCCATCGATCAAAACCTCTCCCTGATTACTTAGCCTACGGCTAACTCCATCTGCATATCCTACAGGCAAAATTGCAATCGTTGTTTCCTTCTTGGTAATATAACTAGCTCCATAACTAATCGCTGACCCTGCTGGTACTCGACGCGCTGCCGCTATCCGACACTTAAAACTCATTGCGGGATGTAAATTACTTCTTTTCCCTTGGGGATGCAATCCATACAAACCGATTCCCACTCTTACCAAATCAAAATGTGCCTCTGGTAAAAAGAGCACCGCAGAGGTATTAGCACAATGCTTAATTGGAATATTAATGTGGTGAGCGCTGAGTTCAGCGATTACTTTTTCAAATTGCTCTAACTGCCAATGAACATATTGATCTTCTGGTTGATCAGCAGTCGCAAAATGAGTAAGAATCCCTTGAATCTGAATTCCAGGTAATCTACTTACCGCGATTGCAAATCGTAACGCTTCCGAAGGTAAAATACCTAAACGTCCCATACCTGTATCTATTTTTAAGTGCACTCTAACTGTTTTGTTGTATCTTATTGCAAGATTCGAGAGGCTTTGAGCAATACTCCATTGAAAAACCGTACAGGCGAGATCTTTAGTAACACATAGTTCTAGTTGTTCTTGTCCAACTGCACCCAGTACCAAAATTGGAGCAGCGATCCCTGCTCGCCTTAATCTTACTCCTTCTTCAGGTAAAGCGACTCCTATCCAAGTAGCCCCATTGGATAAAGCTGTTCTCACAACAGCTAAGTCACCATGACCATAAGCATTTGCTTTAACGACGGCCAACAATTGACAATTCTCATGGATCAATTTTTTGAAATACTGAACGTTGTAGGCAATGCTAGCTAGATTTACTTCAACCCATGCAGGCCTCGTTTGTTTTCCCATGCTTAATCACTCCATAACTCTATAAACTACAAAACCGCTGGGAGGGCATCAATTACATCTGATGCGATCAATGCTCGTTCCCCTTTTGTCTGTTTAGCACAATCACCTGCTTTTCCGTGCACATATACTCCCAAAGCTGCCGCCTCTAACGGAGCTACTTTCTGGCAGAGCAAGCCCCCGATTATTCCCGAAAGAATATCCCCCATACCCGCTGAGGCCATTCCAGGATTTCCTGTGATATTCAGATAGAGCTGTTTTGGTCCAACCACTATAGTAGGAAATCCTTTGAGAACAACGTTTACTTGAAGCTTTTTTTGTGTTTCATAAGCAATTGAAACTCTATCTTCGATAATCTTGACTAAATCCACCCCTGTTAGTCGCGACATTTCTCCTGGATGCGGAGTGAGGATCCAGTTCTTTCGCTGTTCTTCATTGATCGCCAAAATCATATCTACTTGACCGCTGATAGCATTTATTCCATCAGCATCTAAAACCAACGGGCCTTTCCAGTTGAGTAATAGTTCTAGCACGACTTCGGTTATTTCATCAATTCTCGCCAACCCAGGTCCTAAAACTAGCGCATCCTTACCTGGAAATAGTTCAAGGATCTTGGCAATACTTGTCCGCCCAAAACAACCATCACGCGTATCTGGAATGGGAACGATCATAATTTCGCTCGGTGGAAACAAGCCTGCGATACTTTCTGGAACGGCTAAGGTCACCATGCCAGCACCCGCACGCAACATCGCTATACTTGTTAGATATGCCGCACCAGCCATAGTCCTAGAACCTGCAACCACTAACCCATGACCGAAAGTCCCTTTATGACCATCACGCGGTCTAGTTGGAATGGCTTTGTATAATGACTCATCCGTAACAAAGCGCCTGACTGTAGAGGCTAGCGAATACGGTATTCCGATATCTGCAACCACCCAATCACCGACATATTCCAAGCCAGACAATAGCAGTAATCCTTGCTTCATCAGACCAAGAACAACGGTTAGGTCTGCCCTAACTGCAACACTCTCCACTTTACCTGTTGTGGCATCTACGCCGCTAGGAACATCGATCGCTACTACCTTACAATCAATACTGTTTAAAATCTCAACCACAGTAGCATAAAGTCCCTTTAACGGACCCTTGGCACCTATACCTAAAATAGCGTCGATTACAATATCCGAAATGCCAATACTTAGTTTAAGTTTATGGATATCTCGTTCGGTAATATAGTGGTATTCACCATTAAGAGCCTTAAAAATCTCGAAATTCTTTAGGCATTCTGGTGAAAGTTCATTTGCTGGGTGGAGCATAAATACTTTTACTTGTGCTCCTTTGTTTAGAAGATGCCTAGCTGCAACCAAACCATCCCCGCCGTTATTACCACGACCTACTAGCACCAAGATCCGTTTAGCAGTTAACGAACCATATCTATCTTCAATAGCTCTTACTACGCTACTTCCTGCATTCTCCATCAAACTCAGGCTTGGAATACCCTTCTCCTGAATTGCAATTCTATCGATCGTTTTCATTTCTTCACTTGTAACAACTCTCATCCTACTAAGTAACTCCTCATTTTCGACATTCAGTTTTAATCGCTAAAACATCGGCTATAGCCAAATCCTTGCTGTGAGATAGACTAATTAACCACCGTGAAATCCCTAACTCATTCGCTATTTCAAGGCTTCTACCATATAGAGTGATATGTGGTTTTCCGTATGGATCATTTGAGATCTCAATGTCAACAAAACGAATTCCTTCGCGTAATCCTAGACCTAATGCTTTCATAACTGCCTCTTTGGCTGCAAAACGCGCAGCCCAAGAGGCATAAGGTTTATTCTTAAGATATTCTTGCTCATTCTTTGTATAGATCCGATCAATAAAGCCCTTACGTTGCATCGCTTTTTTGACTCGGCCAATTTCAATAATATCTATCCCATTGCCGATGATGCTTTCCATGACCTCACTCCGAAGTGATACTCTTTGTTAAATTGCGTGGCTTATCAACGTCATTTCCTTTTGCCAACGCGGTGTGATATGCGATCAGTTGTAGTGCTACCACACTGATCAGAGGGGTAAGAAGATCATTTACTACAGGTAGTACGTAAAATTGATCTGCTAGATTCTTAAGGGCCAAGGTATCGCTTGTGGTTAGTACTGTTAGGAATGCACCTCGTTCCTTAACTTCCTCCAAGTTTTTGACAAGCTTATCATGAACTTGAGGGGTACAAGCTACCGAAATCACTGGAAAACCTTCTTCAACTAAGGCGATCGTTCCGTGACGAAACTCGCCTGCAGAATAGGCTTCCGCGTGGATATAGGTGGTTTCTTTTAATTTTAAGCATCCTTCCGCAACAACAGCATAATCGAGTCCCCGACCAAGATAAAAGATATTGCGTTCATCTTTCAGCCTATTGGCAAGATCTTTGGCGAAATCTTTAAACTCATCGATGAATCTACTCAAGATGGAAGGTATTCTAAGGAGATCCTTTAATAGTTCCTGGTCTATTTTAATCTTCTGTTGTTGAGCAACGTAGAGCGTGATCATAAGCAAAGCGGTAATTTGTGCAAGATACGCCTTAGTTGATGCGATCGCTATTTCTCGACCAGCAAGAGTATAGAACACATCATCTGCTTCTCTAGCGATCGAACTACCTATCACATTCGTAATCGCTAAAATTCGTGAACCCTTTCGCTTCGCTTCACGTAATCCCGCCAAAGTATCAGCGGTTTCACCAGATTGGCTGATTACGATAGTTAGATGATCTTCATTCACGATCGGATCGCTATAAGCAAACTCAGAGCCAAAGTGAACTTCAACTGGTATTCGTAAGATTTTTTCAATTAAATCCTTGCCCAAAAGTCCTGCATGTCTTGCTGTACCCATGCCAAGAATGTGAATCTTTTTTACATCCGTCAGCGATAGTTTCAAATTTGGATCAACCAGGAATTCCCCATCTTTTTCTCTTAAACATGCCTGGACAGTGTCCTGAAGCGCCTGTGGTTGTTCACAAATCTCTTTTAACATAAAGTGGTCGAACCCTAATTTCGTAACTAACTCTTGATTATCAATTAATTTTAAGGCTGTTTTCTCAATCGGTTTTAGGTCTTGATCAAAAAATTCACACTGATTTAAGGAAAGAATTCCTGTTTCTCCGCTATTGAGAATATATACTTCTTCTATGGTCGAAGGTAGTGCTTTAAAATCATTTACTACGAAAACTCCATCTACGCTTCTGCCAATCAGCAACGGACTTTTTTGGCAACCGACAAAAAGTTGCTCGGGATGATTAGAATGAATCACTATTAGTGCAAATGCGCCGTTTAATTGCTGAATAGCTCGATTAATTGAGATAGCATCATTTTCTCGGTAATTTTCTTCGAGCAAATGAGTAATTGTAGAACCGACTGTGTCATTACCATCTACGCTTTGGTGCTCAATGAAACCATTCTGAACTACAGTAAACTTTTCTGTTCCATCAGTAACTAGCCTGCGATGAGTTTGCCATGTGGTAATACCTACGCCGACCGAACCAGTTAAGTTATTGCTATCTTGACCATTTGCTAGCAAGCCACCGAAACTATCGTGCTGTAGCTTACCCTGATTGAGGACTGAGATCTTTGTGTAATCATATCCTCGATCGTCAAGTTTTTTTAGTCCAGCTAATATTTTTGAAAAAGCTTCTTGTTCTCCCAAATATCCGATAATACCCGACATAAACTTATACCCCCTGTTCTGTTCGGACAACGGAAGCAACAGCATCGACAACTTTTTCTACAACTTCTTTATCTGGATGCTCACCCATGATCCGAATGAGTGGTTCGGTTCCCGATGCTCTTACAAACAATCGCCCTTGTGAGCCTAATTCTTTTTCTGCCTCTCCGAGAGCTTGTTGAATTCTAGGATTTTCCTCCCATCCTTCTTTCGAGCTCACTCTAACATTTACTAAAATCTGCGGATATTCTGGCATAACCTCAGCTAGTTCACTAAGTGGTTTCCCGCTTTTTTTGAAAACAGAAAGAAGCATTAGAGCGGTTAATAAACCATCACCAGTTGTGCTATGCTCTAAAAAAATGATATGGCCCGATTGCTCACCTCCTAAAACTAGATCATGTTCTTGCATCGCTTCAAGTACATACCTATCTCCTGCTCCAGCAAGGATCACATCGCCGCCATGTTCCTTAAATACCTGAATTAATCCACCATTACTATACGCGGTGGCAACGATCTTTTTATTCTTCAAAGTTCCTTCTCTTAGCATCGCTAGACCACAAATCGCTAAGATCTTATCTCCATCTATTAGCTGTCCTTTCTCATCGACAGCTAATACACGATCGGCATCTCCATCAAAGGTTAAACCAAGGTCGGCACCAACCTTTTGGACGTACTCTTGAATCGCCTCTGGATAAGTTGAGCCACATTTAACATTGATATTAAGTCCATTTGGATTATTGTTAAAAACAGATACCCGTGCTCCAAGGGAATTTAATAATTCAATAGCAACCCCACTGCTAGAACCATTTGCACAATCGATTGCGATATGTACTCCATTAAGGTCAAAATCGATACAGGATTTTAAGAAGTCTTGGTATTGGCTATTAGCTTCTTTGTAGGGGTAAACTCGTCCAATTCTGTCATCCTTCGCCCGTGGAAGCAACTGGCTATCTAAAAGCCGCTCAATCGTGTCTTCAACCTCATCAGATAATTTGAATCCTGATGAAGAGAAAAATTTGATTCCATTATCATAGTATGGATTGTGCGATGCAGAGATCATAACTCCAGCATCTGCTTTTAAATACTTTGTCAAGTATGCTACTGCAGGAGTGGTTACCACCCCGAGAAGAATAACATCTGCACCGATCGAAGTAATTCCACTTATCAAAGCAGATTCGAGCATCTGTCCCGAGATCCGTGGGTCCCTTCCGATCACAACCTTGGGGCGTGAAGAACCTTCTGTTAGCACTGCCGCACCCGCCCGACCTAGTTTAAACGCTAATTCTGGTGTGAGTGTTTCATTGGCTACTCCTCGAACTCCATCTGTACCGAATAGTCTAGTCATTTTAAATCAACCTCCACATTAAATTCCCCCTGTTCTCTTAAGTTTTTGATGCCAAAAACCAAAGAACTATCGCTAAGAATAAGGCAAGTAAGCGCAAGTAAAGAGTTTCATCTTTTATGATATTCTTAAGTTTGCGAAAGGAAACTCGAATTAGGTTACCGAATTTTGCCATTTCTTACTCACCCCTCCTTCGAAAGGGATGGTCGCTTATTCTTTGCCAATAATAATTCAATAACTCTTTTAAGCGTTTTTCATTTAAATATCGGATTAAACGGCCACCGACAGCAAGGGAAATTACTCCCGTTTCTTCCGAAACCACTACGATTAGAGCATCGGTTTGCTCACTTAGACCAACCGCAGCTCTATGCCTTGTGCCAAGCCGTTTATCTATTTGTCTCTCAGTCAGAGGCAGGACACAAGCAGCCGAAACTATTCTTTCATCACGAATAATCACCGAGCCATCGTGAAGTAATGATTTCGGTTCAAAAATAGTGCTTATTAGTTCTTTGGAAACAAGGGCATCAACCCTTATTCCTGTATCAGCATACTCTTGTAAACCAATTTCTCGCTCGATCGCTATTAACGCCCCAACCCGCCTTGCACTTAATCCTACGCACGCCGAAACGATTTGTTCAACTGTTTGGTCGATCTCCGCACGTGAAGCTACATTAAAGCGCGAAAACAATTGCCCTTTCCCGATCTGTTCAAGTGCTCTTCTAAGTTCAGGGTAAAAAACTACAGGGAGAGCAACTAAAATCACTGTTGTTCCTCGATCCAAAAGCCAACTAACAGTTTTCAAATTAAAGAGACGAGCGACCACACTGGCGACGAATATTATTGCTAGTCCCTTAATTAAAGTGGTTGCTCTGGTCCCGCGAATCAAATTCATAAGTCGATAGATCATGTATGCAACTAAGAGAATATCGATCGCATCTAAAACAGTGAATTCCATGGCTACGTCCCTTCTTTGGCTTAGAGAATACTTACTACATCGATTAGTTTGCGTCCGTTTGTAAGGAGGAATGTTTTCATGCCAATTTTTGCTGCCGGACCATCATTTTCAATATCGTCGCCCACCATTAAACATTGTTCCGGAGGAACATCGATAATTTGGGCAATTTCTTGATAATAAGTCAGATGTGGTTTACAACTGTGCATATTATCTCCTGAGGTAATCAAATCATAATCAAAATGCGATACCTTAGCCCATCTTAGTCGTTCATGAATTGCTTCAGATGGGAAAACAGGATTAGTAGCGATCACCACTTTATACCCTTTATCGAAAGCGGTTTTAATGACTTCTTTCGCTTCAGGTATCTCTTGCGAAACATGAGCAAGCTTGGGAAATTCATCGAGATAGAATTGCGTAAACTTCTGCATCAGATTGGGATCTAAACCTGTGCTTGAGAAAAAATAATCGGCAAATACTTCAATAATAGTTCGCTGTGGATCATTGGTTTTGAGCATAACTTCCACGCCATTGAGTAATTCTTGCACAAAAATCTTAGGCTCAAGATAATTGGAAAAATATCGGGAAATAGCCTCGAGATATTGGTGCATAAATCTATCGAAATCGATGCGTAATAGTGTTTCATCTAGATCAAACAATACCGCTTTCATCCTTAAACCTCCACGTTTTTTCAGCGGCAGCGACCGCTTGCCCAGGCTTCTTGAATGCGATTTCTATGGCGGCTAGACAAGTCAGTATATCTAGTGGAGTAACATATCCCATGTGACCGATCCGGAATATTTTTCCAGCTAGTTGTCCTTGACCTCCAGCTAGTTCCACACCAAGTTCATCGCGGATCATGAGCCTGATTTTGTCTACATCAACACCGAGAGGTGCAACGCTCGTTGTTGTTGGCGATGCCCACTCGTCTTTAACTAATAATGGTATATCCAACGCTCTGATTCCTGCGCGTGCCATATCTCTTAACAAAATATGGCGTTTGAAGATTTGCTCTAATCCTTCTTCTTCGATTAGCTTTAAGGATTCTTCTAAAGCAAAAAAGGCAGACAAATTAGGAGTAAATGGCGTTTCGCCGCTTTCGAGCATCTGTTCATATAAACTAAGATCGAAATAATATTTCAACGATTCCGTTTTACTGACAACTTCTCTGGCACGCGAAGATAAACAAATAAATGATAGTCCTGGTGGTGCCATTAAGCATTTTTGGGAAGCGGTCACAACAACATCAAGTCCCCAAGCATCCATCTCAACAGGGGTGCCACCTAAGGAACTTACCGCATCCACTATAATCAATGCATCAGAATCGCTGCGAGCTTCGGCTAGCGCTTGAATGTCATTTAAAACAGCAGTCGAAGATTCATTATGAGTAACAAAGATCGCTTTGATTTCGGGATGCTGTTTTAAATATTCACTTACTAAATTAGGATCAGCTGCTTCTCCCCACGGGTAGTGAATTGCATAAATTTTTGCTCCAAACCGATGACACATTTGCAGCCAGCGATCACCAAAAGATCCTCCTACCAAGACTAAGACAGAATCACCTGGGCTTACAACGTTGACTACTGCTGCTTCCATCGCAGCAGTGCCAGAACCAGTGAGTGGCAGGAGAATATTTTCTTTAGTTCCAAAAAGGGGGCGCAATCTATTTAAAATCACGGGTAGTCTTGCAGTAAAATCTTTTCCGCGATGATTGATCATTGGTTGAGCATTTGCACGTAGTACTTGTTCAGGTAGTGGAACTGGACCAGGTATTCTTAAGTCTAGTTTTTTCACCAACATACACCTCCAACACAAGCGTGGTTTATTGACAAAGGGCCTGTAATAGTATATAGTTTATTCCACCATAAGGGTTCTTGAATTTATTTCAGGAGGAATTATTAATGGATATCACAAACGAAATCCCACATATAGTTAATTGGTTACAAGATCGAGTAAAAGAAGCAAATTGCCAAGGTTTGGTTGTCGGTCTCAGTGGCGGAATCGATTCTGCTGTGGTTGCAGCCCTTATTAAACAAGCCTTTCCGAACCACTCTCTTGGTGTAATTATACCCATCTTTTCTAATCCGCAAGATGCGCTTGACGCAAGGGATGTTGCCGAAAAAATCGGTCTAACTAGTTTCGAAATCGATTTAAGCGAAGATCACACCAGTATCTTAACTGGAATATCCAATGAGTTAAAAAAGATCGGGTTATTTACAACTAAGGATAGTATCCTTAAACTGACCGATGCCAATTTGCGTGCTCGTTTACGTATGTCTGTTATTTATGCAGTTGCTAATTTCTTAAACTACTTAGTCGTAGGTACCGACAACGCAGCCGAACTTTATACAGGCTACTTTACTAAGTACGGTGACGGTGGTTGCGATATTCTGCCCCTTGCCGATTTTACCAAGGGTGAGGTATATAAGCTGGCTGAAGCTTTAAACATCCCAGATGAAATCTTAGCTAAAGTCCCCTCTGCTGGCCTTTGGGAGGGGCAAACTGATGAGGCTGAAATCGGAACCACCTATGAAATGATTGATAAATATTTACAAGGAGAACCGATCCCAGACAAAGATCGGGAAAGGATCGAACATCTCCACAAAGTTACAGCCCATAAGCGAGCTGTACCTACTGCATACAAACGGTCTTAAGTTTAAGTGAGAACCGCTCTCTATGAGGGCGGTTCTTCGTTTATGGATTTAGGAGATTCATCAGCCTTTCAGCAATTTTCTCGACTTGTACTTGGTTTCGAATGGCTCCAAAATCTTCGACAAATATTCCTTGTTGTTCCATTTTTTCCATTAAGTTTTTCAAGGCCTTAGTAGAACCAAGCTTTGCAGGTAGGAATGCCGCTCCTCTCTTACCCTGGACACGAGAACATTGCTTGAGAGCATCATCAACCGCATTAGGTAGTTTTGGCTTAAATAGACCAGAAAAATTTGATAACATTATGATCAAGCGATACTGGGAAGTACCTATCGGAGTGGAATGGTTTTCTTTGGCGACAACTAGATCCACTTTGCAATTATGGGTTGCTAAAGCATCTCTCAATGCATTAGCCCATTTAATTGTCTTTGGTTCTTCGGTATGTAGTATCAGTGCTCTCATGCTCTTCATCCCTCTCTTTATTCCTTCTCAAAAACCTTACTGACTGAAACCCCGTTATGAATACACCAAATAGCTTCCCCTAGTAAAGGTGCAATGCTAAGTACTTTGATTTTCCCATTCCGTTTCTCTTCGGGTACGGGAACCGAATTAGTTACCACTAATTCCTTAATCGGTGACGATGCTATTCGCTGTGGCGCCATTCCTGAAAGAATCGGGTGCGTAATCGCAGCATATATTTCTGCTGCACCAAATTTCTCTAGGGTATTTGCTGCAGCAACTATCGAAGCACCAGAGCTTATTTCATCATCGACTAATAGACAACGTTTACCTTCGACATCCCCCATTACGCTTTCCATAACCACTTTTTCCTCGTTAGCAACTCTGCGCTTATCAATGATCGCCATCGGACAGTTAAGTCTTCTGGCATATTGACGTGCCATTTTCGCTCTGCCAGCATCTGGAGCAACTATTACTAGATCGGAAAGATTCTTTTCTTGAAAATAAGCGGCAAAAATCGGAATTGCTGTCAAATGGTCTACAGGGATCTTGAAGAAACCCTGAATTTGGGGTGCATGTAAATCTACAGAAAGTACTCTATCCACACCAGCGACTTCCAGAAGATCTGCCATTAATCTTGCAGTGATCGAAATTCGCGGTTGGTCCTTTTTATCTGATCTTCCGTACGGAAAGTAGGGTAGAACTGCAGTTATTCGTTTTACCGATGCTCTCCGAAGGGCATCAACCATGATAAGAAGTTCTACAATCCCATCATTCACAGGTTCGCATGATGGTTGAACAACGTAAACATCTGCTTCACGTACACTTTCATAAATCCGAACAAAAGAATTATCATTTGTGAATTTTATAATTTCCGAACGGCCTATTTCCACCTGCAATACTGAACAAATCTCGCGGGCAAGTTCAGGATGGGCTCTACCCGAGAATATCTTCAGTTCATTTAACACTTTGGCATCCCTCCACGGAAGATAACCCTTTTCACTTAACTCATTGATGTAATTCGGTAATCTTTGTGAATATTCCTTTCCAAACTACAAAAGAAAACTGCGAGACATCCCGCAGTTTCCAACTTTATCGCATTTGACTAACGTAGCTGAATTCGCAAGCATACGAAGAAGATGAGATGGTAGCACCCATTCCTACAGTACTAATAGGATTGGGGACTACATGGGCAGGAACAATCATTAGGTAATGGTTGTCGTACTCTATTATTCCTTCTTCCAGGAAGTTATCAGGAACAACTATACCTTTTCTCTTCATTTCAGCCTCAAAACCTTTTATTTGTTCGATTCCGATAGTGGATAGACCAAATGAAGCTGCTTCTTTTACTTGTTCTGCTTTTACGTATCCGCCGTACTTAGCCTTAATGGCATTTACTGCTGACGCATAGAGACAAGAAGCTCGCACCTGATCTAAGGCTACTGGATAAGGTTTTTTGAGCACTAAGACATAGTAACCTAGATTATGAACTTGGATTCGTTCGAAACCAAGAGTCTCCATTATCCTTAAGGCCCCTTCGTATAAGGAGAATGCTCTTTCGTCTTTCTCGATCTCGTCCGCTTCTTTTTGGAAACCAAATCCAGCTAGTACTCTTTTGATCTCGTTTTCGTTAATACCGAAGGATTGAATTTCTTGAGCTACTGCTGTTAGCATTTTCTTTTCTGCTTCTTGATCCTTCATTGGCACATATTCGAAGTGTAAATGCAGATTAGAATTGTTTTGTTTTAATTTTCTTAACCCCTCAATACAATCAGTGAGGTATTCTTGCATTGCTTTTTCTTCGGTTGGACAGTAGTGATAGCCAGCCATAAAAGCAACATCGATCTTTTCCCCTAACTCTGGTAAGTGGTCAGCTACCTGTCCTTTAAAGGTCATTACTGCACCTTCAGGACGAGTTGAGAGAATTACGCGATTTGCTCTCGGGGTGATTACTTTTTCGCCACCAAAGTCAAATTCTATGCCTTTTGCATATTCAAAGATCCAGTTAATCTTGGTACTATCTTCTTTGTTTGCACTTTCGATTACTGGATTAAGTTTTAAGCCATTATCATCAATCACTGGTGTCAATACTTCAGGGAAGAAAAGATTAGCTTGCTTTTGTGACAGAAGCGAGGTATATACTACCGATGTAGCATCGAGAGCAGCCATTTGGTTGGCGATAATTCCTGCTTGTCCACCCATTTCTTCTCTGCGTGCAGGAGTATTCTCCTCCAGCCAATCGAATAAAGAGAGATCTTCTAGTACAATGTAGAAGCTCTTACCCTTCCCTAAACAATCTTTAATAACTGCTAAGAAATCTAATTTATCTCTTACTACTTCGAGGTTATCTACGTCTATAGAATTTAAAGCCTCTACAGTACAGCCTTCTGTAGAGTCTATCCATTGTTTAATAATTTGTTTGTTCAAATGAACAATTACATCTATATTAGTATTAAATGCGGAAAAAATTCTACCAGTGATTTTTTGCTTTACTGCTTCTTTAACCCTTTGTTCCCAGACTGCTTCCATTTAGAAAATACCTCCAGTTAGATAATACCTCCAATAATAAACGATAAACTCTTAAAATATAATATCATAGAGTCTTAGGTTAGGCAATCATGGTTATTAAACCAACACTTTGCTGACATAACTGGAATCTGATAATCCTAACAATGCTTGGTAGTTTGGGATAAAACTAAGAATTGAACCAACCTTGATGTTCTGTTGTTCGATAACAACAACTAGATGGTCACTACTTGCTCCTAGTATATGCACATTAGGATCTATCGGACACAGTGAGCCAGCCCCTAGTTCCTGGGTACCTATCGCTACAATTGCTTGGTTAACGATACGATTATCCCCGCTCTTTTGAACTAATGGCTTAGGTTGGACTTGGATAACCTCTCCTTCAATAATACAAGCATCAAGATAACATTCTGCTAGCGGTTCACCCGTCACCAGATCTCTTCCTAGAAAAATACTCTCGCCGATCCGAAAGATATGATTACTTGTACTTGGATCAAATAAAGGTGCTTCCCTTACCGCCGTTTTCTTGAGCAAACCTAAAGCACTACTATTACCTGCTGTAATAAAGAGATTGCTTATCCCGAAATCGTTTTTTAATTGCTCATTCAAATTTTCTAACTCAGTAAAGGTTTCCCACGTCGGTGGGCCACTTTGAAAACAATATAAATTAGTACCTATCCCAGTTATTTTAATGCCGTTAAATTTTGCTGCTTCTTGGTAGAGTTGCGGTAGCTTTGAAGGTAAGATGCCTTCCCGAAAATCTCCCATCTCTACCATTAATACTACTCGATGTTTCTTTCCTCTTTTTTCAGCCTCTTTACTCAGTGCTGCAAGAACTGATAGTTCAGTGTTTAGACTTACATCAACGTATTCAATAACATCTGAAATCTCACTGATTGCTGGTGAACGTAGCAACCAAATTTCTGGATCTCCACAACATCCAGAACGGATTCTTTTTATATTTTCCAATCGTGATTCCCCTAATGCAAATGCTCCACCATTAAGCATTGCTTGTCCAATTTCTGGAATCCCACAGCTAACCTTGGTTACACCCACTACCTTAATCCCATTTTGCTTGCAGCGTTCAACAATGATCCTGGTATTATGTTCGAGCTTTTTTAAATAAAAGTACATACGGGGATACATTTTTTATCCTCCACAGTTCCTCCTATAATTCAAGCTACAGTAGTCATTAGAACTAGCGCTAAGAGGAGGTAATTTTTTGTGCTAATAGGACGCGATAACCCGATTTTCTCTCTATGGTATGTACCTCATCAAATAGTTCTTGGAGCTTTTGTTCCATGCTTTTTGCTCCTTGTTTCATGCGAATAACCATGATCAAGCGCCCTTCAGCTTTTAAACGTTCGTAGGCATCATCAACCATTTTATATATCACTTGTTTTCCAGCCCTAATTGGCGGGTTAGTAATTATACAGTCGAAATCAATATTTAACCCGTTCAAACCGTCATTTACACGAATATCAACATTATCCACGCCATTAATTGTTGCATTTTGTTTTGCTAATTCTACCGCTCGTTCGTTGATATCCACCATGTATACCTTACCTTGAGGACCAACCATTTTAGCAGCTACAATCCCGATCGGTCCATAACCGCACCCAAGATCCAAAACAGTTTCACCAGGATTAAGTTCAAGAGCAGAAAGCAAGATCTTGGTTCCTTTCTCAATCTCTGTCCTTTGATCTCTTCTTCTAATCGATGAGGAGTACTTTTTGATTGCGGATTTTGTGAAAAATAGTGTTCAGTTATCGTAATCACCCACTTTTGCTCTGTGGTTTTCCAGTAACTATTTCTACGCCTTTGCTAGCTCCAATACGGGTCGCCCCAGCTTCAATCATTTGAAGAGCTGTCGAACGATCTCTTATTCCTCCCGACGCTTTAACTCCCATACTTTCTCCTACAACTCTCCGCATTAGGGCCACGTCTTCCGCCAAGGCTCCATAGCTTCCGAAGCCTGTTGAGGTCTTAACGAAAGATGCTCCTGCCATTCTCGCTAGTACACTAGCCTTAACAATCTCTTCCTTAGTTAAGTAACAAGTTTCCAGGATCACTTTTACAATATTACCGCCTGCTGCCTCCACTACTTGAGCAATATCTTGATAAACAGCGGCATAGTCCTTCTCTTTCAAGGAGGAAATTGCAAGCACCATATCGATTTCAGTTGCACCATTAGCGATTGCATCACGAGTTTCGAGTACCTTTACTAAAGTAGTGTTTGCACCTAAAGGAAAACCAACAACGGTGCAAACAGGTATCTTGATCACACTATTTTGCAAACATTCATACGCAAAAGCAACAAACTTTGGATTGACACAAACAGAAGCAAATTGATATTCGATTGCCTCTTGGCAGAGGGATTTGATTTCATCCTTAGTTGCGTCGGGTTTTAAAAGAGTATGGTCAATCAATCTTGCCAAATTGCTCTCTATCTTGGCCTTAAAGGTACTCTCAAATAAATCAGGAACAGCCAAAGCCAGGTTCTGTTGAGCTAGAGCCTCTCCTAATTCTTCAACTTGCCTATCAAGCCACTTTCGATCCATTCTATCACCTCTTTGTTGGAAGTACCCTTTTTTCAGTAATTATTATTTCTACAGGAATGTCCCAGCTTTCAACAGGAATATCTTCACGCAAAAATCGGTCAAAGCATAAGGCAATGGTACGCCCTCTAACATGCGGTAAGAATTGGTCATAGTAACCGCCACCATAGCCGATCCGATACCCTTGAGCATTAAAAGCCAAACCAGGTACTATAATGAGGTCGATTTCGCTTGCATCCGCTGGTTCTGAGTTTATTGGTTCTAGAATTCCCCAAGTGCCTGCCGCTAAATCGTCTCGCTCATTTATTTTTACTGCGATCATAGTTGAGCGTTCAGTTGTTTTGACGATCTTAGGAACATAGACAATCTTGCCATTAGCCCAAGCCTGTTCAATGATTTGCCAAGTGTCTATTTCGCTTCCGAAACCAATATAGGTCATGATCGATATAGCTTTTTGATATGCTTCGTGATTAAAAAGAGAGTCTAGAATGCTTTTTTCTAGACGCGCTTTTCTTTGTTTTGCGATTCCATCTCGCTCCGCAATTAATTTTTTCCTTAAAGCACGCTTATCTAACATATTTACCTCCTACCTGGTATCGGGAAGTAACACCGAGACCGTGGCTTGATTTAAATCAAGACTTGTTTCAAGCGCGTTATTAACATCACTCTGGTCGATACTAGCTAAAGCTCGGGCAAAGTCTTGAAAGTAAACACCTTGAAATTGAAAGGCGAGAAACTTGATCGCATAAGTTTCGATTGATTCTAATAAACGAATATGTTGGGCACAAATATTATGCTTGAAAATTTCAAAATGATCAAGTCGAATTCGCTCTTGCTTAAGTTTTAGGATGGCCTTGCGTAAATTTTCATCGAATCTGGCGACATTTGTGGTGAAACCACCAATAGTCAAATATGCATAATAAATACTGGCAGTAAATTCGGCAAAAAATGTTTCGTCAAAAACATTTCTGCGGTACAGTTCTTTTATATACGATTGACTTTTAGAAACGATGATATTGCAGACAAACTCCATGATCAGTTGATGGCGCAGTAAATCAAAACCCTGATAGTAAGGAAGTTGTTTGATGCCGAGAAGATAGTACGGACGAGAAATAAAGAGTTCATCCTCAACCTTGCTTTGAAAAACTTCCACTGGTTCATGCTGATAAAGGCGAATAACCTGTGGTGCTTGAAAATGATCGTGTTTTGCAAATGCTTTTGATATTTGTCCGACTACCCTCTGCGCAGAAACATCACCCGCTACAAAAAGTGCCATATTAGCAGGATGATAAAAGGAATGATAGCATAATAACATCAATTCTGTATCAATCTGGCGAATGGAACCAACTGTGCCATACTCACTAACCCTTACGGGGTTTTCCTGGTACAGTCCGCTAAGCAAATTATTGTTTCCTAGCCACCGACAATCTCCCTGGTACGTTCTGATTTCATGTTCCACTATTTTTCGGGTTTTCTCGGTTAGTTCTGGAATTAGGTAGGGTCGGTGCACAAAGTCAATTAATTCAGTGATCACCTCTAATAAATTCCCACAGGTTGAGACTTGAAAAATAGTTATATTCTTAAATGTATCTGTATCAATCGAAGCACCTAAATTAGCAAAACGTTGAAAGACATTTTCTCCTTCTTCCTCTTCCAATAGCAAATGAGAAAGCAAGTGGGCGCTTCCCGCAGGAACATCGATCTGACCAACACCAATTAGTTCGTGTTTAATATCCAGTGACCCAAAGCGAACCGCTAGAGTTGCTAACTGACGCTTATATCCAGGTTTCTCTAAAATGTACGCTCGAAGTCCATTAGCAAATCTGTGGCAAAAAAGGCGTTCGCCGTTGATTAGAGAAGAATAGGACATTATTTTTTCCTCCTTCTAGGCACTCCATGGAATAAGTAGATAGTATCAAGAGTCAGATTTAGAGCTCTTTTTTGCACATTGGTGATGGTTACTTGGTTTATTAAGTCGATCTTCTCTTCTACCGAGCGTACTTTTTGGTTAATAACCGCGATCAGATATTGATAAATTAACATTACGGGATTATCTTCAACACAGATTAATTCCCTGATCAAAGCTTTTTTGGTGTTTTCCAATTCGGCTGGAGTGATCTTACCTAGTTCGATCGCTTCTAACTGGCGATCCATCACTCTTAACACACTGCCATATACACGGACATTGATGGTTGCCCCAGCCATCAAGTAGCCCTTGGTGGGTTCTATAAAACTATGTAACCGTTCGCATAAAGTTGCTCGTTCGCGCAAATGAACAAAGAGTTTAGAATGTGAAAATCTACTATACACTCCGCTAAGGACTACCAGTTCAAAAAATTCATCATCAGCATAGCTAAGACCTGTTCGATAGCACATCAAACAGATCCCTTGCTCAACATTATGGCGATCGTAGCAGTCAATCGGAGTTCCGCGTGGAATTTCTTCTGCCACTGTCAATCTCTTAATTGCCTTTCTATTTAAACCAGAGACATCAAAGACTTTGGCAAGCCTCTCTACCCCTTTTCCAACTATAAAGATATCGATCGGGTGGTAGCGAATCAATTCTTTATAGTATTCGTATACCTCCTCTACTTCGAGCTGCTCAAAGTATTCTTCCAACCCATATTGATGAATCTTCATTTCTTCTAAATAACCTATATGACGGGTAGCACGGTATCGAGCAAAGGTTGATCGATTATTCACTCTATCATTAAGTCTATTTTTTAAGGCTAATCGCTCAAGCTCAAAATCTTTTTTATTAAATGCCTTCCTTACTAACTCAGGATCAGAAATCTGTTTCCAAAGGGTCTTGCACGCCGTTTTCGCCATTTTTTGACCATAGGGAAGGAATTCTGGTAATACCATCTCCATACTGAATTCGATAATTTGGAGATCCCCAGTTTTAATAATATCACCTTTAAAGCTTACCCCCGCGAATTCTTCATATTGAAGCTGGCGGAGCAATAAAAAAGGGATGATAGCAGTTTGAGTAACATGTTCCTCCGAAATTTCTTGTTGGATGAAGATTTTCACCGTAATCGTTTTGTAACGGCTATTATCACATAGATGTAACCGAACACCATCTCCGATTTCTTGTTTGGTAAATGGCATGGATCTTCCTCCCTAAGACTGTTCGACAAAATTGATAGATAAGAATTTTGGACACGCATGATAGATCATGTTAGATATGGAACAACTCGCATGCATAACCACAAAAAGCGCAATCTTTTCCTTTGGGATATTCCTTAATATCCTGGGTTCTTTGAATCTTACTACATACTTCTCCGAGCCATTTTTCGGTTTGAACAAAATTTAAATGAGCATTTGGATGCGAATATACGATATCTGGTATCAAAAAGTATAACTGAGTAGCAATAATGGGTTGCGCAAAGATTTTATTGATTGCCCAACCATAGATCCTAAGCTGCCAGTCATAAAAGGCCGCTTCCTTTTCAACTTCAGCTGCTTGGATATTGTTAGTTTTAAGATCCATTAAAAGAACTCCGTCATTATCAATAAGGAGTTGATCCACCGTTCCTGTAATATGAAAGTTGCCGAGCGGAATGCTAAACTCAAATTCACGGTGGAATTCTTTAACTACTCGCATTTTTCAAAAGTAATCGCTTGCAAGATATTTATCAATTATCTTTTCGAGACTTTCCTCATCCTCAGGAGTTAGTTGCACCCCTTCTAATTCGCTCGCACTCTTAAGTAAACTTCGTTTTTGCGAAACGTCCTGGATTTGCTCACAAACACGGTGAATGATATTACCGCGTATAAGTGGGGTAATTGTCCTTGGCGAAATTTCTAGCTGTTGTTCGTTCTCTTCATCCAATCGCTCAAAAGACTTAGCATCTTGAAACAAGGTTAAATCTTCTGGCGCCCTGAGGATGTAGCGGAGATAGTAGCGCCTTGGACATTGCGAATAGGTCATTAACGAAGTTACCGAAAAGGAAGTGTCTGCGTACACTGGGGGTAAAGGAGTCAATCTTTCCCACCGAACGGGCATGTCAGTTTGTGAATTACCAACACAAATATCTGAATCAAATTTCTCTTCCTCCCCTTCTTTTTCTTCGGGGAATACTAACTGTTCTTCCTTGATTAGGTTTCGCATAGCGAGTTCGCCAGTATAAGCGACTAACCAATCCCACCAAGTTGCTTGACCAGCTTTTGCATCCTCTTCAGTAACGCCAGAGAGAATTAATTTTTCTTCCGCTCTGGTAATCGCTACGTAAAGCAGCCTTTTCGCTTCTTGAATCTCTTCAAGTTTGATCCTTTCCTTGATTTGCTCATATAGGCTGGTACCCTTTACAGCCAAAGATAGATCAGGATGAAAGAGCACAAAGCTTGATTCTGGGTGAAGTAGTCTTCGATTTAAGTCAGGCAAAATCACTACAGGGAACTCAAGTCCTTTTGCGGCATGGATAGTCATCAAGGTAACTACATCAGCATGTTCAGCATCTAGTTTGGCTTCGCTCTCTATTTTATCTTGAGCAACAATTTCATCGATATATTGTAATTGCTCGCCGATTGAGATTAGACCGCTACTCCATAATTCCCAGCTATTTTGCAGGAATTTTTGCATATTCGCATATTTTTGTTCTCCAAATGGTTGCTGCATCAAAATATTTGGCAGGTCGGTTAAATAATATAGTTCTTGCAAAAACTCGGGAGCAGGAAAATTTAGTAAATGTTCTCGTAAGGTCGGATATAGCATCAGAGCACGGTTGATTCTTGCTTGGTCTGCGCTGGTGATCTTATCTTTTTCGCCCCGATAGTACCAAAACAACCCCTGGCTCGAAACGTTAAAGATGGGTGAACGAAGCACTGTTGCTTCTTTCAAAACATCGCTTGGATCTTCTAACCAGGCGATAAAATCTAGAACATCTTGGATTTCGCGCTTTGCATAAAAACCACGCCCACTTAAATTTATGTATGGTATACTGGCTACTTGGAGTGCTTTTTCATAGATATGAGTGTCACTGGTACTCCGAAATAGCATTTTGATATCTCGATATTGATAATTTTCCTTTTCCACTAAATGCTTAATTGTAGCAGCAATTCTTCGAGCTTCTTTTTCTCTGGCTTCGGTGATAGTCATTTCTGCTATTCTTTCAGTAGCAAGAAACTGGACATTCGTCTTGGTTGGATCCATATCTCGTCTTGCAGTACTAGGCTCATATTCGATCGGATCGCCTTCCATCAAAGGTTTGAAAAGGTCATTCGTAAAATCAATGATCCCTGGAAGAGAACGAAAATTAACATCGAGTGTAATATGCTTTCCGTTATTATTCTCGATTTGATTTCTTGCTTCAATAAATACATTCACCTCTGCTCCACGGAAACGATAGATCGATTGCTTGCTATCACCGACAATAAAGAGTTTGGTTTCAGGAAAATGCAAAAGATCTACTATTCTTTTTTGCACGCGATTGGTATCTTGAAATTCATCGATCATTAAATGCTCCACTTTATAGCGTTCTCTAATTTGTGGATTAGTTAATAGCTTGATTGCAAGTAATTCAAGATCATTAAAATCAAGTAATCCTTGGTTGCGTTTTTCTTCTTGGTAGCGATGATGGACTTCTGTTAAGATGTCAGTGATCACGCCTAGGTAGCGACTACCCTGCTCATCAGCAAGTACCTGCTTTAATTCTTGCGAAAGTTCTCTAATGGGATTAACAAATTCCGCTAATTTATACCAATTCCCTTTAAGTAGTTCATCAAAAATCTCAATTACTTCCATTAACTCTTCCCCAAAAGAATATTCAAAGGACTCTTTCATTTCTTGCCACCCTTGTAGCAAAAGACTTAAACGATCTCTTAGATTCGGCGTAAGCTTAATGGTGGAATAATCGATCGCTAATAAATCATCCATTGCTGATTGAAACGCTATTTTCTCAGATTGAATTCGATCTTGATAATTTGCTTGCTCTTTCACATGAAATTCAGTAATCCCTTTACCTACCATATCGCCATAAATCCTCACTAATTGAGCAACAAAAGCCTTTTGGCTAGAAAATTCTTCCTTGATCTCATAAAGATCACTTGAGCCAGCTAATAATCTCTCTTCGAGTATATCGGTTATTACTTGATTTAATAAGGCGTTGACTTGCCATTCTTCGCCTAATTGGAAAAGCGGATCAATCGCTGCTTCTTTCGGATGTTCACGAACAATTCGTTGGCAGAATGAATGGAATGTTGAAATCTGTGCGGTAGGAACTTCGTTTGCCATTTTTTGAAGCCGTGACACAGGAGATTCCTTTAAAGTCTTTCTAATTCGGTCCTTCATCTCTTGAGCTGCCTTTTTGGTAAAGGTAATGGCGATAATATCCTTAAAGTTAAGACCGTTGTTAAGTAGGTGGATATATCGTTCTACTAATACCTTGGTCTTACCAGAACCTGCTCCAGCAGAAACTGCAAGATCGCGATCAATAATCGTGATAGCGTTTTCTTGTTGTTTCGTTGGCTTAAAACCCATTATCCGATCGCCTCCCGCCTACATACCCCCAAAAATGGGCAATATTTGCATATATCTAAGCTAATAGGGTTAACTCGAAAATCCCCATTAAAGATCCCTTCTACGTAGGAAACCAATTTGTTTTCCAGGAATTCTAAAGTTTCTTCCCATTCTGGGTTACTTAAACACCCTGATCCTTTTCGGATTTTTAGATCCTTGATGGCTGATAATAGCCACAAGCCAACTCTTTTATTAGTTTTAAATGAATAAAAAGCTGCTCCTAAGACCCGACCTGGCAACATGTCCTTTATTGCTAGCAAATATACAGGAAGTTGGATATTTTTCCCAGCCAGGACATTTTGAAGATCGGGGCTACGACCAGATTTATAGTCATAAAGGATGTATTCTTCTCGGTTATTCACGTCCACCCGATCAAAAACTCCCCTTAAAGTCACTGTTCCGAGACTACTAACAAGTTTTACTCCGTCGAAGCGTTTTTCTAAATACCGCGGGCGAAAACCATCTGGTAACGCTTGGATATCTTTACGAATGAACTTGCGAAACTGTTTGGCAACAAAGCGCGGCAATTCTTGCCCTTCATCCTTAAAAGAGCTTTCCGCTATCTCTACTATTTCTTGCTGGGCATCTTCGATCAGGGGAAGTGGACCCTCTTGATGTCTTTCCCAAAAAAGATACAAAGTTTTATGGATCAGGTTTCCTAATTCTAAAGCTGTCGGTTCCTCTGCCTCTTCTTCCAATGCCTCAAGTTTTAGAACTTCAGAACAATAGAATTTATAAGGGCATTCAGCATAGTAATTGAGACTCGTTGCAGATAAAGTATTACTGCTGAATAAAGTGGAAAGATAAGTGCTAATTAATTTGTCATCTAAATTACCATCATCCACTCTGCGTCTGCTGGTTCCCGAACTAGCTTGTTTAACTTCAAATCCAACACCCACTATCTCTGAAGTATCTAGCAGTGGCGAAGGTAAGTTTGTCCTACCTGCTGTATCCGCTTCTGGATAGCTTAGGCGCAAGTTTTTACTTGATTGCTTTAAGCGAGCAAAAAGTGCTTCATCATAGTTTGGATGAGCGATCTTAGTTAGCCAATGAGTGGATGCTAAGCGCGGAAATGCATCTTCAATAAGCCCACCAAGATATAAGTATTCAAAATCCATTCCGACCGCTTGATCCAAGGAACTTATCTGCACGCTTTGTGTAAATTGGGCTGAAGCACGCAAGGTGTAAGCAGTTAACGCATCTTTCAATACAAGGTAGAACTCTTCCATAGTGATAACTTGATAACTAGTTTGAAGAGTATCGATTATTGTTAAAAAGCCATCCAGCGCTTTTAAGAATAATCCCATGGATTCGACATCAGTGATCTCCCACCTTTGAGGCGGAAACTTATCTAATATTTTTCGCAAGCCATAGCAGTGCTGAGCAATTGATTGCTTTTTGGCGATCAAATCTAGTAACTCGTTTAGTTCAGTAAAAAGTTGGTCAAAGTTACTAGATCCTCTTAGTTGTTCACGCCAAGCAATAAATCCTTTGCTCGGGGCAGCTAGTCTTAACAATCTGCGTTCTTCGCTATTTAAATTAAAGGGTAAGCCCCATCCCTGTTCAGTTAATTGAAGGAAGTTTCGTTTCTGCCATCCTTCGATTTCGCCACTATACACAGAGAGAATCCCTTTCGCCAAAGGAGTATCACTTAATTTGAACGCTGGTTTTTTCCAAGGAATTTGATGGCGATCAAATATTGGATAAATAAATGGCAAGTAATCATCGAGATTGGGGAAAGCAACCCCTAGCATCGCGGGGGAAACACCGTTTTCAATTTTTTGACGCAGATCCCTCGCAATTATTTCCACTTCTTCTTTAAGATCACTGGCAGCATTCACCGTAACACTTTTTGCTTCTGGATACTTTTCAACGATAACTTTACGACCTTCGCTTAAACGTTCGATAAATTCCCGTTGGAGTGAAAATAATTCATCTGGAACTAAAAACTTTAATTCGATTTGCTCAACATCTTTGAGCATTTTGGATTCACTAAGATAGTCTAAGGCGTGTTTTAATTGCCCCGCTTCATCGAGTACTTTATGTTGTTTGATATAGTTATGGTAAAATTCATAAATCATAAGTAGTTCTTGGCGTTCCAGACTCGAAAGTTCGCCTAAAACATCTTCTTGCATATCAATTTGATGGAAAATCCGACGAAGTTCCTTTACAAAACCAGGAAATTGGCGAAGAGAAGCGAATTCTTCTAAATCCAATTGCCATAAAGCTTCCCAGATCGCTAATTCTTCTAAGAGTCGGTTTTCCCAGTATGGCAAACCTTTTTCTTTTAAAAGAAAAGAAACCAGCCCTCTTATGGAAAAAGGCAGCAAGTCTCTCTGATGTTCTTGAGAAAATTGCTGCCATTTACGTGCCAATTGTTGATGGGGAACAAGGCATAATGTTTTTGCTTTCACTAAAACAAACCTCCTGAAAAGAGATTTAGAATAATTCTTCGAGAACCTGAGCTACTCCTGATTCTTCTACTGAACCAGTTACGTAACTTGCTACTTCTCGCACCTCTTGAGGAGCATTCAACATTGCAACTCCAAATCCTGCACTTTTTAGTAATTCGATATCATTGATCCCATCACCGATTGCGACAACTTCTTTAAAACTAATACTGAGTGAATCGATAACGTATTGGATTCCCGAAGCTTTTGAACAATCTTTAGCCAAAAATTCAACACCTAAGTGTTGTTGAGTTGGTGAAGAAAACACATTCATCACTAGTTCATTAGAGTATTTTTCTTCCCAGTGTTTTAAGTATGGTTGGATTATTTTGGTGTCGCCGATGGTAGCGATTTTAACATACGATCTATTAGCACTGAGTTTTTCAACTGTTTTTACGGATTCTTGTAAATAACGATAAACCAAGCTGCGAGAATTTAACCAATTCTCTCTTTTCATCAAAATGGCTTCTCCATGGTCCTCGCCTGGATAGACTAAGTACGGAAGTTGGGCTTGTTCAAGTTCAGCGATTATGGATTGTCCAACATCCAGTGAAAATGAGTTTAACAGAGTGCTTTGTTCACTTACAGGATCAGCAACTACTGCTCCGTCAATAACCACTATTGGAATCTGAATACCTAATGCACGGGCCCAAGGAATAGTTCTTGCATACCTTCGGCCCGTCGCGATTGTTACATAGATACCTTTTCTTTGTACATTCTTAATAGCTTGGCGCACCCGTGGTTTTAGAATTTCATCATACGTAAGTACTGTACCATCCAAATCCAAAGCTACTAACTTATACCCCATAAACAATCCTCCCAGCCATTGTCAGCCCATTCATTATACAATATTCAGGAAGGAATTCCTACAGCCAGATGGAAACTTCATCTCGATCCATCTTCGTGATCGCTTCTCTAAGCTTGGCATTTAAAAACTTATCTTCTACTGTTGCATTACGAATTTGTCTTAAAAGATCAATACCTCGTCGAAAAGCGAAAATTACATCTCCTTCATCGATCAATGCTTCACTCATTATGTCGGAAAAAGATTCTCCTTGACTCCATTTATAAGCGAGTAGAGCAATATGATCGTGAAATTCCGTAGTTGTGAACCCTAAGAAATGTTCTTCCATTGCAATTAAATGGTACGCGATGCGCTGGATAGGGCTGAAATCAAGATTGTGTTTTAGTCTAAATTCGCCTTTGCGCGGTTCATAGCCGATCGCAACTGCCATCGCATTTAGTTCTGAAGCAGTGTAACGGTGCAATATCCCCTCCATGAATAACTCGGTGACTAATAGCTCTTGAACGTGGATCTGGCTCGCAAAGATTCCTGCGGTAGTTAGCTTATCGTTTTGCACATATCCAAGAGCTTTAAGAAGCTCCTTTTTATCTCTAAATTCCTGCAAGAAGCGTTGCTGAGGATCGATCTGCTTGAATCGTTTATTTAAGCGAGCCAACTTTTTCTGTAATCGATTAAAGGCATGACCACGGTTAAAACAGCTTTTTTGCTCATCTTTGTCGCAATCATGCACTACAGCTTGAGAGATTCTCCGATCCAAATTAGCTTTTTGAGCGAGCAACCCATTCCTTCTTCTACCCTGAGCGCGATGCAAGTCCTTTTCGATTTTCTTTCGTTTCCGCAACAATTTGTTATAGACAGCTGGGCAATTATCGGTATTTGTGTGCGGACAAAAACCTTCTAACTCTAATTCGATCGCCTCTATTTCTTCTTGAACAAGATCCTTTTCTTGGACTGCCTGGTAAGTCGCAAAGTTCATACCGAGAATTCGGTAAATATCTTGGTCCGAATAATTGTTGATCAAATTGAGAATCGAATTATACGTTAGAGCAAATTGACTCTTTAATGGTTCAATATCGCCTTCTCTCATACTTGGGAACTCGTGTGGTTCAAAATAGTTGATATCGATCAACGTGAACACAAAACCTTGTTCATCGATCCCTCTTCGGCCTGCGCGCCCTGCCATTTGGAAGTATTCGCGGTTAGAGACTGGGCGGAAGTTGAATCCATCCCATTTAGTACTCGACTCAAAGCAAACGGTGCGGCACGGAAAGTTTAATCCAACCGCAAAGGTTTCGGTGCAGTATAAAACAGAAAGTAGCCTTTTATCAAAAAGCTCCTCAACCAAGTCTTTTAGAACTGGTAACATTCCTGCATGATGATAACCAATCCCCCTAAGTACCAAACGCTTTAAATCTTCCCAACGTGAACTATTGATCTGTGGGTAACGATCCGCAATCTCGTTAATTACTTGTTTCACTTGTTCTTTTTGTTCTTGAGTTAAAAAATCATAATGAATAGCTAGTTCGTGAGCATTTATCTCACACTTTTTCCTACTGAAACAGAAAAATAGGCATGGTAGATAACCATCTTTCAACTCTTTGATTAAATCAAGATGACTAGTACTAGCTATCGCTTGACGTTCCTCACTAAGAAGTCGTTTATACCTTTTTTTAAAATTTTTGAGTGTGGTCATGCCGATATTTCTTTCGAATACCTGGTGTTTTAGTGGCACGACACGCTCAAAGTGAGTAACGATCTCTATTTTTTGACCTTGAATCGACTCGATCCAGTGTGCCAATTCCTCAACATTAGGAATGGTCGCACTTAAACCGAGAAAGCGCATTTCGGGAGGCATAAAAATAATACTTTCTTCCCAGACGCTTCCTCGCTGTGGATCATCGATATAGTGGATTTCGTCAAAAATCACATAACGAACGTCCGCTACTTTTTCGTTCGATTGTTGTAACATATTCCGAAAAATCTCGGTCGTCATGATCAAGACTGAAGCTTCAGGATTTAAAACAATGTCCCCAGTAAGAATCCCAACCGCATCAGCACCCATGAACTTCTTAAATTCCTTAAATTTTTGATTGCTCAAAGCCTTGATCGGCGCTGTATAAATCACTCTTCCATTTTCTGAATGAATCTTATCGATCACATAATCAGCGATTAAAGTCTTGCCTACTCCTGTTGGGGCGGCAACCAAAACAGATTTATTTTGATCGATATACTTAATTGCTTTTTGTTGAAACGGGTCTAATGTTAATCCTCTAAAAGTTTCTCGAAAGGTTTTCAAAAGGCTCCCCCTTTTGCTGCTTAACTTTTAAATTTAAATCAATGGTTCGACACACAGATCTATTCACCTGCGAATAAGAGTTTTTTCTAGTATACCCTTCAGAAGTGTTGTAAAACATATACGGAAGGTGTATACTTAAATAAATCCTAATTTAATCCATAAACAATTCTAGGAGGTGCTCGCATTGAAGGAACAAGTCCAAAAAGTACTTGACAAAATCCGTCCAGCTATTCAAGCTGATGGTGGTAATGTAGAGTTCGTAGAAATTGATGAAAATAACGTTGTTAAGGTTCGTTTAACTGGCGCTTGCGCTGGATGTCCTATGTCACAATTAACATTAAAACAAGGAATCGAAAGTATTATTAAGCAAGAGATCCCTGAAATAAAAGCTGTTGAGAATGTAAATTAGGATTATTGAATTTAAAGGGCTATCCAGATCGGGTAGCCCTTTTGTGAGGTATTTTTATGTTCTCCTTAGACCAAATCATTGATAAAGCAACTGAGATCGGTTTTGACGCAGTTGCAATCACTGATCCGAGTCCATTAAAAGAGTCCCTTCAGGAGTTAGAAAAGTGTAAAGCTGAAGGTCGCTACCCAGAGTTCGCTGAGCAGGATCTTATATTGCGCACTACTCCTAAGAAATTAATGCACGAAGTAAAAACGATCATTTCCTTAGCAATCGCTTACAAAACAGTGGACCCTGAGAATCCAGTCGGTTTTTCGGGTTCTTTGGCGCGCTATTCTTGGGGAAAAGATTATCATGTTGTATTTAAAGAAAGATTGGAGCAGTTCACTTCCTTTTTACGAGAAAACTGTGGTGTTAATAAAGTGTACTCCGCAAGCGATATTACTCCTTTAGCCGAGCGAGCGCTCGCCATGCGAGCTGGTTTAGGAAATCAGGGAGCAAACTGTTGTTTATACGTTAAATCCTACGGTTCGTGGGTGGTGTTAGGCGAAATTTTAATCGATGTGAAATTGCCAGAAACTGCAATTAAGCCAAGTACCAGATGTGATGATTGTGATGATTGTGGTATGTGCGTCAAAGCTTGTCCAACCAACGCTCTATATGAACCGTTTAAAATAAGGCCACAGCTTTGTCTTTCCTATCTAACCCAAATGAAAGGCATCATCCCAACTCAACTGCGAAAATACTTTGGAAGAAAGCTTTGGGGATGCGATATTTGCCAACAGGTATGTCCGCGTAACATTAAAGCTGACCGCTCCCGCCATCAAGAGTTTATGCCTTTATATGGCACTACAATTCCGTTACTTCCTTTATTATCATTAAGTAATAAAGAGTTTCAAGCAACATTTGGTGAAACAGCGATCGCTTGGCGAGGGAAGTCGACATTGCAACGTAATGCCTGTATAATCCTGGGGAATATTGGTGACCCGCTCGCAATCGATTCGCTAGAAATCGCGCTTAATTCCCCTAATGAAAGTGTAAGAGCAAGTAGTGCCTGGGCACTCGGACAAATTGGAGGTAAAAAGGCTCGTTTACTTTTAACCAAAGCTTATTCAAAAGAACAAAGCCTCGCGGTTAAAGAAGAGATTACCTCCTCGCTTGAAGGATCAACTCCTTAGTCACACGGATTACTTTTTCGATATCCGAATCACTAACTTGGTAATGAGTAACTAAGCGAATTCTCTTTTCGGATACGCTGGATGCGAGAATACCGTTTTGTCGCCAACCAGTTAGGAGATCTTGGACTGTAAAATCATTATTCGTTAGTTCTAATACAATAATATTTGTCTCAACGTGGTTTACTACCTGGAAGCCATCGATTTCATCTAGTTTAGTCGCTAGTAATTGGGCATTTCGGTGATCTTCCCCTAATCGTTTTGTCATTACTTCTAATGCTACCAATCCTGCCGCCGCAATTACTCCTGCTTGGCGCATTCCGCCACCTAACATTTTTCGATATTTCCGTGCTCTGTCAATGAAATCTTGATTACCGACCAGCACCGAACCGATAGGTGCTGCCAAGCCCTTTGAAAGACAAAACATCACGCTGTCAAATGGTTCGCATAGCGTGCTTACATCCGTGTTGGAAGCTACCGCAGCATTAAAGATTCTCGCTCCATCTAAATGTGTCCGCAAACCCTGCTGTTTGGCGAAAGATACTATTTCTTTAACTTTCTCTTGATCCAGCACCCTACCACCCGCACGGTTATGAGTATTTTCTAAACATAGTAAAGTTGCCTTCGGAAAATGAATATCGTCGGGACGTAAAGCCTTTTTAAGTTGTTCGATACTGAAGATCCCGTCTTTTCCTGGGATAAGCTGCGGAATTAAGCCTCCTAGCCTACCCAAACCGCCGACTTCATAATAGTAGATGTGTGATTCGGCTTCAAGAATAATTTCATCTCCCGGTCTGGTATGAGTAAGTAAAGCAATCAGATTTCCCATAGTTCCGCTTGCAACGAATAGAGCCGCTTCCTTCTTAAAAATATTTGAGGCAAGCTCCTCTAACTTTTTTACTGTAGGATCTTCGCGATAAACATCATCACCAACTACTGATTCTGCCATCGTCTTCCTCATCAAATCCGTTGGTTTGGTTACGGTATCACTACGTAGATCAATCATGTTCATCCCCCTAATTAGTCCTCAATCGATCAAGCTAGGCCCTCACCTATAGCGACAACCTTAATCGTAAAATTCCATCGTGCAACTCGATCCTTCAACTAAATCCTTCAGCTCAATAGATCAGCTTAATAGTTCCAGTTAATACTTCAAGTTAATACCTCAAATTAATCGATAGTCCGTGCTTGAATTCCACGCTGAGTCAAAACCGCTACCGCTTGATTGGCCGCCCCTTGCTTAGCAAAACCAAGCCTGATACTACCACCTTCACCTTCACGCACTCTTAGAATCTCAATATCATCGATATTGATTTCTGCTTGCGCTAATACATTAGCGATCTCGCCGATCATTCCAGGCTTATCAGGAACTGTAACCGCAATTTGCTCAAGAAATGGCCAATAGCCTTTAAGTTTAATGGGAATCGAATCTCTAAGTTCCTTCGCCTGAGCAAGTTCTTTTTCAAATGAAACCAAATCATTCTGTTCTAGAT